>NZ_OPYO01000028.1:0-132081 GCF_900275665.1 Pseudomonas sp. JV241A
TCGAGTAACCGCCGCAAATCTGCTCGCCTCACTGCCTGAACTGGGGCAGTTGGACCGCCGTCAGATCGCCGCTCTGGTGGGCGTAGCGCCTTACAACAACGATAGTGGTAGCCATCGAGGGCACCGCCAGATATGGGGTGGTCGGGCCCATGTAAGGCGAGTGCTGTACATGTCGAGCTGGATCATCATCCGTCACAACACAGAATTTAAAGCACGCTACGAAGCACTTCGGGCACGTGGCAAGTGCGCCAAGGTGGCACTCGTAGCTTGCATGCGGGTGCTGATTGTCAGGCTGAATGCAATGCTGCGGGACAATACCCCTTGGCGAGAGCAAACAGCCTGATCAAGACAGTTGCTCCCACAGACAGTTGCTCGCACAGCAATCACCATAAAAAAGCCCGGTCATGCGCAAGGCAGTGACCGGGCAGGTACACCCAAAGGAGCAACAGGTGTCAGGCGGGAAAATTCATTGCCGGCTCATGCCACCGCGGCGAGCTGCGCCTTGGCCTGGTTCAGGCCCTTCTCGTGGAAATCACCGCCCATGTTCAGGCCTTCGGCGTGGATGAAGGTCACGTCATGGATACCGATAAAGGCCATGACCTGGCGCAGGTAGGGTTCCTGGTGATCGCTGCTGGCGCCGGCATGGATGCCACCGCGGGCAGTGAGGATGTAGGCGCGCTTGCCGGTCAGCAGGCCCTGCGGCCCGGTTTCGGTGTACTTGAAGGTGATGCCGGCGCGCAGTACATGGTCCAGCCAGGCCTTGAGGGTGCTGGGGATGGTGAAGTTGTACATCGGCGCAGCCAGGACCAGTACATCGGCCGCCAGCACTTCATCGGTCAACTCGTTGGAGCGGGCCAGGGCCTGCAGCTCTTCGGCATTGCGCTGGGCTTCGGGCTTCATCCAGCCACCGAGCAGGTTGCCATCCAGGTGCGGCACCGGGTTGACGGCCAGGTCGCGCAGGGTGACCTGGTCGGCCGGGTGGGCGGCTTGCCACTGGCTGACGAAGTCACGGGTCAGTTGCCGGGAGATCGAGTCCTGCTGGCGGGCGCTGCTTTCGATGACGAGTACACGGGACATGGGGCTTGCCTCCATCGGCGAGTTCGGTAAGTCGATGGAGGCAAGATTAATGATTGACCTATCGATAAAAAAGCGTAAAAACTGGGTCCAATCTATCAGTTAAATTGTTTTATTGCGGTTTGCAGCTCAAGGCAATGCGCAGCTTGATGATTTCCCGGTTGAACTTGGCGGTGGCATCGACGCTTTTTTTCGCCGGCACCAGCACACGGCGCACCCGGGGCGCTTCCGGGCCGTTGCGGAAAGTCACCTTGCACTGCGCATCGACGTCGCCATAGTTATTGACGGTGATCGAACCGATATCACGGTCGGTGTCGTAGGTGGTGTAGTCGACCTTGACGCCGTCGATGTCCTTTTCCACGTCGATGGGATAGGCCAGGGCCGTGAGCGGAAGCAGGGCCAGCAATACAGCACAACATTTCTTCATACGACGCTCTCCATGAAAGAGCGCCAGCTTAGGACAACAGGAGCCGAAGATGAAAGCGCCGCGCGTAACCCTGGATCAGTGGCGGACCCTGCAGGCGGTGGTCGACCACGGTGGTTTTGCCCAGGCCGCGGAGGCCCTGCACCGCTCGCAATCCTCGGTGAGCTATACCGTGGCACGCATGCAGGACCAGCTCGGCGTACCGCTGCTGCGCATCGACGGGCGCAAGGCGGTACTCACCGAGGCCGGCAACGTGCTGCTGCGCCGCTCGCGGCAACTGGTCAAGCAGGCCAGCCAGCTTGAAGACCTGGCCCACCATATGGAACAGGGCTGGGAAGCCGAAGTGCGCCTGGTGGTCGATGCCGCCTACCCCAACGCCCGCCTGGTCCGCGCCTTGAGTGCGTTCATGCCGCAAAGCCGTGGCTGCCGGGTGCGCCTGCGTGAAGAGGTACTGTCCGGGGTCGAGGAAGTCCTGCATGAAGGCGTCGCCGACCTTGCCATCAGCGGCTTCAATATTTCCGGCTACCTGGGCACGGAGCTCAGTTCGGTCGAGTTCGTTGCCGTTGCCCACCCCGAACACAGCCTGCACCGCCTGGGTCGGGAGCTGAACTTCCAGGACCTGGAAAGCCAGTTGCAGGTGGTGATCCGCGACTCCGGCCGCGCGCAGCCCCGCGATGTCGGCTGGCTGGGCGCCGAACAGCGCTGGACCGTCGGCAGCCTGGCCACCGCCGCCACCTTCGTCAGCAGCGGTCTGGGCTTTGCCTGGTTGCCGCGCCACCTGATCGAACGCGAGCTGCGTGAAGGCCTGCTCAAGCCGTTACCGCTCGATCAGGGTGGCAGTCGCCACCCACTGTTCTACCTTTACTCGAACAAGGATAAACCCCTGGGCCCGGCGACGCAGATCCTCGTCGAGTTGCTGCGCAACTTCGACACCGCACCGCTGGATGTGCCCTTCGCCGCGCCCGCCCAAGCCTGACAGGAATCACGCCGATGGCCTACTTCGAACATGAAGGTTGCTCGCTGCACTACGAGGAATACGGCCAGGGCGAGCCGCTGGTGCTGCTGCACGGCCTGGGCTCCAGCTGCCTGGACTGGGAGATGCAGGTGCCGACGCTTGCCCACCACTACCGGGTGATCCTCATGGACATCCGTGGCCACGGCCGCTCCGACAAGCCGCGCGAGCGCTACAGCATCGCCAGCTTCAGCGCCGACCTGCTGGCCCTGCTCGAGCAGTTGCAGACCGGCCCGGTGCACCTGGTCGGCCTGTCCATGGGCGGCATGATCGGTTTCCAGTTTGCCGTCGATCACCCCGAGTGGCTGCGCAGCCTGTGCATCGTCAACAGCGCCCCGGAGGTCAAGCGCCGCAGCCGCAGCGACTGGATCTGGTGGGCCAAGCGCTGGGCCCTGGCCCGGGTGTTGAGCCTCGAAACCATCGGCAAGGGCCTGGCCGAGCGGTTGTTCCCCAAGCCGCAGCAGGCCGATTTGCGGCGCAAGATGGCCGAGCGCTGGGCCAAGAACGACAAACGCGCGTACCTGGCCAGTTTCGACGCCATTGTCGGCTGGGGCGTGGCGGAACGCCTGGGGCAGATTCGCTGTCCTACCCTGGTCATCAGCGCCGACCAGGATTACACCCCGGTACAACTTAAAGAGCGCTACGTTGCCCTGATTCCACAGGCACGGCTGGCGGTCATCGAAGATTCCCGGCACGCTACGCCCCTGGATCAACCTCACGTATTCAATCAGACGCTGCTGCAGTTCCTGGCGGCGTCCACCACCTCTCAAGGATCATTGAGCCCATGCTGAAAAAACTCCTGCTCGCCACCTGTTCAGTCGTCTTCGCCACCAGCCTGATGGCCGCCGAAAAAGCGCCTCATGTACTGCTGGATACCAGCTTCGGCCAGATCGAAATCGAACTGAACGAAACCAAGGCGCCGATCAGCAGCAAGAACTTCCTGCAATATGTGGACAGCGGCTTCTACAACAACACCGTCTTTCACCGGGTGATCCCGGGCTTCATGGTCCAGGGCGGTGGTTTCACCGAGCAGATGGTGCAAAAACCCACCAAGGACCCGATCCGCAACGAAGCCAGCAATGGCCTGCAGAACGTCCGTGGCACCCTGTCGATGGCGCGCACCTCCGACCCGAACTCGGCCACCAGCCAGTTCTTCATCAACGTCGCCGACAATGCCTTCCTCGACCCGGGCCGCGACCGTGGATACGCGGTGTTCGGCAAGGTCGTCAAAGGCATGGAAGTGGTCGACCAGATCGTCAACTCGCCAACCACAATGAAAAAAGGCATGCGCGATGTACCGGTCGACCCGGTGTTCATCAAGTCGGCCAAACGTATCGACTGACCTTGGGCTTCACAGGGACGTGAACCAGGCCCGAGGGTCGAACTGAACAGGAGTTACCGTTTTCATGCTGTTTCGCCGCTTCGAAAAGCTCATCGACATCTTCCGTGAGGCGCCTACTGCGGCGCCGCCCACCACGGTATGGCCGTTCTATGTGTACTACCTGCGCCAGGTCTGGCCGAGTTTTGCCGCGCTGCTGGTGATCGGATTCATCGGCGCATTGATCGAAGTGGCCCTTTTCAGTTACTTGAGCCGGATCATCGACCTGGCTCAAGGCACCCCTTCGCCTGATTTCTTCAGCGATCACGCTGCCGAACTGCTGTGGATGCTGGTGGTGGCGCTGATTCTGCGCCCGGTGTTTCTCGGCCTGCACGACCTTCTCGTACACCAGACCATCAGCCCGGGGATGACCAGCATGATCCGCTGGCAGAACCATACCTTCGTGCTCAAGCAGAGCCTGAACTTCTTCCAGAGCGATTTTGCCGGGCGCATCGCCCAGCGCATCATGCAGACCGGCAACTCGCTGCGCGACTCGGCGGTGCAGGCGGTGGACGCGCTGTGGCACGTGCTGATCTATGCGATCAGCTCGCTGGTGCTGTTTGCCGAGGCCGACTGGCGGCTGATGCTGCCGCTGATTACCTGGATTGCCTGCTACATCGGCGCACTTTGCTACTTCGTGCCACGGGTCAAGGCCCGGGCAGTCATCTCCTCCGATGCCCGCTCCAAGCTCATGGGCCGCATTGTCGATGGCTACACCAACATCGCCACGCTGAAACTCTTCGCCCACACCGACTTCGAGCAACAGTACGCCCGCGAAGCGATCAGCGAACAGACCGAAAAAACCCAACTGGCCGCCCGCGTGGTCACCAGCATGGACGTGGTCATCACCAGCCTCAACGGCCTGCTGATCGTCAGCACCACGGGCCTGGCGCTGTGGCTGTGGACCCAGTCGCTGATCACGGTCGGCGCCATCGCCCTGGCCACCGGCCTGGTGATCCGCATCGTCAACATGTCCGGCTGGATCATGTGGGTGGTCAACGGCATCTTCGAGAACATCGGCATGGTCCAGGACGGTCTGCAGACCATCGCCCAGCCGGTGAGCGTCACCGACTCGCCGAGCGCACCCAAGCTCAAGGTCGATCGCGGCGGGGTGAAGTTCGACAACGTCAGTTTTCACTATGGCAAGGGCAGCCGCATCATCGACAGCCTGAACCTGGACATCCGCCCTGGCGAGAAGATCGGCCTGATCGGCCCGTCCGGCGCGGGCAAGTCGACCTTGGTCAACCTGCTGCTGCGCCTCTACGACCTGGAAAGCGGGCGCATCCTCATCGATGGCCAGGACATCGCCCAGGTGACCCAGGCCAGCCTGCGTGCGCAGATCGGCATGATCACCCAGGACACCTCGCTGCTGCACCGCTCGATTCGCGAAAACCTGCTGTATGGCCGGCCCGACGCCACCGAAGAAGAGCTGTGGGAAGCCGTACGCCGGGCGCGTGCCGACGAGTTCATCCCGCAACTGTCCGATGCCCAGGGCCGTACCGGCTTCGATGCCCATGTGGGTGAGCGTGGGGTCAAGCTCTCCGGCGGCCAGCGTCAACGCATCGCCATTGCCCGGGTGCTGCTCAAGAATGCGCCGATCCTGATCATGGACGAGGCGACTTCAGCATTGGACTCGGAAGTTGAAGCAGCAATCCAGGAGAGCCTGGAAACCCTGATGCAAGGCAAGACCGTGATCGCCATTGCCCACCGGCTGTCGACCATTGCCCGCATGGACCGTCTGGTGGTGCTGGAGAAAGGCCGGATTGCCGAAATGGGCAGCCATTCGGAATTGCTCACGCATCAAGGGCTGTATGCACGGTTGTGGCATCACCAGACCGGGGGGTTTGTCGGGATCGACTGAACACCGTGGTGTCTTCATCGCTGGCAAGCCCGCTCCCACACAGGACCAGTGTGGGAGCGGGCTTGCCCCGCGATGAGGCCCTCAACCTTGCCGATAAGGCAAAGCCAAACGCGCTTCCCCGGCATACGCCAACACCCCTGCCCGCTCCTGCTCCAGGAATTCCTCCACCGCCCGGCGCAAGCCCGGGTGCAGCAGGTAATGCCAGGAGCGGGTGATCACCGGTTCAAACCCGCGAATCAACTTGTGCTCACCTTGCGCCCCGGCATCGAAACGCTGCAGGCCTTCGGCAATCGCCAGGTCCATGCCCTGGTAGAAACAGGTCTCGAAGTGCAGCCGGTCGAATTCGTCCAGGCACCCCCAGTAACGGCCATACAGGCTGCCACCACCGACCAGGCTGAAGGCCATGGCGACATCACGGCCGCCCTGACGAGCCATCACCACACGAATCGCAGCGGGCATGCGCTCAGCCAACAGGCTGAAGAACTCCCGGGTCAGGTAAGGCGCGCGACGGCGTACGGCATAGGTATTGGCATAACAGGCAAAGACGAAATCCCACTGTGCCTCGCTCAGTTCATCCGCGCGCAACCAATAAAACTCGATGCCCTGCCCCGCCACCTGTTCGCGCTCCTTGCGCATCTGCTTGCGCTTGCGTGAGCTCAAGGTGTCGAGAAAATCCTGGAAGTCGCGGTAGCCCTGGTTACGCCAATGAAACTGGCATCCCAGGCGCTCCATCCAGCCTTCGCGCTCGCGCATCAGCGCATCCGCCTGCGCATCGGTGAAGTTGATGTGGGCGCCGGACATCCCCTGTTCGAACAGCTCGTCGGTCAGTTGATCCACCAGCTCGGCCGCCGCCTGCGGGTCGCCAAGCAAGCGCGGGCCGGTCACCGGCGAGAACGGCACGGCGCAGAGCAGCTTGGGGTAATAGGCAATGCCTGCCCGCTCACAGGCATCGGCCCAGCCGTGGTCGAATACGTACTCGCCGAATGAATGGGTTTTCACATAGGCGGGCAAGGCGGCGCGCAACTGCCCGGCGCTGTCGGTCAGCAACTGGTGCGCCGGGCTCCAGCCGGTGTTGCGGCTGACGCTGCCGCTGTCCTCCAGACTGGACAGAAACGCGTGGCGCAGGAACGGTTGTTCGTCCGGCACCAGGGCATCCCAGGTGGCAGGCGTGAGTTCGGCAAGGTGTTGCAGGATGAGCTTGGGCATTGACGCAGTCTGCCTCGTCGCGCAGGCGAAAAAAAGCCCCGCGCAAGCGGGGCTGAAGATCTAACGGATGAGGAGCGGTGTTGCTTAGAACACGTACTGCGCGCGCATTACGAAACCGTCGCCGCTGTCGTCGCCGGCAGCGTTCTGGGCATTGTCGACCTTGGCCTTGACGTACACGCCGCTGAGTTTGATCGACTCGTTGGCGTACCAGTTCAGGCCGACGTTGTGGACCTTGCCTTCGATATCGCTGACGTTGGCAAACGCGCCGTTGTCGTCATCGACGCTCAGGTGGTCATAGCGGTAGAACACTTCCCAGGCACCGATCTGCTTGTTCGACGGCTTGATGCTGTCGAACTTGCCGAGCTTGTAGCCACGGGCCTCACCGGTGATGGTGTAGGCCAGCTGGCCGTAGTAGCCGTCAGCCTTGATGTCGGAGAACGCGGCGCTGTCGGCTTCGACCTCACGCTTGATGTATTCGCCCTGTACCGAGAACGGGCCCATGGCCCAGGCCGCTTCCAGCCCCCAGGCCTGGTCGGTGTCGTAGGCACCGGCCGGGGTGTTGTTCTGGCCACCCAGGGTCAGGCGGTTGCCATTGGTACCGGCATCCTGACCACCGTCGGTGCTCACCCCACGCATGCCCAGACGGCTGCGGATACGACCATCGAAAGCGGTGTCGGAAAGGTCACGCTGGGCGTAGTTGATACCGAAGTGCAGGACGTTGCCGGCTTCGTGCATCGGCGCGAAGACGCCGCGCAGGTTGAACTGCTTGGTGCTGTCGCCGTCCTTGTCCTGGTTGGTGGCGTCCTTGGCAAAGGCACCGACCGAACCATACAGCGAATCGCCGGCGTTACCCGACGCCTGGATACCCAGGCCGCCGTTGTGCGAGTTGGTCCAGTCGACCAGGTCGTAGGCAGCGGTACGTTCCTGCGCCGTCACCCACTTGGAGCTGGTGGCTTTTTCCAGACCGAATTCAGGGTCGAAACGACCGAACTTGATCGACACCGGCTTGAAGCCGTTGTAGGCCAGCGACGCTTCGTCGAAGTAGCCGTCTTCGGAACGGTTGTCACCACCGGAGTTGTGCGAGAAGTCGTAGGCGATCTGGTAGGCCCAGTCGGTGTACATCACGCCGCCCAGTTCCAGGTAGGCGCGGCGGAAGTAACCGGCGTCGGCGGTGTTGCCGTTGTTGGTGTAGAAACCGTCGAAACGGCTGTAGTCAGCCTGGATCCGACCGCCCAGCTTGAAGCTGAATTCCTTGTCGGTGGTAGCGACCTCGAGGCCACCCTTGGTCTTGACTACGATATCGGCGCCGTCGGTGGTCACGGTACCCGCAAAAGCCTGGGCGGTAACGGCCATGGCCAAGGCGCTGGCTACGAAACCTGCGAAGTGCTTACGGATCATCGAAGAAGCTCCCCTACTTTATGGTCTTGATAATGTTGAAAAAACACGCGGCTCAGGCCACTTGTGCTGGGGAGGAATCTTGGCGGGGGTGTATGTCAGATCAGTGGCTTTTAGATAAATGTTTTGTGACAGGGGAACTTTTTTACTTCGAAAGGAAATAAGCCGGAAAGCTCCGTTGCAGAGCCTCCCAAGCGTGATTCAGGAGTTTTTCAGTTCACGGGCCAGACGCTCGGCCAGGGCATCGCTGTCGACCACCGGTTCTTCCGGCAAGGCCCGTACCGTGGCCTGGGCCATGCGCATCTGCTTGAGAAAGCGGCGGCAATGGCGACAGAACATCAGGTGCTGGCGGACCATCAGACGCTCGCCCAGGGTCAGTTGCTCATCGAGATAGTCGCTGGAGCGGGCGACGAGTTCCTTGCAGCTCAGCATTGGCCGGTTTCCTCGAAATGTTCCAGGGTGGCGAAGACCTTCAGGCGCGCCCGATGCAGCAGCACGCGGACATTGGAGAGGGAAATCTCGAGAAGATTACAGATCTGCTCCAGCTCCAGGCCCTGTCGCTCGCGCAGCACCAGCACACTGCGTTGCAGCTGCGACAGGCTCAGCAGGGTGTGCTCCAGGCATTCACGCATCTGCTCACGACTGAGCATGGCCTCTGGCGTGTCTTCATGCCAGGCCGAAGGTCCTTGCAACCAGTGGCCATCGGTGGCGAAGCGCTCGTCACCGATCGTGCCATGGGGGCCTGGCAGGTCATCCAGGAGCACTTCGCGACGGTTCTGTTTGTAGCGGGTCTTGGCTGCGTTGGCGGTAATGGTAAGCAACCAGGTCTTGAGGCTCGAGCGCTGCTCGAATCCCTTGAGGTTACGTACCACCGCCAGCCAGGCGTCCTGTACCGCTTCGTCGGCATGCCGGCTGCCGACAATCGCGTAGGCGACGGCGCGCATGGCGCCCTGATAGGTGTCGACCAGTTCCTTGAACGCTTGTTGCTCACCCTTGAGCAGCCGCTCCAGCAAGCGGGCTTGTTGTTCGCCAGTCATCGCCATCCATCCATCGTTCTGCGGGTAGAGTCCGATTAGGCGGATTTGTTACAGCTAAAGCCATCAGCCAAGTGTCCCAGCACAGTAGGACACTTCGTAAGCAACTGAAGCTTAACGCTTGCGCAGGATCACGCTACCGATCGAATAACCGGCGCCGAACGAGCTGAGCACGCCCAGGGCACCCTGTGGCAGGTCATCCTGATGCTTGTGCAAGGCGATCACCGAGCCGGCCGAACTGGTGTTAGCGTAGCTGTCGAGGATCACCGGTGCCTCTTCTTCCAGCGCATCACGGCCGAGCAGTTTCTTGACGATCAAGTGGTTCATGCTCAGGTTGGCCTGGTGCAGCCAGAAGCGCTTGACGTCGCTGACGTTGAGGTTGTTCTCGGCCAGGTGCTGGCCGATCAGCTCGGCAACCATCGGGCAGACCTCGCGGAACACCTTGCGGCCTTCCTGGACGAACAACTTGTCGGGGGCGCCGATGCCCTCTTCGGCAGCACGGTTGAGGAAGCCGAAGTTGTTGCGGATGTTGTTCGAGAACTGGGTCAGCAGTTTGGTGCTGACAATGTCGAACTGGTGTTTGGAGGTGGCCAGGTCGGCGCGCTCCACCAGTACGGCCGTCGCTGCATCACCAAAGATGAAATGGCTGTCGCGGTCACGGAAGTTCAGGTGGCCGGTACAGATTTCCGGGCTGATCACCAGCACCGCGCGGGCCTGGCCCAGTTGCACGCTGTTGCAGGCGGTCTGGATGCCGAAGGTGGCCGACGAGCAGGCCACGTTCATGTCGAAACCAAAGCCGTTGATGCCCAGGGCCTGTTGCACTTCGATGGCAATGGCCGGGTACGGGCGCTGCAGATTGGAGCAGGCAACGATGACCGCATCGACGTCTGCGGCTGTGCGGCCGGCGCGTTGCAGGGCCTGCTCGGCGGCAGCCACGGCCATCTGGCAGAGGATCGACGGTTCGTCATTGGAGCGCTCTGGCAGGCGCGGCTTCATGCGCTGCGGGTCGAGGATGCCGTCCTTGTCCATGACGAAGCGGCTTTTGATGCCCGAGGCCTTTTCAATGAAGGCGGCGCTGGACTCGGCCAGGGCCTGGACCTCACCGCGCTCGATGGCGGCGGCGTTGTCGCGGTTGAACTGCTGCACGTAGGCGTTGAAGGATTCCACCAGCTCTTCGTTGGAAATGCTGTTGGCCGGGGTGTACAGGCCGGTGCCGCTGATGACGACGTTATGCACGGTCGTTCCTCTGTTCGGGGCCATTGCCAGCCCGGCAACGGCCTGTTCGGTCGGTTTGAATTGGTACCAAAGTACCAACTTTGACTGGCAATGACCCTGGCTTGCCGGGCCACTGCGCAGTGCTGCATGCGTGAGCCGCGCAGGCCCGGCAGGTAATTCCGGGGTGCGCGGCGTATATCAGCCAAGTGTGCCACAACTGCGGGGGTTTAGGCTTCCACCTGACTCCACTGCTTGCTCAGTCGCTTGTCGGAAACCGGCACCTTGGTGCCCAACTGCTGGGCGAACAACGACACCCGGTACTCCTCCAGCCACCAGCGGTACAGCTGCAGCTGCTCGTCGCGCTTGCCTTCCTGGGCGTGCTTGTCGAGGCGGGTCTGGTACTGGCTCCAGAGGTTGCCCAGTTCACCGCTCCAGACCCTGTCCTTCTGCACCTGGGCGCCGAGTTTCTCCAGGCGCAGCTCGATCGCCTTGAGGTAGCGCGGCAGCTCCTTGAGCCAGAGCCCCGGGGTTTCGCGGACAAAGCCCGGGTAGACCAGGTTGCCCAGCTGCTGCTTGATGTCGTTGAGGGCCACGGCCTGGGCCAGGTCGATCTTGCCCTTGAAGCGCTTTTGCAGGCCGTGCCAGAGCTTGAGGATTTCCAGGGTCAGACGCGCCAGGCGTTCGGCGTGCTCGGCCCAGCTACCGCGTTTGCGCTCGGCTAGCGAGGCCAGGCCTGCGCCATCACGCGGCAGGGTGCTTTCGCCTTCAAGGATGCAGCTGTCCAGGCTGGCCAGCAGGATATCTTCGACCAGCGCCTCGACCCGGCCCAGTTCACGGTACAACAGGCCCAGCTCGGTCAGCCCCGGCAGCTTGCCACGCAGGAACTTGGCCGGCTCCGCCAGTTGCTGCAGCAACAGGCGCTGCAAGGCGCGGCGGTGCTGGAATTCGGCTTCGGCCTGGGTCGAGAAACGCCCTTCCTTGACCGTGCCGTTTTCTTCCACCAAGGCCGGATAGACCGTCATCGACAGCCCGGCAAACTTCTGCTGCGCGGTCTCGGCCACCTGGGTGAAGGCCTTGGCCTGCACCGGCTGCTGGCTTTGTGCGGTCTGCGGTACCGCCAGAGCAGCCTGGCTGGCAGCGGCAAAGCGTGCAGTCAGCTCAGCCAGGTCGCGGCCTTCGCCGAGGAACTTGCCCTGGCCATCGACCACTTCCAGGTTCATTTTCAGATGGCTGTCGACCTGCGCGGCGGCTTCGACCCAGGCTTCATCGCTGACCCGCGCACCGGTCATGCGCAGCAGCTCGCGGCCCAGCGCCTGGGGCAACGAACCTTCGCCGAAGCTCATGCGTTGCAGCGCGGCCTTGACGAAGTCCGGCACCGGCACGAAGTTCTTGCGCAGCGCCTTGGGCAGGTTGCGCACCAGGGCGATGCACTTGGCTTCGAGCAGGCCCGGCACCAGCCACTCCAGGCGCTCGCCCGGCAGGCTTGGCAAGAGTGGCGCCGGCACCCGCACGGTGACGCCGTCGCGCGGATGGTTAGGCTCGAAGTGGTAGCTCAGGGCCAGGCTCAGGTCGCCCAGGCGCAGGGTGTCCGGGTACTGCGCGGCGGTGACTTCACTGGCTTCGCGGGCCAGCACGTCTTCCTCGCGCATGATCAGCAACTGCGGGTCTTTCTGGCTGGTGACCCGGTACCAGCTGTCGAAGGTTGCGGTCTGGTGGATCTCCGCCGGCAAGCGCGCTTCATAGAAGCCGTACAGGGTTTCTTCATCGGCGAGGATGTCGCGCCGACGGGCCTTGGCTTCCAGCTCGTCGAGTTGCTCCAGCAAGCGCCGGTTGGCGGTCAGGCATTTGGCTTTGGACTGGATCTCGCCACCCACCAGTGCCTCGCGGATAAACAGCTCGCGGGACATCACCGGGTCGACCGGGCCGTAATGCACTGGCCGCCGGCCGACCACGATCAGGCCATAGAGGGTGACCTGCTCGAAGGCCACCACCTGGCCGCGCTTCTTTTCCCAGTGCGGTTCGAAATGGTTCTTCTTGATCAGGTGCCCGGCCAGCGGCTCGATCCAGTCCGAATCGATCTTGGCCACCATGCGCGCATAGAGCTTGGTGGTTTCCACCAGCTCGGCGGTCATCAGCCACTGTGGACGCTTCTTGCCCAGGCCGGACGACGGGTGCACCCAGAAGCGCCGTTGACGGGCGCCGAGGTAGTCACCATCTTCGGTCTTCTGGCCGATCTGGCTGAGCAGGCCGGAAAGAATCGCCTTGTGCAGGCGCGGGTAGTCAGCAGGCTCTTTATTGATGCTCAACTGCAGGTCGCGGCAGATCAGGCTCAGCTGACGGTGAGCATCGCGCCACTCACGCAAACGCAGGTAGTTGAGGAAGTTCTTCCGGCACCAGTTGCGCAGCGGGCTGGCGGTCAGGGCCTGGCGTTGTTCTTCAAACCCACGCCACAAATTGACCAGCGCGGCGAAATCGGAGTCGACGTCCTTCCATTGCGCATGGGCCTGGTCCGCCGCTTGCTGGCGCTCCGGCGGACGCTCGCGCGGGTCTTGTACCGACAGCGCACTGGCGACGATCAACAGCTCGTTGAGGCTGCCCTGCTTGGCGCCTTCAAGGAGCATGCGGCCCAGCCGCGGGTCGACCGGCAAGCGCGCCAGTTGCCGGCCCAGGGGGGTCAGCTGGTTCTCGCGGTTGACCGCCGAGAGCTCCTGCAACAGATTGAAGCCGTCGCTGATGGCCTTGCCATCCGGCGGCTCGATGAACGGGAACGCGTCGATCTCGCCCAGGCGCAGGTGCAGCATCTGCAGGATGACCGCAGCAAGGTTGGTACGGAGGATTTCCGGGTCGGTAAAGGCCGGCCGCGCGTTGAAATCCTCTTCGCTGTACAGGCGCACGCAGATGCCCGGCTCGACCCGCCCGCAGCGGCCCTTGCGCTGGTTGGCGCTGGCCTGGGACACGGCTTCGATCGGCAGGCGCTGGACCTTGGCCCGGTAGCTGTAGCGGCTGATGCGTGCGGTGCCGCTGTCGATCACATAGCGAATGCCCGGAACCGTCAGCGAGGTTTCGGCGACGTTGGTGGCCAGCACCACACGCCGCCCGGGATGGGACTGGAAGATCTTTTGCTGCTCGGCGGGCGACAGGCGCGCGTACAACGGCAGGATCTCGGTGTGGCGCAACTGGGCCTTGCGCAGCATCTCGGCGGCGTCGCGAATCTCGCGCTCGCCCGGCAGGAACACCAGCACGTCACCCGGGCCCTTGCCCTGGCTGCGCTCGAAGGCGGCGATCTCGTCGAGGGTGGCGAGGATTGCCTGGTCAACGGTGAGGTCGTCCTCGACGCGGTTGCCCTCCTCGTCCTGCTCACTGGTTAACGGCCGATACCAGGTTTCCACCGGATAGGTGCGGCCCGACACTTCGATGATCGGCGCATCGTTGAAGTGCTTGGAGAAGCGCTCAAGGTCGATGGTCGCGGAAGTGATGATGACCTTGAGATCAGGGCGGCGTGGCAGCAGGGTCTTCAGGTAGCCGAGCAGAAAGTCGATGTTCAGGCTGCGCTCGTGGGCTTCGTCGACAATGATGGTGTCGTAGCGCTCAAGAAAACGGTCGTGCTGGGTTTCGGCCAGGAGGATGCCGTCGGTCATCAGCTTGACCAGGGTGTTGGCGTCGCTCTGGTCTTCAAAGCGCACCTGGTAGCCGACCAGCGCCCCCAGTGGCGTGCCGAGCTCTTCGGCGACCCGGGTGGCGACGCTGCGGGCGGCAATCCGCCGTGGCTGGGTATGGGCGATCAGGCCGTGCTGGCCGCGGCCCAGTTCCAGACAGATCTTCGGCAACTGGGTGGTTTTGCCCGAGCCGGTTTCGCCGGCAATGATCAACACCTGATGCTCGGCCAGGACCTTTTTGATCTCGTCACGCTTGGCCGCAATCGGCAGGCTGTCATCGTAACGGATGCTCGGCACGCTGGCCTTGCGCGCAGTGACCTGGGCGCAGGAGGCCTGCACCTTGTCGACCCACTGCGCAAGCTTCGCCTCATCCGGGCGCTTGCGCAGCTCGTGCAGCTGCCGGCGCAGGCGGTGACGCTCGGAAATCATGGCGTGGTCGAGGTTTTTCAGCAGTTGATCAATCGCGTGGTCAGTCATGGGGGCTTTTTAGTCGTGCAGGTGAGCCTGCTTTTGCATGATCGGCTTTTCAAGGGCTGCGATTGTCGCAGATTTGCCGACGCTCGGCACGGTTGCGGGCTGGCGAGCCATTGTTTAGCCAAGACTTACCTGAAGTTGTACAAAGGCTTATTTAATGAACCTTCCCCGGCATGGGAGTATCCAGGCATGACTTCGTCTCCCGGCTTGCCCCGTCCGCTGCTGCGCCCTTCGTTCCCGAAGGTGCGGGCATGCTGCGGGGAAAATCCGCTGGTGCACATCATTCTCGCCTTCTGGGCCTTGTGGCACTGCCGCCATGCCCGCCCACCGGACGCCCGCCTCGCTCTGCACTGAACCGTGCGGCCAGTTTCTGGCCGACCTTCTTTGTCGAAGACTGCCGCCTGACCGGCTAGGCAGTCCTGTGCGCCTGACGGCGCGAGCGAGAGCACCATGCAATTTGCCCCCATCGAGCAGGCCCGAACGTTCCTGGCCGCCAACCCCGATATCGAGATGATCGAGCTGTTCATCCTCGACGCCAATGGCGTGCCGCGCGGCAAGCTGCTGCATCGCGAAGAGCTGCTGGCGGTGTACGAAAGCGGTCGGCCATTGCCCAGCACCATCCTCGGCCTGACCCTTAACGGCGACGATGTGGAAAACTCCGGGCTAGTCTGGGATGTCGGCGATATCGACTGCCGCGCCTACCCCCTGGAACACAGCCTGGTGCGCCTGCCCTGGCGGCAGATCCCCACGGCGGCGCTGCAGGTCAGCATGCACCCCAGCGAAGGCCTGCCGGCAAGCATTGCCGACCCGCGCCACCTGCTGGTCAAGGTCATCGATGCACTGAAGGCCGAAGGTTACTACCCGGTAATGGCCTGCGAGCTTGAGTTCTACCTGCTCGACCAGAAGCGCGACAGCCATGGCCGACCGCAACCGGCACTGGACAGCGACGGCGGCCGGCCGCGGGGCACCCAGGTCTATGGCCTGCGCGAGCTGGAACAGATCGAGCCGTTTCTCGCCGACCTCTATGCCGCTTGCAAAGCCCAGGGCATTCCGGCGCGCACGGCGATTTCCGAATATGCCCCGGGCCAGGTGGAAATCACCCTGGAACATGGCGATGCGCTGCTGGCCATGGACCAGGCGGTGCGCTACAAGCGCCTGGTCAAGGGCGTGGCGCACAAGCACGGGATGCAGGCCTGCTTCATGGCCAAGCCGTTCGATCACCTGGCGGGCACCGGCATGCACATGCACGTGAGCCTGGCCGATGCCCAGGGCAACAACCTCTACGCCAGTGAAGACAAGGCCGGCACGCCACTGCTGCGCCAGTCGGTGGCCGGCATGCTCAAGCTGCTGCTCGATTCGCTGCTGCTGTTCTGCCCCAATGCCAACTCCTACCGACGCTTCCAGGCCAACAGCTATGCGCCGCTGGCACCGACCTGGGGGGTCGACAACCGTACCGTCAGCCTGCGAGTGCCAGGCGGCCCGGCCAACAGCCGACACATCGAGCACCGCATCTGCGGCGCCGACGCCAACCCGTACCTGGCTGCCGCAGCCATCCTTGCCAGCCTGCATCACGGCATCCGCCAACAGCTCGACCCGGGCGCGCCGGTCGAGGGCAATGGCTACGCCCAGGCCACCGAACTGCTGCCCACCGACTGGCTGACTTCGCTCACCGCCCTGGAGCGCTCGAGCTGGGCCCGCGAGGCCTTCGGCGCCGAATTCCTCGGTGTTTATCTGGCGGTCAAGCGTGCCGAGTACCGCCAGTTCATGGCCGAGGTCGGCGAACAGGACTGGCGCTGGTACCTGACCCAGGCCTGACTCTTTATTTTTGCGCCAAGGATTTTTTGTCATGAATGCAGCCGTGAATGCCGGCCCTGCCCAGCGCAGTGCCTCCTACTACACCGCAAGCCTCAACGACGCCACCCAGTATCCGACCCTCAAGGGCACGGTGAAGGTCGATGTGGCAATCATCGGCGGTGGCTTTACCGGGGTCGCCAGCGCCGTGGAGCTGGCCGAACGCGGCCTGAAGGTCGCCATTGTCGAAACCAATCGCATCGGCTGGGGCGCCAGCGGGCGCAACGGCGGCCAGGTCACCGGCAGCCTCTCGGGCGATGAAGCGATGCGCAAGCAGATGCGCGACAAGCTCGGGGACGAGGTCGATGACTTCATCTGGCACCTGCGCTGGCGCGGCCACCAGATCATCGAGCAAAGGGTTGAACGCTACGGCATCGACTGCGACCTCAAGCGCGGCCACCTGCACGCGGCGATGAAAGCTTCGCACATGGGCGAACTACGCGCCTTCGCCGCCGAGGCCGAGCGCCGTGGCATGGCTGATCAGGTCGAGCTGCTCGACCAGAGCGCCATGCGCGAACACCTGCAAAGCCCGCTGTACCTCGGCGCCCTGAAAAACCGCCGCAACCTGCACCTGCACCCGCTCAACCTGTGCCTGGGTGAAGCCCGTGCCGCGCATAGCCTGGGTGCACTGATCTTCGAAAACTCCGAGGTGCTGGACATCGTTCATGGCGATCAACCGGCGCTGGTGACTGCCCACGGGCGGGTCGAGGCCAAGCAGATCCTGCTGGCCGGCGACGTCTATCACAAACTGGAAAAGCGCCAGCTCAAGGGCAAGATCTTCCCGGCCATGGGCGGCATCGTCACCACCGCGCCACTGGGTGACTTGGCCGCGCAGATCAACCCCCACGACCTGGCGGTGTACGACTGCCGCTTCGTCCTCGACTACTACCGGCTGACCGCCGATGGCCGCCTGCTGTTCGGCGGTGGTGCCAACTATTCCGGGCGCGATTCACGGGATATCGCCGGTGAACTGCGCCCGTGCATCGAGCGCACGTTTCCGGTGCTCAAGGGCGTGCCGATCGAGTTCCAGTGGAGTTGCGCGATGGGTATCGTGGTCAACCGCATCCCGCAACTGGGCAAGCTTTCGGATAACGTCTGGTACTGCCAGGGTTATTCCGGGCACGGCATCGCCACCAGCCATATCATGGGCGAAATCATGGCCGAAGCACTGACCGGGACACTGGAGAAATTCGATACCTTTGCCGGCTGCAAACACATCAAGGTGCCGATGGGCGATGTGCTGGGCAATCCGTTGCTGGCGGCGGGGATGTGGTATTACCAGATGCTCGAAAAATTGCGCTGAAACCATCGCTGGCAAGCCAGCTCCCACAAGGTCTAATTACACCGTACCTGTGGGAGCTGGCTTGCCAGCGATCGAGCGCGAAGCGTTCGCCTGAAACTCAGGCGATCTTCTTCAGGCCCAGCTTCTTCAGCTCTTCATCACGCAGTTCACGGCGCAGGATCTTGCCAACGTTGGTGGTCGGCAGCGCATCGCGGAACTCGACGAAGCGCGGTACCTTGTAGCCGGTGACATTGGCACGCATGTGCTCCATCACCTGCTCCTTGGTCACCGTCATGCCCGGCTTGACCACGATGAAGATCTTGATCACTTCACCGGACTTCTCGTCCGGCACGCCGATGGCTGCACACTGCAGCACGCCCGGCAAGGCCGCCAGCACATCTTCGAGTTCGTTCGGATAGACGTTGAAACCGGAGACCAGGATCATGTCCTTCTTGCGATCGACGATGCGCATGTAGCCGTCGGTCTGGATCAGGGCGATGTCACCGGTCTTCAGCCAGCCATCGCTGTCGAGGATCTCGTTGGTGGCGTCTTCACGCTGCCAGTAGCCCTTCATCACCTGCGGCCCTTTCACGCACAACTCGCCGATTTCGCCCAGGGCCAGTTCGACACCGGCGTCGTCGATGATCTTGCACAGGGTCGAGGGCATCGGAATACCGATGGTGCCGATCTGGTTCTGCTCGGCCGGGTTGACCGCTGCCACCGGGCTGGTTTCGGTCATGCCGTAACCTTCGCAGATGGCGCATCCGGTCACTGCCTTCCAGCGCTCGGCGACACTCATCTGCAGCGCCATACCGCCCGACAGGGTGATCTTCAGGCCGGAGAAATCCAGCTTGCGGAAATTCTCGTTGTTGCACAGGGCGACGAACAAGGTGTTCAAACCGACAAAGCCGCTGAACTTCCACTTGCCCAGTTCCTTGACCATCGCCGGCAAGTCGCGCGGGTTGCTGATCAGGATGTTGTGGCTGCCGATCAGCATCATCGCCATGCAGTGAAAGGTGAACGCGTAGATGTGGTACAGCGGCAGAGGGGTGATCAGGATCTCGCAACCTTCGTTGAGGTTCGAGCCCATCAGCGCCCGGCATTGCAGCATGTTGGCCACCAGGTTGCGGTGGGTCAGCATTGCGCCCTTGGCCACCCCGGTAGTACCGCCGGTGTACTGCAACACGGCGACGTCGTTACTGTCCGGATTGGCTTCCTGAACAGCCTTGCCACGACCTTTGCTCAACACATCGTTGAACTTGACCGCCTTGGGCAGGTTGTACGCCGGAACCATTTTCTTCACGTACTTGATCACGCTGTTGATCAACAAGCGTTTAACCGGTGGCAACAAGTCGGCCACTTCGGTGACAATAACGTGTTTGACCTGGGTCTTGGGCACCACCTTCTCGGCCAGGTGCGCCATGTTCGCCAGGCAGACCAGCGCCTTGGCGCCGGAATCGTTGAACTGGTGTTCCAATTCCCGCGCGGTATACAACGGGTTGGTGTTGACCACGATCAGGCCCGCACGCAGGGCACCGAAGACGGCAACGGGGTATTGCAGAACGTTGGGCAGCTGCACGGCAATACGATCACCCGGCTGCAGGTCGGTATGCTGTTGCAGGTAAGCGGCAAAGGCCCCCGACAACTCATACAACTCGCCGTATGTAATGGTTTTGCCCAGGTTGCTAAAGGCCGGTTTATCGGCAAAGCGTTGGCAAGACTGCTTCAATACCGCCTGAATATTCGGATACTCATCAGGATTGATTTGCGAGGCAATCCCGGCTGGGTACTTATCCTTCCAAAAATTTTCGATCATGGAAGCCCACTCCTCCAGCAGCAGCGAATTCTTCACCGCAGTCGATGCGATTATTATTGATATAAGATTACGGTTTATTGCAAACCTGATAATCCGAAGCGGGCCGAGAGTAGCAGCTTTGCCAAGGGCCGCCTAGAGCTAAAGTAGCCCGAACAGTCACGTAAATGACTCTTGATTATGTCGTAGTCATTTTTAGAGTAAAAATTCTAAAGCGCGTTGTTGGAGCGGGCTTGCCCCGCGATAGCGCCCTGTCTGGCACGGCACATCGCGGGGCAAGCCCGCTCCCACAGTGACTCATCGCCGCCGTCAGGCTATATCCCGAAGCTCCCTGCGCAAAATCTTGCCCACCGCCGTCATCGGCAACGAGTCCCTCAACACAATGTGCTTGGGCACCTTGTAGCCAGTGAAGTTGGCCTTGCAATAAGCCTTCAGCTCTTCAAGGCTCACCCCACCCTCGCGCGGCACCACGAACAGCTTCACCGCCTCGCCCGAACGCTCATCAGGGACGCCGATCACCGCGCAACTGGCCACTTGCGGATGGCTCATCACCACCTCTTCGATCTCGTTCGGATACACGTTGAAACCCGAGACGATGATCATGTCCTTCTTGCGGTCGACGATACGGGTAAAGCCATCCGGGTCGATCACGGCAATATCGCCAGTCTTGAACCAGCCTTCGCTGTCCAGCGCCTCGGCGGTCGCCTCGGGGTGCTGCCAGTAGCCCTTCATTACCTGCGGGCCCTTGATGCACAGCTCGCCGCGCTCTCCAAAGGGTTGCTCCTCCCCCTCATCGTCAATGACCTTGAACGCCGTGCCCGGCACCGGAATGCCCACGGTCCCCAGGCGCGCCAGCTGGCCATAAGGGTTGGTACTGGCCACCGGCGAGGTCTCGGTCAGGCCGTAGCCTTCGACAATGCGGCAACCGGTGATGCTCTCCCAACGCTCGGCGGTGGCGCTGACCAGTGCGGTACCACCGGAATTGGTCACTTTCAGCGCCGAGAAGTCGAGGTTCTTGAACTCGGGGTGGTTCATCAGCGCCACGAACAGGGTGTTAAGCCCCAGCAGTGCAGAGAACTTCCACTTTTTCAGCTCCTTGACGAAGCCGGGGATGTCCCGCGGGTTGGTGATCAGCACGTTGTGGTTGCCGGTGACCATCATGCACATGCAGTTCGCGGTGAAGGCATAGATATGGTAGAGCGGCAGCGGTGCGATCATCACCTCCTGCCCCTCCTTGATCAGGCGCTGGCCATCAGGCCCATGCTGGGAGAAACACGCCAGCACCTGGAGCATGTTGGCCACCAGGTTACCGTGGGTCAGCATCGCGCCCTTGGCCATGCCCGTGGTGCCGCCGGTGTACTGCAACACGGCGATGTCGTCGAGGCTCAGCGATACCGGCTTGAGCGACTGGCCACGGCCCTGGGCCAGGGCGCTCTTGAATGGCACAGCCTGTGGCAGGCGGTAGTCCGGGACCATCTTCTTGACCTTGCTGACGATGGTATTGACCAGCCAGCCCTTGGCCGTCGGCAGCATGTCGCCCATCTTCGCTTCGATGAGGAATTCAATGCCGGTGTCCGGCAGCACCTCCTGCACCAGCTTGCCGAACATGTTCAGGTACACCAGCGCCCTGGCGCCGGAGTCCTTGAACTGGTGGCGCATCTCGCGGGCGGTGTACAGCGGGTTGGTGTTGACCACGATCAGCCCGGCGCGCATGGCGCCGAATACGGCGATGGGGTACTGCAGCACGTTGGGCATCTGTACCGCGATGCGGTCGCCCGGCACCAGGTCGGTGTGCTGCTGCAGGTAAGCGGCGAAGGCCGCGGAATAGCGTTCGAGTTCGGCGTAGCTCAGGGTCACCCCGAGGTTGCTGAACGCCGGGCGGTCAGCAAACTTCTTGC
This sequence comes from Pseudomonas sp. JV241A, assembly GCF_900275665.1. NCBI lineage: Bacteria > Pseudomonadati > Pseudomonadota > Gammaproteobacteria > Pseudomonadales > Pseudomonadaceae > Pseudomonas > Pseudomonas sp. JV241A. The sequence goes on from NZ_OPYO01000028.1 coordinate 21,574, forward strand.
AGGAGCGTTCGAACACTTCGACCACTGACTTGTAAGCGTTTATGTCAATTTGCGAAGGAACGCCTGCCGGGCGCTTGTCATTCCAGAAATCAGCTTGCATTTATTCTTGTCCTCATACCTGAGCCGTTCCGGCCCCCTTGCCTGCTTGGCGAAGAAGGTGCTCTGCCGACGTTAGCAGGTATGTCGCAGGTGGCAAATACGCCAAGCGCTGTCATTAACATTGTGAATCTTATTGCTGATGACCCTGCGATTGTGTGCCTGGGTTATACACTGTGCTGACTCACCGACTTGCGTGCACAAGGACCCGCCATGCACCACGACGCGTTCTGGCTTCCGGCCAGCGATCACTGCAGCCTCTACGTTTATCAATGGCTGCCGGCCACGCCGATCAAGGCGGTGGTGCTGCTGGCCCACGGCATGGCCGAGCATGCCGGGCGCTATCAACGCCTGGGCGAGGCGCTCAGCAAGGCCGGCTACGCCCTGTTCGCCCATGACCAGCGCGGCCATGGGCGCACCGCCGAACTTGGCACTTTAGGCCTGTTCGCCCGACACAATGGCTGGAACAGCGTAGTCAACGATCTGGGCCCGCTCAGCCAGCACATCGGCCAGCAGTTTCCGGGCACACCGGTATTCCTGTTTGGCCACAGCATGGGCAGCTACATCGCCCAGGCTTACCTGATGCACCATGGCGCCAGCCTGCAAGGCGCGATTCTCAGCGGCTCGAACTTCCAACCCCCTGCCCTGTACCGAACGGCTTGCCTGATTGCCCGCTTCGAAGCCTGGCGCCAGGGTCCGCTGGGGCACAGCGCGCTGATCGAGTGGTTGTCGTTCGGCTCGTTCAACAAGGCCTTCAAGCCCAACCGCACCGCCTTCGACTGGCTCAGCCGCGACAACGACGAAGTCGACAAGTATGCTGCCGATCCGTTGTGCGGCTTTCGCTGCAGCAACCGTTTGTGGATCGACCTGCTGATGGGCCTGGAGCAAATCAGCCAGCCGCGTAACCTGGCGCAGATCGATCCGAACCTGCCGATCCTGGTGATGGGCGGTGAATGTGATCCGGTCAGTGCCGGCAAGCGTCTCAAGGATCTGGCGGGTGCCTTGCGCCTGGCCGGCAATCAGCATGTGCAGCTGCAGCTCTACCCCCAGGCGCGGCATGAGCTGCTCAACGAAACCAACCGTGACGAGGTCACGGCCGCCATCATCGACTGGCTGGACCAGGCCCTGGCTATTGGCCGCCCCGCCCGCAGCGAATGACGACCGCCCCGCACGATAGAAGGAAAGCCAAGCGATGACCCAGGTCACCAACACCCCGTACGAAGCCCTCGAAGTCGGCCAGACCGCCAGCTTCAGCAAGACCGTCGAAGAACGTGACATCCAGCTGTTCGCTGCAATGTCCGGTGACCATAACCCGGTGCACCTGGATGCCGAGTTCGCGGCCAAGAGCATGTTCAAGGAGCGCATCGCCCACGGCATGTTCAGTGGCGCGCTGATCAGCGCCGCGGTGGCCTGCGAACTGCCTGGACCGGGCACCATCTACCTGGGCCAGACCATGAGCTTCCAGAAGCCGGTCAAGTTCGGCGACACCCTGACCGTGCGCCTGGAAATCCTCGAGAAACTGCCGAAGTTCAAGGTGCGCATCGCCACCCGCGTGTTCAACCAGAACGACGAGCTGGTGGTTGACGGCGAGGCCGAGATTCTCGCCCCGCGCAAGCAACAGACCGTCGAGCTGGTCAGCCCGCCGCCGATCACCATCGGCTGAGTGTCACAACTCGCTCAGGCGGCGCTCGATAAAGCGCCGCTCGGGGCCCTGACGGGTCAGTTCGAGAGCTCTGCAATAGGCCTCGCGGGCTTGATCCAGCAGGCCTAGCTGGCGGCACAGTTCAGCGCGGGCCGAATGGGCCAGGTGGTAGTCCTGCAACTGACCGCGGGCCAGAATCGCCTCCACCGCCGCCAACCCCGCCTGGGCGCCATCGCGCCGGGCCAGGGCAGCGGCGCGGTTGAGTTCGACCACCGGCGACGGCCAGCGCTGCCACAGTACATCGTACAGACCGACGATCTCTGCCCAGTCCGTGTCCTCGGCACTGGCCGCTTGCGCATGCACGGCGGCAATCGCTGCCTGCAAGCTATAGACGCCAAACTGCTGGCTACGCAGGGCCTGCTGCACCAGCTGGCAGCCTTCGGCAATCAGTTCACGGTTCCACAGCCTGCGGTCCTGCTCATCCAGCAGCACAAGCTCGCCCTGGGCATCGCTGCGCGCCTGCTGCCGCGAAGCCTGCAGGAGCATCAGCGCCAGCAGGCCGAGCACTTCCGGATCGGGCAGCAATTGCTGGAGCAAACGCCCAAGGCGGATCGCTTCATCGCTCATGTCGTGGCGCATCAGGCTCTCCCCCGAAGACGCCGAGTAGCCTTCGTTGAACACCAGGTAGATCACCCGCAACACGCTATCAAGACGCTCCGGCAGTTCGGCCAGAGACGGCACCTGATAGGGAATTCGCGCATCGCGGATCTTGGCTTTGGCGCGGACGATGCGCTGGGCGATGGTCGCCGGGCTCTGCAAAAACGCGCGGGCGATTTCTTCGGTGGTCAGGTCACAGACTTCGCGCAAGGTCAGCGGCACCTGGGCATCGGCGGCCAGCGCCGGGTGACAGCAGGTGAAGATCAGGCGCAGGCGGTCGTCCTCCAGCTCTTCGTCATTCACCTGAGCCTCCTCGAGCGACTCCAGCGCCTGCACCAACTGCGCCTGGGAACGGTCGAAACGCGCACGCCGGCGCAGGCTGTCGATCGCCTTGAAGCGCCCGGTGGACACCAGCCAGGCCCTGGGGCTGGCAGGAATACCGTCACGCTGCCAGCGTTCGACGGCAATGAAAAATGCTTCGTGCATGGCCTCTTCAGCCAGGTCGAAGTCGCCCAGCAGGCGAATCAGTGTCGCCAGGATACGCCGCGACTCCTGGCGATAGACCGTCTCCAGTTGTGCCCGTACCGTAGCAAGCGTGGCCATCAGTCGGGCATCTGCGTAGTCACCAGCGCCACCAGGCGATCCAGGCTCTCACCCCAGCCACGGTGAAAGCCCATCTCTTCGTGGGCCTGGCAATCGGCGGCACTCCAGTGCCAGGCGCGGGCGGTGTACTGGGTCTTGCCGTGAATGTCGTCGAAGGTCACGACAACGGTCATGAAAGCCTTGTTCGACGGGACCCAACCCGGGCCGAAAGCATCGGTAAAGACGATCCGCGCCGGCGGCACAATCTCCAGAAACACCCCCTGATTCGGATACTCGCTGCCGTCAGGTGCACGCATCACAGTACGAAACAAGCCGCCCACCCACAGCTGCATTTCGCATTCCGGCGTAGTCATGCCGTTGGGGCCCCACCACCGGGCAAGCAGTTGCGGCTCGGTCCAGGCGCGAAACACCTTGGTCCGCGGCGCGTCGATCAGGCGCGTCAACGACAGCTCATGCTGCGCCTTGGGCTGCTCGGGGTGTAGAAGGCTCATCGTGTTGTTCTCCTTGGTTTCAGGGTTGCAACTCGCGGATTGGCCGCACCTCGACACTGCCGACCCGCGCAGCGGGAATGCCGCGGGCAATGTTCAAGGCCTCGTTCAAGTCCCGCGCATCAACCAGATAGAAGCCGGCCAGTTGCTCCTTGGTTTCGGCGAAAGGGCCGTCGGTCAGGCTCATCTGCCCGCCGCGCACACGCACGGTGGTTGCGGTCTGCACCGGTTTGAGCGCCTCCGCGGCGAGCATTCGGCCGCTGCCCTGGATCGATTCGGCGTAGGCCATGCACTCGGCGTCGGCCGGGCTTTCGGGCAAGCTATGCAGCAGACTTTCGTCACAGTAGACCAGGCACAGGTATTTCATCGTCGTCTCCACAGCTGGGGATACTATGGCGGTAGATCACACCGCCTTAGAAAGCGCGATTCGGCATAACTCTCGGGGTTCTAAGCTCAAGGCTTGAGCGAGAACAGCGCGGCACCTGATTCCATGTCGAACGGCGCTGACCAGTGCTCATGAATCACCTTCCATTGCCCGTCGATCCGCTGGTAGCCCACGGTCGCGCGCATGTAGCAGCCTTGATCCTCACCCCCTTCGCTGCTGGCCGGGCCACAGCGATTGAGCCAGTGGGCCAAAGCCAGTTCCGGGGTGGCCTGGATCTGCAATTGCTCGATTTCGAAGATCATTTCGCCGGGGCAGTGATCCATGCAGGCCTGCCAGTGGGCGCGATAGGCGGCCTTGCCTTGGAACTGCAATTGCTGGATCGCATCAAAAGCGCGAATGTTCTCGGCGTAAGGCGCGGTAATGGCCTCGACATCCCGCGAGCGTACTGCGGGAAGCCATTGTTCGATGAGTTGGCGGATTTCGTTCTCGGCGGCGCTGTTCATGGTCGTGTCCTCTGCGCGATCAGGCGCCGAACAACTCGGCGCGTTCACAGATGGTCGAATGGCAGCGGCTGAAATCGACAGACTGGGGAAACTGATTGCGAGCCTCAGAAACCCAACCCAAGGATCACATACGCGAAGAACCAGAAAAGACTGACGGTGGTCCTCCAGCGGGCAATCGGGCCAAAGCGCCTGGCTTGTTGTGCAGCGCTACAGCGTTCGATCATTTGTCTTCCAAAGGTAACCAGATTTCCATCACGCTGTGGCTGTCGTTGGGGTTGAAGTCCCGGCCATAACGCTCGAACTCAGGCGCGTTGGCCACGGTTTCGCCGGACACCGGCACCCAGTCCTGCCAGATCGCCTGAAAGGTAGCCTTGAGATTGTCCAGGCTACCGTGGTGCTCAAACACCGCATAACGCCGGGCCTTGAGCTCGACATGCCGAAACTCTGCAGGCAGCGGCTCAGTGCCCTGCACTTCAACCCCGGCGATATAGTCGAAATTGCCTTTGCCATCACCGTTGCAGCACACCCCGTAGGCTTCCTCGCCCACCTGCCCGGGTACCCGGCCAATGTGCTGCTCGAAGCGTTGCCACAGGGTGGGGATTTGCTGGAGGGTGGCCTGGCCATAGCGCTTACCAAGTCCGGCAACCGTGAAGGTACGACCATCTTCGAAACGCGCGGGTTTGATCGGGGGAGTCTGCAGAGTCATGTCCTTTGCCTCGTTCGCCAGGGTAATGGGCACAGCGCATCCGTACCCACCGCTAGAGTAGCGGCAATTGCCCATTCTCGTAATCTGCTTGAGGTTCTGCCACGGACGAAAAGAGCCCCTTGCGGAGCTCTTGGCCTTATTGCGGAAGAAAACTGTCGCCGGAGCGTTTGGCGCGTTTGGCGGCGTGTTTTTCTTTGGCGGTTTTCAGTGGTTTTTTCTTCGTCATCTTTTTCGCATCAAGACCTTTCATCGAAGATCCTCCTGCCTGACGGCACCTGCGCACCGGTGTCTCGAATCATTATAGACCCGGGGTGGCCGCAGGCACGGCGAGGATGAACTCGCGGTAACCGGAAAGAACCACGTAGCCGGCGAAATAACAGAAGATGCCCGCCGACAGCAGGTACGACCAGGTCAGCAAGCGGTCACCCAACAACCGCCCGCCATGGCTGGCAATGCCGCACAACGACAGGCACCAGATCAGCCCGGCGGCAAAGAAGCCGGAGAGAAACAGCCCGGCTTCGAACAGGCTGCCGCCACCGGAACGGGAAATCAGCACCCCGCCGACCGCGGCAAACCAGAGAATGGCGCTGGGTGACGACATGGCCAGGAAGATCCCGCGCATGAACTCGCGCCAGCCCGATTCCACGACCACCTCGCCACGGGTCTCCAGGTGGGTGTTGCCGCGCAGCGCCGCCAGCAGCATCTTGATGGCAAACCACACCAGCAACACCGACCCGCCCAGCCACAGCACCCAGCGTACCGTTTCAAATTGCAGCAACACGGTCATCCCCGCCAACGCCGCAATGGCATACAGCAGATCACCGACACAGGTGCCCAGCCCCAGCCAGAAGCCCTGCAGGAACCCCCGCTGCATGGCCAGGGTGATCATGGCGATATTGGCAATGCCGATATCCAGGCACAACGACAAACTCAGCAGAAATCCATTTGAAAAAGGCATCGACGTTCCGTAACCGCTGTTGAGGGCAGGCGCTATTTAAACGGTTTTTCGCCGGGCTGTATTGGAAGAAATTGCCTTTATTCAGGCTTGTGCTGCACGCTCAAAAACTTCATCGGCCCATTGGTTGAGGCTCTTGCCTGCCGACTGAGCTGCGATGGTCGCCGCGGCGTGGACTTCTGGCCTGATACGCAGCATGACCTTGCCGGAAGCGGGTTTTTCCGGCTTGACCCCACGCTCGGCGCAATCGGCCAGGTAGTCATCCAGCGCCAGGTGAAACGCCTCGTGCAACTGCCTGACGGCGCTGGCGTGGAAGCTGATGATGTCACGCACACCCAGGACACGACCGACGAAAATATCGTCCCGTGGGTCGTATTCGACTCGGGCGGTGTAGCCCTTGTAGCTCATAGTGTTCATGGTTGAACTCCTGCCCGTAGAAGAAACTCGCGGGCTTCTTCCACCTGATATCGCTTAGCCTCTTTGCCCGGGTGCGGCCGGTGACAGCGCCAAAGCTGATCACCCAGGATCAACTTGACCCTGGAGCCCTCACGTTCCTGCACTTGCCCGCCCAGGTACAGCACTAGCGCCTCGATGTCGGTAAACCCCAGGCTGGCGCTGGTCGGTGTGCGGAAGATGCTGTCGAGGATCGTTCAATATCGATTGTTCATCGGAAAATGCTATCAAAATAAGATAGCACTTTTTCCAATGCTTCAATTCAGGATTTTTCAATCACCCGCCAACACCTGCGCATACCGCTGCCGATCAACATTCGCCCCACTGAGAATCACCGCCACCTTGCACCCCTGCTGACGCTCGCGCTCCTGGATCAGCGCGGCAAGCCCGGCGGCGCCTGCGCCTTCGGCGGTGTTGTGGGTGTCTTCGTGGTAGATGCGCATCGCCTGGGCAATTTCCTCATCGCTGACGCGCACGATGCGCGCGGCGTGCTGGCGGATGATTTCGAAGGCTTCGGGCAACGGCATACGGCAGGCCATGCCGTCGGCGAAGGTGTTGGCCGTGGCGGTGGTGACGATGCGGCCCTGCTCCAGGCTCTGGGCAAAAGCGTCCGCGGCGCTGGACACCACGCCGACGATCTCGGTGCGCAGGCCAAGCAGGTTGCGCGCCTGGATCAGGCCGCATATGCCCGAGCCCATGCCGATCGGTACGTAGACGCAATCCAGCTCGTGTACCGCTTCCAGCAGCTCCAGCGCATAGGTGGCGACGCCGCGGATCAACTCGGGGTGAAACGGCGGGACGCTCTCGTAGCCGTGTAACTGGGCCAGGCGCGCGGCCTCTTCGCGGGACTGGTCAAAGTCGGTGCCGTGCTCGATCAACTGGGCGCCAAGGGCACGCATCGCCGCGTTCTTCTCCTGTGAGTTGCCTTCGGGAACCACGATGATGATCGGCAGCCCGGCATTGCGCGCGGCCAGCGCCATGCTCTGGCCGTGGTTGCCACGGGTCGCGGTGACCAGGCCGCGAACCGTCGGCTTTTGCGCCAGCAACCACTGCACATACATCAGCCCGCCGCGCACCTTGAAGGCGCCGGTCGGTGCATGGTTTTCATGTTTGACCCAGACCTCGCAGCCCAGCCGTTGCGCCAGGCGCGGCCAGGCATATTGCGGGGTGGCGGGTACGCTGGCATGAACCAGGCGGGCAGCATCGCGCAGGGCAGGCAGATCGAACATGAAGCACCTCGGCAGGATCGGATTTGACCTGATCCTAGTCGCCGCGCATTGTATGGGTAAATTCTTATATTGCATGGCCAACAATAAATGTGGACCCCTGCCCTCACCGAGGATGCCCAGCCGCGCTACCTGGCCCTGGTCGACGCTATTGCCGCCGCCATCGAGCGCGGCGAGCTGAAAGTCGGCGAACGTCTGCCGCCACAACGGCGCCTGGCCTGGAACCTGGGGCTGAACCCCAGCACCACTCAGCAGGCCTACCGCGAGGCGGCGGCACGGCACCTGGTCTCGGGCGAAGTCGGGCGTGGCACCTATGTGCTGGCCGGCAGCAAGGAGGCTACGCTGTTTCGCCTCAAGCAGCGCGACGTGCAATCAAGCCTGATCGACCTGTCGACCAATGTGCCCGTGATCGACCCGGCCAACCGCGACAGCGAAACGACCTTGCAGGCGTTGTTGCAGGACGGTCAGGCGGGCTGCCTGGACCATTACCTGAGCGCCGAAGAGTTGCTGCGCGGCCGTGTGCACGGCGCCGCCTGGCTGGCCAATCGCGGCCTGCAACTGAACGACCGGCAACTGCTGCTGTGCGGCGGCGCCCAGCAGGGCTTGTTCACGACCTTGCTGTCACTGTGCCAACCGGGCGAAGCAGTGCTGGTCGAAGCTCTCACGGCCCCCGGCATCAAGGCCGCCTGCCGGCAATTGCGCCTGCCGCTGCATGGCATCGCCCTGGACGATCAGGGCATTGTTGCCGATGATCTGGATCGGGTCGCCCGTGCCACCGGCGCGCGCGTCATGGTGCTGACCCCGAGCCTGCACAACCCTACCGGTGCATGCATGAGCAGCGCTCGCCAGCAGGCGATTGCCGAGGTGGTCGAGCGGCATGACCTGCTGGTGATCGAAGACGATGTCTACGGTGCGCTGACCGACCAGCCACCGCTATGGCGGTTGCTCGGGCGGCGCGGCCTGTTGATCAGCAGCCTGTCGAAAACCGTCGGCGCTGGCCTGCGCCTGGGCTGGATCGTGGCTGACCCGGCGTTACTGGCGCAGGTCGATCCCCATGCCCAGGCCACTCACTGGCAGGTGTCGCCGCTGAACCTGCAGATTGCCTATCGCTGGATTGCCGATGGCACGGCGCAAAGGCGTCTGGCCTGGCAGCGCGAGGAAGTCCGCCAACGCTGGCGCCTGGCCTGCAGGATTCTGGGCAGCTACCTGGTCAACAGCAGCCAGCCTGCCCCACACATCTGGGTCAAGGCCGGGCACAGCGCCGCACGCTTGACCGAGGCTTGCCGGGCCAATGGCGTGGCGGTGGTGCCAGCCGAGGTGTTCGCGGTAAAACAGCATGACCTGGCAGCGATCCGCATCAGCCTGTCGGCGGCTGCCAGCCGGGCCGAACTCAAGCAGGCATTGGAGCACGTGGCAAAGGCACTGGAGGCCTGATGAGCAAGCACGCTTTCTATACCGAGGCGCAAACCTACCTCGCCGCGATGGACCCGCAGTGGGCCGCACACATCGAGGCGGTGGGCCCTTGCCTGCATCAACCCAAACCCACCCGTGACCCGTATCAGGCACTGGTGCGGGCCATTGCCTACCAGCAACTGCATGCCAAGGCGGGCGATGCGATTCTCGGACGCTTTCTGGCGCTCTACCCGGGGTGCGGGTTTCCCAGCCCCGAGCAGGTGCTGGCGACCACCCCGGAGCAATTGCGCGGCTGCGGATTCTCGGCGAGCAAACTGGCAACCATCCAGGGTATCGCCAGGGCACGTGTCGAAGGGCGGGTGCCAGACTACCAACAGGCCTCGGCACTGGCAGATGAAGCGCTGATCGAGCGCCTGGTCAACCTGCGTGGGGTAGGCCGCTGGACTGTCGAGATGCTGCTGATCTATACCCTGGAACGCATGGACATCCTGCCGGCCGACGACTTCGGCGTGCGCGAGGGCTATCGCCGCTTGCAGGGCCTGGAGAAGCAACCGACGCGCCGGCAGATGAACGATCTGGGCAAGCGCTGGAGCCCTTACCGGACCGTGGCCGCCTGGTACCTGTGGCGGGTACCAGCCAAGCGAGTTTGAACGCAAGACCCGGAGTTTTTCCCGTGAGCCGCAGCCGTAGCCTGAACCCATCGATCAACGCCAGGAGCACCCCGTCATGAGTACAGGCAAACCACGGATCAGCGAATCCGACCCGCGCTGGCAGGCCATACTGGCCCGCGACCCGGCCGCTGACCAGGCCTTTGTCTACGCCGTGCGCACCACCGGTGTGTACTGCCGGCCGAGCAGCACCTCGCGCCTGCCGCGCATCGACAATGTCGAGTTCTTCGACAGCGCCGAACAGGCCGAAGCCGCCGGCTACCGGCCGAGCAAGCGCCGCGGCGCCGACCAGACCCATGTCGCCGAACAGCACCGGGCCCAGGTCACCCGCGCCTGTGCCTTGATCGAAAGCGCCGACCCGGCGCCGAGCCTGAACCAGCTGGCTGAACAGCTGAAGATGAGCCCGTTCCACTTTCACCGGGTGTTCAAAGCCGTGACCGGGCTGACGCCCAAGGCCTATGCCACGGCTCACCGTGCGCGCAAGGTACGCACTCAACTGCAGCAGTCGGCAACGGTCACCGACGCCTTGTACGAGGCCGGGTTCAACTCCAACAGCCGCTTCTACGAATCGAGCAATGCACGCCTGGGCATGACCCCGGGCGCCTATCGTGACGGCGGTGCCAATACCGACATCCGCTTTGCCATCGGCCAGTGCACGTTGGGGGCAATTCTGGTGGCGCAGAGTGAACGGGGGATTTGCGCAATCCTGCTCGGTGACGATCCGCAGGCGCTGCTCAATGACCTGCAGGACAAATTCCCCAAGGCCAACCTGATCGGCGGCGACGAAGGCTTCGAAAGCCTGATTGCCAGGGTCGTGGGTTTTATCGAGGCACCGGGCATCGGCCTGGACCTGCCGCTGGACCTGCGCGGCACAGCCTTTCAGGAACGCGTCTGGCAGGCCTTGCGGGCGATCCCGGCTGGTTGTACGGCCAGCTATGCCGAGATCGCCCAGCGGATCGGCTCTCCCAGGGCGGTGCGCGCCGTGGCCCAGGCTTGCGCGGCCAACGCCCTGGCTGTGGCCATCCCGTGTCACCGGGTGGTGCGCAGCGACGGCAACCTCTCGGGCTACCGTTGGGGCGTGGAGCGCAAGCGTGAACTGCTGGCGCGCGAGAGCCAGTGAGGCGGGTTACTGGAAGTTGACGTCGAAGGCCTGGTAGAAGGCGTTGCCGGTATCAGCGACCAGCCACAGCAGCACGATGACGTGATGGCCGCGCTTGTTGCCGGGTAGCTTGACCTCGTGTTCGACCTTGGCCTTGAGCTTGTCCTTATGATCGAAATACGGCGTATACGGATAGAGGTCGTCGGCAAACGGCGCCGTCTCGAGCTGGGCACGACTGATGCGTTTGTTCACATCCCATCCATCTTTGGTAATAAACCAGCGATAGCCACGGGTGGTGTGCGGGGCTGTGTATTCCCACTTCACATGAAAGGTCTGGCCTGGCGTGACATTCAACAACGGCCAGGTAAAGGGCGAGCCCAGTTTGGCGGACATTTCGGCATTGGTGTAATTGACGACGTCGCGAGCATCCTCTTTGCCGCCACTTAGAATATATCCATCCGCCGGTGGCACGACACTGGCGACATCCGACTGGAAGGGCGCGGGTACCGGCCCACCCACCAGGCTGGGGAAGTTTTTACCGCCTTCCATTTCGTTGACTTGCCAGTTGCCGAGCAATCCCAGTTCGACAGTCTTGGAACCACGGCTGGCCGGTGAAATGACCCGACCGTGACGCAGATTCTTTTCAGGGCTGTTCATTGCATTCACTCCTTGTGAGATAGAAAAACCTGTCCACCCTGGACACGATTCACCCTAGCTCAAGCCCTGCAATGCGCAACCCAGAGGCGCCAAACGGTATCAACCGTTGCTGCAGCCGTCGCCCATGGCGCGGTATGCGATGGTGTGGCGCTGACCCTGATGGTCTTCGTAGGTCATGGTTGCCGGTACCACTTCACAGACATTGGGAATGGTCGACAAACTGATGACTTTGGCAATATCCAGGTTAGTGCTGTAGTCATACTGCTCAACAACAGGTTGCGCAGCAGCACTATTGATTTCATCCGCCATGGCGAACGACGACATGGCAACCAGGGCAAGTGCAAATAAACTTTTCATGATAATAGGCCTGCAAAGCAATCAAACTAATCGATTGACTTCATTTGCCAATAAGGGCGCGGAGAAGTTGTTATATCAAGCAATGGGACATAACACGAAGTACCGACCCCACTACAACTTATTCCGTGGGATGTGGTTAGTTTACAAGGTACTTCGGGCGGTTAAATCGCGAAGCCGGACATTCACTGTTACCGCCTGTGCAACAATAAGCCCGACACAACGCCCTCGACACTTTTCGCCTTCCCGTGTAAAAGCCCGGGGTAGAGCCTTTGCCAGATCAAACCAGTGACCTTGTTACGCTATTGCCCGCTGCCCGCCGCCGAGCGGCCCCTGCTGAATAAATTCTACCGAAACCAGGGTTCGCCCATGCGCGCGGCTGCCCAGGGCCAGCTTTGGGTAGCCAGGGCCGATGAGATCGTCGCTGCCTTGTGCCTGAGCCAAGTACCAGGCGGCCATTGGCTGACCGGGTTGTTCGTCGCGCCCGCCTGGCGCGGCCAACGGGTCGCCCGCCAGCTGATCGAAGCGGCCGCGAGCGAGTTGCAAGGGGACATCTGGTTGTTTTGCCATCCGGCTCTGGTGGGCTTCTACGAGCGGCTGGCGTTCAGCACCAGCGACGCCCTGCCCGCCACTCTGGCCGAGCGCCTGGCCCGCTACCAGCGCAGCAAGCCCCTGTTGGCGATGACGCGGATTCAGTCGTCGCTGGCCGGGTCCAGCCCGGGGAACAGCACCTCGGTATAACCGAAGCGGCTGAAATCGTGGATGCGCGAGGGGTAAAGGCGGCCGATCAGGTGATCGCACTCATGCTGCACCACCCGGGCATGAAAACCTTCGGCGTTGCGCACGATCGGCTGCCCCTGCGGATCGATGCCTTCGTAACGGATCCGCTGGTAGCGCGGCACCACACCACGCAGCCCCGGCACCGACAGGCAGCCTTCCCAGCCGTCCTCGACCTCGGTGCCCAAGGGTGTGATCAGCGGATTGAGCAGAATGGTGCGCGGCACCGCCTCGGCATCCGGGTAGCGCTCGCTGCGCTCGAAACCGAAGATCACCAGTTGCAGGTCGATACCGATCTGCGGCGCGGCCAGGCCAACACCGCCGACATGCTCCATGGTTTCGAACATGTCGGCGATCAGTCGCTCAAGCCCGGTGCTGCCGATCATGTGCTTCGGCACAGGCGGGGCGATGCGCAGCAAGCGCTCATCGCCCATTTTCAGGATGTCATGAATCATGCTGGCTTCGACTCAGGGGTTCGCTGGCAGGCGTGGTTTCATGATCGAGTGAATGATCGCGGCCAAGCCCGGAAACATGCTTTTTATCATGCTCGTGGGCGACACCATCAAAGTCTTTTTCGCCGGGGTCCTTGCCTTCCTCGGACATATGCTCGATCACCGCATTCATCTCCGCGCCCAGCAACAACACCGCAGCGGAGATATAGAAGTACAACAGCAGGACAATGATCGCCCCGATGCTGCCGTACATGGCGTTGTAGTCGGCGAAAGTCTTGACGTAATAACCGAAGCCCAAGGACGCGATGATCCACACCACTACTGCCAGCACCGAACCGGGGGTAATGAAGCGAAACTTCTGCTTAACGTCGGGCATCACGTAATAGATCAGGGCCACCGCGACCATCATCAGAATGATGATTGCCGGCCAGCGCAGCACGGTCCACAAGGTGACGATGAACTCCTGCATGCCGATCTGCGAGGCAATCCACTCCATCACCTGCGGCCCCAGCACCATCAGTGCGGCAGCCGCCAGGAGCATGCCGGCAATGCCGACGGTGTAGATCACCGACAACGGGATACGCTTCCACACCGGGCGCCCTTCGACCACGTCGTAGGCGGCGTTCATCGCGCTCATCATCAGCCGCACACCGGCTGACGCGGTCCACAGGGCGATGACGATACCCACCGAGAGCAAACCGCCCTTGGATTGCTGCAACTGGTCGATCACCGGGTTGACCTGCTCCAGCGCCTGGGGCGGCAACACCAGTTCAGACTGCAGGCGCAGCCAGGAGAAGAAATCCGGCAAATGCAGGAAGCCGATCAGGGCGATCAGGAACAGCAGGAAGGGAAACAGCGAAAACAGCATCTGGTAAGCCAGCGCCGAGGCGTAGGTGGACATCTCGTCATCGAGAAACTCCTTGACTGTGCGCACCAGCACACGGTGCAACGGCAAGCCGCGCAGGTCGGGGAAAATCATAGCGTCTCCTTTCGCCGCTCGAGGGTCATGGGCAAAGTTCCTCAAACACTTATCAGACAGGTTCGACCTGAAGTCTAATCGACGATCGCCTCACAGTTGCGACTGATTGCTGCAGATAGCACAACGGCCACCCGAGGATGGCCGTCGTCCTACCCTGCACACAGGTTCAAGGCTTCTTCATGGCGTCCTTGACCTTGCCAACCGCTTGCTGAGCTTCGCCCTTGAGTTCCTGGGCCTTGCCCTCGGCGCGCAGCTTGTCGTTGTCGGTCACCTTGCCAACACCTTGCTTGACGTTGCCAACAGCCTCGTTGGCCATACCTTTTACTTTGTCTTTAGTGCCACTCATGGGAGTTCTCCTGAAGGGGAAATAACACGCGGTCAGAGTCGACAGTCTGTGGACCCATGGCCTGTTGCGAGAGTTTCAATTATTTGCCCGCTGGCAAAACAGCGGGCGAATATCGCCCCGATTCGCTCAAGCAAGCCGCTGAATCGCAAAGGCTTATCCTAGAATCGACAGCCACGCTGCAGGCTTTTTGCGCCTGCGCTATAACAACAACAGCCGACTGCGGAAACCTTTGCCCATGCGCGTCACGCCCCTGCTGGCAGCCCTTTTGCTGCCCCTGTCCGCCATTGCCGCCGCACCGGCAACGGCCCTGACCACGCTGGTGGTCGATCGATACGCCGATGACCAACAGCCCGGCAGCCTGCGTTGGGCGATCGAGCGCAACAACGAAAAGCCCGGCCAGTACCGGATCGAAATCCGCCCGGTAGGCAAGCCCCCGTACCTGATCAAGCCAGCCTCACCGCTGCCGCCGATCCAGGGCCCGGCAAGCATCGAAGGCACGGCCTGGGCCCGCGACGGCCAGTTCATCGCCATCGACGGCTCGGCCTACATCATCGGCGACGGCACCCAGGCCTGCCCCGGCGCCGTACCCGGCCAGTTCGGCACCAATGTACGCACCACCACCGGCCCCGGGCTGGTGCTGCGTGACACCCAGGGCGTGCGCATTTCCGGCCTGGAAGTGCGTAATTTCTGCATCGGCATCCTGCTCAACCGCGCCAGCAACAACGTCATCGAAGACAACCGCATCGTCGCCAACAAGGGCGGTGCCGGGATCATGCTCACCGGCGACGATGGCCAGGGCAACCCGACCGCGACCACCACCAATAACAACAAGGTGCTGCGCAACCAGCTGATCGATAATGGCGATGGCCTGGAACTGACCCGCGGCGCGGCGTTCAACCTGGTGGCTGACAACCTGTTCCGCTCCACCGAGGCCAACCCGGAACCGTCCCAGGGCATCGAAATACTCTGGGGCAACGACAACAGCGTGGTGCGCAATCGTTTCGAGAACTACTCGGACGGTTTGCAGATCAACTGGGGCCAGCGCAATTACCTGGCCGCCAATACCTTTACCGGCAACTCGATCGGGGTCAGCGTCAGCGGCGCCGGTAATATCCTTGACGGCAACCTGATCCATGGCAACCGCATCGGCGTGGCCCTGCGCCCGGAGCCAACCACCACCAGCAACCGCCTGAGCGCCAACCGCATCTGGGACAACGGCAAGGACATCCGTCGCTGCCAAGCCGGTGGCTCGTGCATTGCCGAGCAGCGCACCGGGGCCATCGTCTTTGGCGTACCGGCGCTTGAGCATGCGATCTATGAGGGCTCACGGGGGATTGGCGTCGATCAGTCGGCGAACAACCGGGCGATCATCTGCGACGCCAAGGCGCCCGTAGAAGGCTGCCAGCCGTTGCCCAACCGTAACCAGCCAGCACCGCAGCTCACTGAACTCAAGGACGGTCGCTTGAGCGGTACGGTCCATGCTGAGCCTCACAGCCTGCTGCGTGTTGAAGTATTCGCCAATGGGCAAGCCGCTGGCCGCGAAGCCGAGCAGTACCTGGGCGAAGTGATGGTGCCGACTGACGCACGCGGCGAGGGGCACTTCGACTATCGGCTGGAACAGGCGCAGCGGTTCGGCGCCTTTACCGCGACGGTGACACGCACCGATGGTGCCACCTCACCGCTGAGCCAGCCGTTGTCGCCAGCAACGGCCAGCGCCAACCGCTAAGCCCCGTTGCGGGGTCAGTGTTTCCTGGCATCGCATTGGGCGCGCAGATCGCGGTTGTCGATGCTGCCGCAACTGCTGCCTTTCATGGCGTTGCAGTAGGCGCGCTGATCCCGGTCGTCGATCGAGCCACAGCTGCCACCCTGGGTTTCGGCATTGCAGGCGGCACGCAGGTCGCGGTTGTCGATACTCCCGCAACTGCCGCCTTTCTTGGCATTGCAGTAGGCGCGCTGGTCACGGTCATCGATGGAGCCACAGCTGCCGCCCTGGGTTTCGGCATTACAGGCGGCACGCAGATCGCGGTTATCGATACTCCCGCACGAGCCCCCTTCGCGGGCATAACAGTAGGCACGTTGATCGCGGTCATCGATACTGCCGCACCCTGCATAGGCATAGCCACTGAGCATCAACAACAGGGCAATCACTACTTTCATTTGCGTTCTTCCTTGGGTTGCCAGGGAGGCGCCTGGCGCTGGTCGATCAATTGGCTGGCGCACCATTGCGCGCCATCATATTGATATCAAAGCAGGAAATAAGTTCCGCGCACGCCTGCGCTTGCCACGGCGGCTTTATGTTTCAAGTTAATCCCAGCACAATAAGCGACCTTTCAAGCGTCACCCGTAGGAACCTGCATGAAACTCGACAAACCCACCGCCATTGCCCGCCGCAACCAGGAACTGGAAAGACCCGTGCTCAACAGCGACAACACCCTGTTTGCCGTGCTCGACACCAAGCGCAGCCTGTGGTGGTTCGATGTGCCGGTGAAGCTGCTGCGCAAGGGCCAGCCCGACTGGGTCAACCTGCTGCTGCACACCCCGGAAACCGACGAGCTGCAGCATTTGAAGGTGCCGGTGAACTACCTGCAGGCGCATCAGGAAAAAATGGAAGTGCGCCACCCGGGCAAGCGCCGCTCGACCATCAGCCTGGCGCTGAGTGCCGATCGCGATTCGCTGCTCAAAGACCTGCGCCCAGGCGGTGAAAACCTGAATTTCGCAGGCTTCAAGCAGGTCTGATCAGGCCAGTTCGATGCGGTCGGCGTGGATGACGATGCGGCCATCCTTGTACAAGGCACCGATGGCTTTCTTGAAGTTGCCCTTGCTGACCCCGAACAGATCGCTGATCAGCTGCGGATCGCTCTTGTCGCTGACCGGCAACACGCCGTTGGCGTCCTTGAGCTTGGCGAGGATCTTGTCGTGCAGGCTGTTGGCCAGGTCCTGGCCGATGGGCTGCAGGCTCAGGGCAATCTTGCCGTCGCTGCGCAGCTCCTTGATGTAGCCCTTCTCCTGCTTGCCCGAACGCAGGAACTTGAACACTTCGTTCTTGTGAATCAGGCCCCAGTGCTTGTTGTTGATGATCGCCTTGAAACCCATCGGGGTTTCTTCGGCCACCAGCAAGTCGACTTCCTGGCCGACCTTGTAGGTCGCCGGCACCTTGTCCAGGTAACGGTCCAGGCGCGCGGTGGCGGTGATGCGGCGGGTACGCTTGTCGAGATAAGCGTGCACCACGCAGTACTCACCGGCCTTCATCTGGCGCTTTTCTTCGGAGTACGGCATCAACAGGTCTTTGGGCAGGCCCCAGTCGAGGAAGATGCCGATGCTGTTGATCTCTTTGACCTTGAGGCTGGCGAACTCGCCGACCTGCAACTTGGTCTTTTCCGTGGTGGCGATCAGCTTGTCTTCGCTGTCGAGGTAGACAAAGACGTTCAGCCAGTCTTCGACCTCGGTGGGCGTGTCCTTGGGGATGTAACGGTTAGGCAGCAGGATTTCGCCGTCCGCCCCACCGTCCAGGTACAGACCGAAGTCTGTGTGCTTGACCACTTGCAAAGTGTTGTAACGCCCAACTAAAGCCATTTCCGGAAATCCTCGTTGCGAGCGGGGCATTCTACACCTGAAGCGGCGATTGCGCCCGGTTGCCAATGACGGCCTGTCAGCAAAATGAACCGTGCGGGCCTGGCCTGTTCTATAAAGACAAGCAAGCCTTTGCAAGGATTCGCTCATGTACGCCAGCCTGTCCAAGTACCTGCGCACCGTTCTGTTGCTGGTGATATCGGCCATGCTGGTGGTCGCCTGCAACCGTATCGACCTGGCCTACCGCAACCTCGACATGCTGGTGCCCTGGTCGCTGAACGACTACCTGAGCATGAACCGCCAGCAGAAGACCTGGCTCAACGATCGGCTCAAACAGCAACTGGCCTGGCATTGTCGTACGCAGTTGCCCGGTTACCTGACCTGGATCGACGAAATCCAGACGATGGTCGCCAATAATGCGGTAACCGACCAGCAACTGCAGGTGCGCACCCAGCAAGCCCGGCAAGCGATTGCCAAGGTCGCCGACCAGATCACCCCCTCGGCCGCCGAGCTGTTGCGCAGCATGGACGACGATCAGGTGCGGGAAATGCGCGAGGCGTTTGCCGAGGACATCCGCGAACGTCAGGCCAAGTACGTCAATACGCCGTTGGCGCGGCAGATCGAACGCCGCGCAGAGCGCATGGAAAAGCGCCTGAGCACCTGGCTGGGCGAGCTCAGCCCGCAACAGAAGTTGCGGATCATGACCTGGTCCCAGGGCCTGGGCGAGCAGAATCGCCAGTGGATTGCCAACCGTGCCCATTGGCAGGCGCAGTTCAGCGCGGCGATGGACCAGCGCCACAGCGACACCTTCGAGCCACGCCTGGAAATCCTCCTGAAGAAACGCGATAGCCTGTGGACCCCGGAGTACCGGAGAGCCTTCCAGCGTACCGAGCAGGAGGCGCGGCGGTTGCTGGTGGATGTGATGGCGCAGAGCAGCGAGCAGCAGCGCCAGTACATGGGGCAGAAGCTTGGGCAGGTGCGGCAGAGTTTCAGCGAGTTGAAGTGCTTGAAGGGGTGACCCCCTGAAATCATCTCATAACCCCTGTGGGAGCTGGCTTGCCAGCGATGAGGCCAGTATAGCCTGCACTGCAGGCGGCGCCTGGAATACGAGCGCTTCGCGCTCGATCGCTGGCAAGCCAGCTCCCACAGTGTTCAGCTCTCCCGGCACTTGCGCCGGTACGGGAACACATCGATCACCTTGCCGCCGCGGATCGCCGCCTGCAGGCTCTTCCAGTAATCGGCGTCGTACAACTCGCCATGCAGCTGGCTGAACAAGCGGCGCTGGCCACTGTCGGCAAACAGAAACGGCGGAAACTCCTCGGGGAACACATCCAGCGGCCCGATCGAATACCAGGGCTCGGAGGCCATTTCATCCTCGGGGAAACGCGGCGGCGGGATGTAGCGGAAGTTGACCTCGGTGAGAAAGCAGATCTCGTCGTAGTCGTAGAACACCACCCGCCCGTGGCGGGTAACGCCAAAATTCTTCAGCAGCATGTCACCCGGGAAGATATTCGCCGCCGCCAGTTGCTTGATGGCCAGGCCATAATCCTCCAGGGCTTCGCGTACCTGGGCGCCGTTGGCGTTTTCCAGGTAAAGGTTGAGCGGGGTCATGCGCCGCTCGGTCCAGCAGTGGCGGATCAGTACGGTGTCGCCGTGCACTTCGACGGTGGACGGCGCCACTTCCAGCAGTTCGGCCAGGCACTCGGGCTCGAACTTGCTCAAGGGGAAGCGAAAGTCGGAGAACTCCTGGGTGTCGGCCATGCGCCCGACGCGGTCGACGCTTTTCACCAAGCGGTACTTTTCGATCACCGTGGCGCGGTCGACACTCTTGGACGGCGAGAAGCGGTCCTTGATGATCTTGAACACGGTATTGAAGCCCGGCAGGGTGAACACGCTCATGACCATGCCGCGCACGCCGGGCGCCATGATGAAACGGTCATCGGTGCCGGCCAGGTGGTTGATCAGGGCCCGGTAGAACTCCGACTTGCCGTGTTTGTAGAAGCCGATCGAGGTATACAGTTCGGCAATGTGCTTGCCCGGCAAGATGCGTTTGAGAAAACCGACGAACTCGGCCGGCACCGGCACATCGACCATGAAGTAGGAGCGGGTGAAGGAGAAGATGATCGACACCTCGGCCTCGTCGGTGATCAGCGCATCGATCTCGATACCGTGGCCTTCGCGGTGCAATAGCGGGATCACCAGCGGCCATTGCTCGTCCTGGGTGTACAGACGCCCGACCAGGTAGGCGCCCTTGTTGCGGTACAGCACCGAAGAAAACAGCTCGACGGCCAGGGCCGGGTCCTTGCACACCCAGTCCGGCAGGTTTTCCCGCAGCTGCGCGTCAAGGCGCGCCAGGTCGCCGGCAAGGTCCGAATACGGCACATCGAAGCGGTAGTCGGTAAAAATCTGCGCCAGCAGGGCGCTCAAGCCGTTTTGCGGCCGGTAGGTGCGCGTTTGCGCTGCCCGTTCGTGGCTGCGCAATGATGGCCGGGTGGTATGGATGAACATGCAACCATCGCTGATCAGGTCATGGCTGAACAGGCTGCAGAAGATCGAGTTGTACCAGGTCTCCGACAGTTCGTCGTCCAGGCGCGGGTCGATCAGGCCTATATAGGCGCTCTTGACCAGCGGCCACAGCGAGACGTCGAGCAGCACCTCGTCCTCGAAACCCTGACGCAGCCAGCCACTAACCTCGCTGACCTTTTCCTCATAGAGGTTGATGCGCGCCGCCGAGGCGCTTTGGGTCTGTTGCCACTGGGCCTGCTCGAAACGCTCGCGGGCGCCATCGGTGATCTGCCGGAAATGTTCGCGGTAATCGTCGAAGCCATCGAGGATCATCCGGGCAATATCGGCGGCCGGCCATTGCTGGGGCATACGTCAGACCTCTGCGGGAATGTCAAAGCCTGAGCTTAGCCAGTCGCCACGGGCAGGGAAAGCCTGTTGGCGCGGGTGTATCGGCCAAACTCGCCGAGCGCGCAATTCAAGCGCAAGAAAGGGAGAGAGCATGGCCCGGTTTGTAACGTAAACTCGCGCCCTGCCCCCAAAGGACCCGGAGAGCCCATGAGCCCCATCGCCATTTCCCGCCTGTTGATACTCGCTGCTGTCTGGGGGGCGAGCTTCCTGTTCATGCGCATCATTGCGCCGGTACTCGGCACCCTGCCCACGGCGTTTTTCCGCGTCTCCATCGCCTGCCTCGGCCTGCTGGTGATTCTTGCCCTGCTGCGGGTGCGCTGGGACTTCAATGGCAAGCTCAAGGCCTGCCTGGTGCTGGGCATGATCAACTCGGGGATACCGGCCACCCTTTATTCAGTGGCGGCCCAGGTGCTGCCAGCCGGTTACTCGGCGATCTTCAATGCCACCACGCCGTTGATGGGCGTGCTGATTGGCGCGCTGCTCTTCCGCGAGCCGATGACCCTGGCCAAGCTCGGCGGCATCTTTCTCGGCTTGTTCGGGGTTGGCATTCTCAGTGGTGCAGGCCCGGTGGCGTTCGACGCCAAGCTGCTGCAAGGCGCCCTCTCGTGCCTGGCGGCGACCGCTTGCTACGGCCTGGCCGGTTTTCTCGCCCGGCGCTGGCTCGACCAGCAAGGCGGCCTCGACAGCCGGCTGTCGGCGCTGGGCAGCATGATGGGCGCGACCTTGCTGCTGTTGCCGTTGTTCGGCTACAGCGTGCTGACCCAGCCGCCGGCAAGCTGGGGTGGCTGGCAGGTATGGGCGTCGTTGCTGGGGCTGGGGCTGGTGTGTACCGCCTTTGCCTACATCCTTTATTTCCGTCTGATCAGCGAGATCGGCCCGGTCAAATCCAGCACCGTGACCTTCATGATCCCGGCCTTCGGTGTGCTGTGGGGCGCCTGGCTGCTGGATGAGCCGCTGTCGATGGCGCACCTGTATGGCGGGCTGTTGATTGCCGTGGCGTTGTGGCTGGTGCTCAAGCCGGCTCGCGCCTGACGGGTCCCGTGGGAGCCGGCCTTGCCGGCGATGAGGCCGGTACAGTCAGCACCCTCAACCGCTGACTGAATTGCGACCGCTGCGCGCTCGATCGCCGGCAAGGCCAGCTCCCACCCTGCAGATGTTCTGGTTTCACCCATGAAACCAGCCTTTCACTTCCGTTACCGAAAAAAGCCTCTTTTCCTTGCACCAGCAATTGCCACGCGCAGTTGTTGTGCAATTTCGTGCCATATAGAAAACCTTGTTTCATATATAAAACAAACAGGTTTTTGCCTTAATCCAATAACTCTCTAATAAATAAGCACTTTTTAAATAAAACAGGGCCAATACACATTTGGCATTGTTCATGCACTAAACGGCGTATCACCTATAAAACAGACCAGAGAGCTTCCCCAATGGCTGTGAAAGAGATGTACGCAATCCCCTCTCAATGGAATACGCCGAACTCCAAGGAAGACCTGGAGCCGACCGAAATCGAATTTCGTAACGTCGGTAAATGTTTCCCGGCCAAGGGCAA
This sequence comes from Pseudomonas sp. JV241A, assembly GCF_900275665.1. Lineage (NCBI taxonomy): Bacteria > Pseudomonadati > Pseudomonadota > Gammaproteobacteria > Pseudomonadales > Pseudomonadaceae > Pseudomonas > Pseudomonas sp. JV241A. The sequence goes on from NZ_OPYO01000028.1 coordinate 44,065, forward strand.
GGCCGAGGCGCCCTTTGCCATTCGCGAGGTGAACTTCAAGATCCGCCGCGGCGAGGTGGTGTCGATCATCGGCCCATCCGGTTGCGGCAAGAGCACCATCCTCAATATGGGCTCCGGCCTGTACCGCCCTAGCGAAGGCGAAGTCTTCGTCGGCGGCGAGGCGGTGATCGGGCCGGTGCGCAAGGTGGCCTTCATGTTGCAGAAAGACCTGCTGATGCCCTGGCGCAGTATCCGCCGCAACGTCGAGCTGGGCCTGGAAATCCAGGGCATGCCCGCCGCCAAGCGCCAGCCGATTGCCGAAGATCTGCTCAATCGCTGCCACCTGCAAGGCTTTGCCGACCACTACCCGTTCCAGCTGTCGGGTGGCATGCGCCAGCGCGCCGCCCTGGCCCGGACCCTGGCCATCGACCCGCAGGTGCTGTTCCTCGACGAGCCATTCTCGGCCCTCGATGCGCAGACCAAGATGATCCTGCAACAGGACCTGGCGCGGATGTTGTTCGAAGAGAAGAAAACCGCGCTGTTCATCACTCACGACCTGGTCGAGGCGATTGCCATGTCCGACCGCCTGCTGGTCATGAGCGCCCGCCCCGGCACCATCATCGAAGAAATCACCGTCGACCTGCCGTTCCGTGACAACCCGCTGGAGCGCCGCAAGCTGCCGGAAATCGGCCCGCTGGCCGGGCGCCTGATGGAACTGCTGAAAGTCGGCGAAGACACCGAACTGCATTGATCAACGGCCACCGGCCCATCAACCGATTCAGGAGTACGCATGTTCAAGTCCCTGCAACGCCTGGCACAGACTTCGGTCATCGCCCTGGGCCTTGGCCTGGCGCTCACTGCCCAGGCAGAGCCGACCAAGGTCACCTACCTGCTGCCCGCGCCGCCCAACTCGCCGGCCTTCGCGCCGTGGATCATCGCCAAGGAAAAGGGCTACTACCGTGCCAGGGACCTGGACCTGACCTTCATCGCCGCCAAGGGCGGGGTCGATGTCGCCAAGCAGATCGGTGCCGGTAACGCCATGCTCGGCGGCGCCATCGGTGATACCCCGATCGTGGTCCGCGCCAACGGTATTCCGGTGCGGGCGGTGGCGGTGCTCGGTGCCGGCGGGGTGACCATGATCGCCACCAACGCAAGCGAGAACATCCAGTCGATCAAGGACCTCAAGGGCAAGACCCTGACCGTGATGTCCTACTCCGACACCACCTACTACGCCCTGCTCGCCTCGCTGCGCAAGGCCGGCCTGAGCAAGACCGATGTCGACATCCAGGCCGCCGGCCCGTCGGGCGTGTGGCAGCTGTTCTCGGCCAACAAGGCCCAGGCCATGGCCGGCGTACCGGACTGGGTGGTCAATGCCGAAGAAGCCGGGGTGAAGATCAACCTGATCCCGCAAAACCAGATCTTCGAGAGCATGGCCCAGGCAATCCTCGCCTCGGACGACGCCATCAACAACCAGCCGCAAGTGGTCGGCGGCGTGGTCCAGGCCACCCTGCAGGGCATGCGCGACATCATCCAGGACCCGAAAGCCGCCGCCGCCACCTTCGCCAAGGCGGTCCCGGCCTACGCCGGCAAGGAAGCGGCGCTGGAGAAAACCTTCCGCCTGTATGTCGAGCACGTCTACGCCAACCAGAGCGTGCTCGGGCGCATCGACCCGGCGCGCCTGGACGCGGTACGCAAGTTCTATGTCAGCGAAGGCATCGTCGCCAAGGAACCCAAGCTCGACGAGCTCTACAGCAACCGGTTCATCGAAACCACCACGGCCGCGCAATAAGCCTGGATGCATAACAAGGTATTAGCCCGATGAGAAACCTCAACACCTCCGTGCTCGGCAGCGTCGCCCTGCTGATCCTGTTCCTGCTGCTCTGGCAGTGGGGCCCCGGCCTGCTCGGCATGCCCGAGTTCGTCATGCCGCAACTGAGCCGCGTGGCCCAGGAAAGCCTGGTCATGTGGCAGTCCAGCGGCCTGCTGCAACACACCCTGATCACCGCCTTCGAGATCATCGTCGGCTTTGGCCTCGGCGCCCTGCTGGGCGTGGCCATCGGTGTGTCGCTGGGCCTTTCGCCGTCGGCCGAAGCCATGCTCTCGCCGTACATCCTGGCCCTGCAGATCGCCCCGAAGGTCGCCTTCGCGCCGCTGTTCGTGATGTGGCTGGGCTACACCATCTACCCGAAGATCCTCATCGCCATCCTCATCGTGTTCTTCCCGGTGATGATCAACGTGCTCTCGGCGATCCGCACGGTTGACCCGGACATGATCAACCTGGTTCGCACCATGAACGCCAGCCGCTGGCAGATCTTCCGCCTGGTGGAGTTCCCTTCGGCCATGGCCGCGCTGTTCTCCGGCCTGCGCATCGCGTCGACCCTGGCGGTGATCGGCGTCACCGTCGGTGAGCTGGTCGGCGGCAACCAGGGCCTGGGCTTCCTCTTGGTCGACGCTGAAGGCCAGGGCAACACCGCCGGGGTCTTCGTCGCCATCGTCATGCTCACCCTGATCGGCGTGCTGGCTTACGGCGCGGTGGTCTGGGCCGAGAAACGCGTTCTGCACTACCTGCCCAAAGCCATGCTGAGTACCCAATGATGAGCCCATTCAACTCCATGCTCGAAGGCCGCCGCGTGCTGGTCACCGGGGGCGCCCGCGGCCTGGGCTATGCCTTCGCCCAGGCCATCGGCCAGGCCGGCGCCCGGGTGGTGATCGCCGACATTCTCGAAGAGCGCGTGCTGCAGGCGGCCTGCGAGCTGCGCGAACAAGGCTTGCAGGTGACCGGCGTGACGCTCGACCTGGGCAGCCCGGAATCGATCAATGCCTGCGTCGCCGAGGCCGTTGCCGCACTGGGCGGCCTCGACGGCCTGGTCAACAACGCCTCGATCACCAACTCCGGCGGCAAGACCTGCGAGCAACTGGACATCGACACCTGGGACCAGGTCATGCAGGTCAACGTCCGTGGCACCTGGCTGATGACCCGCGCCTGCCTGCCGGCCCTGCGTGTCAGCGGCAAGGGTGCGGTGATCAACCTGGCTTCCGACACCCCGCTGTGGGGCGCGCCGAACCTGCTGGCGTATGTCGCCAGCAAGGGCGCGATCATCGCCATGACCCGCAGCCTGGCCCGGGAACTTGGCACTGACAACATCACCGTCAATGCCATCGCCCCCGGCCTGGTGCTGGTGGAAGCCACGGCCTATGTGCCCGAGGCGCGCCACCGCCTGTACACCGAACAACGGGCGATCCAACGCCCGCAACTGCCAGAAGACGTCAGCGGCGCCGTGCTGTTCGCCCTGTCCGACCTGTCGCGCTTCATCACTGGACAAACCCTGCCGGTCAACGGCGGGTTCGTCATGCCTTGACCAAGGAGAAACCCATGACCGACCTATCCGTACACAACAACGCTGCAAAGACCTGGGAACAACCCGCAGGCTCGGACCTGGCTGGCTGGATGCAGACCCGCATCGCCCGCTATGAAACCCGCAAGTACGACTGGGATGCGCTGAAGTTCCAGGCCGACTACGACCCCAAGTTCCGCCGCGCGCAAATGCGTTACGTCGGCACCGGGGGCACCGGGGTCAACAGCGACATGAACACCATCCCGTCGGAGAACTTCACCTTCTCGACCATGGTCATCCCGGCCGGCCATGAAGGCCCGCCGCATATCCATACCGACGTCGAGGAAGTGTTCTTCGTGTTGCGCGGCAAGCTCAAGGTGATCATCGAGAAAGACGGCGAGCGCTTCGAAACCGTGCTCACCGACCGCGACCTGATTTCGGTACCGCCGGGCGTGTACCGCGAAGAGATCAACATCGGCGATGAAGACGCGCTGATGTGCGTGATGCTCGGCGCGAAAAAGCCGGTCACCCCGACCTACCCGCCAGCGCACCCGCTGGCCTCGATCAAGCGCGGTTAAGCCCATGTTGCACGCCACCGATCACGCGCTCGCCGCCCTTGAGGCCCAGTTGCAGCAGCGCTTTCCCCAGCGCCTGGTGCCACTGGCCGGCGGCGCCCAGGCGATCCGCGAAGCCGGGCACGGGCCTGCCATCGTGCTGCTGCATGGCATTGGCTCGGGCGCTGCGTCCTGGCTGCAGGTGGCGCTGCAACTGAGCCCCCACGCCCGGGTGATTGCCTGGGATGCACCGGGCTATGGCGACTCAAGCCCGCTGGCCGCCCCTGCACCGCAAGCGGCGGACTATGCCCGGCGCCTGCTGCAATTGCTCGACGCGCTGCACATCGACGACTGCGTGCTGGTCGGCCATTCCCTGGGCGCTCTCAGCGCCGCGGCGTTGACCCATCGGCAGCCGCAACGGGTGCGCCGCCTGGTGCTGATCAGCCCGGCCCGCGGCTATGGCGACCCGGCCCGGGCCGAGCAGGCCCGGCAGGTGCGCAGCCAGCGCCTGCACAACCTCGAACAGCTGGGCATCAGCCAGATGGCCCGCCAGCGCAGCGCCCACATGCTCTCGCCAACGGCCAGCAGCGATGCCCGCGCCTGGGTGCAATGGAACATGGCGCGCCTGCTGCCCCAGGGTTATCGCCAGGCCATCGAGCTGCTGTGCGGCGATGACCTGCTGCGCTACGCCGCCCTGGCCGTGCCCTGCGACGTTTACTGCGGCGCCGCCGACAGCATCACCCGCCCTGAGGACTGCCAGGCCCTGGCCAAGGCCCTGGGCGCCAGTTTTGCGCTGATTGCCGAGGCCGGCCACGCCAGCCCCATCGAACAACCCGACGCGGTGGCAGGGCGCCTGGCCCTGGCCCTCGAAGACTCCCTGACAGGTACTGCGCTATGAATGATTCGGATCTGTTGAAAGACAACCAGGACAAGTACATCGTCCCCGGCCTTGAGCGCGGCCTGTTGCTGCTCTGTGAATTCAGCCGGCAAAACCGCACCCTCACCGCACCGGAACTGGCGCGGCGTCTGGAGCTGCCGCGCTCGACCATCTTCCGCCTGCTGACCACCCTGGAAACCATGGGCTTCGTCACCCGCAGCGGCAACGAGTACCGCCTGGGCATGTCGGTACTGCGCCTGGGCTTCGAATACCTGGCCTCGCTGGAACTGACCGAGCTCGGTCAGCCGCTGCTGGCGCGGCTGTGCGATCACCTTAATTACCCGAGCAACCTGGTGGTGCGTGACGGTCGCTCGATCGTCTACGTGGCCAAGGTTTCGCCACCGTCGGTGTTCTCCAGCGCCGTCAACGTCGGCACCCGCCTGCCGGCCCACGCCACCGTGCTGGGACGCATCCTGCTCGAAGACCTGAGCCTGGCCGAGCTGCGCGAGCTGTACCCGGAAGAACATCTGGAACAGCACTCGCCGTGCACGCCGAAAACCGTGCTGGAGCTGTTCGACCTGGTGCAAAGCGACCGTCAGCGCGGCTATGTCAGCGGCGAAGGTTTCTTCGAGTCGTCGATCTCGACCATCGCCGCCCCGGTGCGCGATCACAGTGGCCGGGTGGTTGCCGCGATGGGCGTGACCATTCCCACCGTGCAGGTTGGTCACATCAATTTTGACGGCTTACTCGGCCATGTCCGTGGCAGCGCCGACGAGCTGTCGCGCCTGCTCAACTACACCCCGCACGCAGGCTCCAGCCGCGTCACCGCGCTGATGAGGGACTGACATGAGCAACCTCTATCAACTGCAAGGGCGCACCGCCATCGTCACCGGCGGCTCCTCCGGGATTGGCCTGGCTTGCGTCGAGCAACTGCTCGAAGCCGGCGCCGCGGTGGCCTTCTGCGGCCGTGATCAACAGCGCCTGGACAGTGCCGAAGCACGGCTGCGCGAGCGCTTCCCCGAGGCGCGTTTGCTGGCCCAGGTCTGCGACGTGCTCGACAGCCAGTCGGTGCAGGCCTTCGCCGCCGCCAGCCTGGCCGCGCTGGGCCCGGCCCAGGTGCTGATCAACAACGCCGGCCAGGGCCGGGTCTCGACCTTCGCCGACACCACCGACGAAGCCTGGAGCGAAGAGCTGCAACTGAAATTCTTCTCGGTGATCTACCCGGTGCGCGCCTTCCTCCCCCAACTGCAAGGCCAGGCCGGTGCCTCGATCGTCTGCGTCAACTCGCTGCTGGCCAGCCAGCCGGAGCCGCACATGGTCGCCACCTCGGCGGCCCGTGCCGGGCTGAAGAACCTGGTGCGCTCGATGGCCACCGAGTTCGCCGAACAAGGCATCCGGGTCAACGGCATCCTCATCGGCCTGGTCGAGTCCGGCCAGTGGCGCCGGCGCTTCGAGGCCCGCGAAGAGCGCGGCCTCGACTGGTCGCAATGGACCGCACAACTGGCACAACGCAAACACATTCCCCTGGGTCGCCTGGGGCTGCCCAAAGAGGCTGCCCAAGCAATCCTGTTCCTGGCTTCGCCCCTGTCGGCTTACACCACTGGCAGCCATATCGATGTTTCTGGAGGCCTGTCCCGCCATGCGTAATGAAAACACTGTCACCGTTGGCGCTGCCATCACCGCGTTCCTCGAACAATGCGAGGTCAAGGCCGCCTTCGGCGTGATCTCGATCCACAACATGCCGATCCTCGATGCCTTCGCCGTGCGCGGCAACATCCGCTTCGTCATGGCCCGCGGTGAAGCCGGGGCGACCAACATGGCCGATGCCTATGCCCGCACCACCGGTGGCCTGGGCGTGTGCCTGACCTCCACCGGCACCGCTGCGGGCAACGCTGCCGGTGCGCTGGTCGAAGCACTGACCGCCGGCACGCCGCTGCTGCACATCACCGGGCAGATCGAAACGCCGTACCTGGACCAGGACTTTGCCTACATCCACGAAGCCCGCGACCAGCTGACCATGCTCAAGGCCGTGTCCAAGGCGGCCTTTCGCGTGCGCAGTGTCGAGACCGCGCTGAGCACCCTCAAGCTCGCCGTGCAGACCGCCCTCACCGCACCGACCGGCCCGGTCAGCGTCGAGATCCCGATCGATATCCAGTCGACCTTCATCCCGATGCCGACCGACCTGTCGCCGCTGCCGATCCCGGTTGCCGTGCCGGCGCCTGAAGCCCTGGACCTGGTCGCCGAACGCCTGGCCAGCGCCACCCGCCCGCTGCTCTGGCTCGGCGGCGGCGCCCGCCACGCCGGCGCGCAGGTCAAGCGCCTGCTGGACATGGGTGTCGGCGTAATCACCTCGACCCAGGGTCGCGGCGTGGTCAACGAAGACGACGAGCGCTGCCTCGGCGCTTTCTCGCAGAACAAGCTGGTCGAAGGCTTCCTGCAAAGCTGCGATGCGCTGGTGGTAGCCGGTTCGCGCCTGCGCAGCAACGAGACCTTCAAATACGCCCTGAAGCTGCCGCGCACCACCCTGCGCATCGACGCCAACCCGGCCATCGAAGGACGCAGCTATTCCAGCGAACTGTTCATCTGCGGCGACTCGGCCCTGGCCCTCGATGGACTGGCTGATCGGCTTGAAGGCCGGCTGAACATCGACCCGAACTTCATCGACGAGTTGAAGGCGGTGCGCACGCAATCCCGCGCGCAACTGGTGGCCGACCTCGGCCCGTACTCGGCGATGGTCGAGCAGTTGCAGGGGCTGACCGGGCGCAATTTCTCCTGGGTACGCGACGTGACCCTGTCCAACAGCATCTGGGGTAACCGCCTGCTCAACCTCTACCACCCGCTGGCCGGCGTGCACGCCCTCGGCGGCGGCATCGGCCAAGGGTTGGCCATGGGCATTGGCGCGGCGGTGGCAGCGGCGGAAACCGACCCGCAGCGCAAGGTCTTCGCCCTGGCCGGTGACGGCGGCTTCATCCTCAACCTCGGTGAGCTGGCGACCCTGGTGCAGGAGAAAGCCAACGTGGTGATCCTGCTGATGAACGACCAGCGCTACGGCGTGATTCGCAACATCCAGGACGCCATCTACGGCGCCCGCCACGCCTATGTCGAACTGCACACCCCGGACTACACCAAGCTCGCCGAGTCCATCGGCCTGCGCCATGGCCTGGTCAGCGACCTCAAGGACTTCGGCCCGGTGCTGGACAACGCCCTGAGCCAGGGCGGGCCGTTCCTGCTGGAAGTCGACATGCTCAGCGTCGGCGGCTTTGCCACCCAGTTCGCCGGCCCGCCCAACAGCGAAACCAAAGCCCAGAAAGCCACGGCCTGAGGACTTGAAGATGCTCAATATCACCATGATCGGCTGCGGTGCCATTGGCGTCGCAGTGCTGGAACTGCTGGAGAACGACCCGCAACTGCGCGTCGAGCATGTGATCGCCTCGGCCGGCTCCGAAACCCTGGTAGAGCAGCGCCTGGCCAGCTTCAAGCGCCCGCCGCAGGTGCTCACCGCCCTGCCCGCCGACGCCCGCCCGGACCTGCTGGTGGAGTGCGCCGGGCACAAGGCGATCGAGGAACACGTACTGCCGGCGCTGGAGCGCGGCATCGCCTGCCTGATCGTCTCGGTCGGGGCCTTGTCGGAGCTGGGCCTGGTCGAACGCCTGGAGGCTGCCGCCGCCCGTGGCAACACCCGCATCGAGCTGCTGCCCGGCGCCATCGGCGGCATCGATGCGCTGTCGGCGGCCAAGGTCGGTGGCCTGGATTCGGTCGACTACACCGGCCGCAAACCGGCCAGGGCCTGGAAGAACACCCCGGCCGAGCAGGTCTGCGACCTGGACGCCATCGACCAGGCCACGGTGATCTTCGAAGGCAGCGCCCGCGAGGCAGCACGCCTGTACCCGAAGAACGCCAATGTCGCCGCCACCCTGTCGCTGGCCGGGTTGGGCCTGGACCGCACGCGGGTGACGCTGATTGCCGACCCGCTCAGCGAAGAGAACGTGCACCACTTCGAAGCCCGTGGCGCCTTCGGCGGTTTCGAGATGAGCCTGCGCGGCAAGCCGCTGCAGGCCAACCCGAAGACCTCGGCGCTGACCGTCTACAGCGTGGTCCGTGCCCTGGGCAACCACGCCCATGCCATTTCCATCTAGGGGAACGACGATGACTCTGGAACAGACTTTACCTATCTGCGTCGCCGGCACCTGGCGCCTGGGCGGTGGCGAGCGCTACGCCACGCGCTACCCGGCCACGGGCGAGCCGGTGGCCTGGCTCAACGCCGCCAGCCTCGAGGATGTCGAAGACGCCGTGCAAGGCGCCCATCAGGCGTTTCTCAACAGCGGCTGGGCCCAGCGCAAGCCCCACGAACGCGCCACAGTGCTGTACCGCATCGCCGAGCTGATCCGCCAGCGCAGCGAAGAGCTGGCGCAATTGCAGCGTCAGGACAACGGCAAACCGATCAATGAAACCCGGGCGCTGGTGGCCAGCGCCGCCGGTACCTTCCAGTTCTTCGCCGCCGCCTGCGAAACCCTGGAAGAAACCATCACCCCGTCGCGCGGCGACTTTGTCAGCATGAGCGTCTACGAGCCGATGGGCGTGGTGGCGGCCATCACCCCGTGGAACTCGCCGATCGCCAGCGAAGCGCAAAAGGTCGCCCCGGCCCTGGCCGCCGGCAACGCCGTAGTGATCAAGCCGGCGGAAATCACCCCGCTGCTGGCCCTGCAACTGGCACAGATCTGCGAAGAAGCAGGCTTGCCCAAGGGCCTCGTCAGCGTGTTGCCGGGCAAGGGCTCACTGCTCGGTGATGCGCTGACGCAGCACCCGCTGATCAAGCGTGTGTCGTTCACCGGCGGGACCAAAACCGGCAAGCACATCGCCCATATCGCCGCCGACAAGATGATGCCGGTGTCGCTGGAGCTGGGCGGCAAGTCGCCGACCATCGTCCTCGATGACGCCGACCTCGATCACGCCGTGGCCGGAGTGTTGTACGGCATCTTCAGTTCCTCGGGCGAGGCCTGCATTGCCGGTTCGCGGCTGTTCGTCGCCCGCGCCCTGTATGCGCCGTTCATGCAGCGTCTGGTGGCCGGGGCAGCGCGTTTGCGCCTGGGTGACCCGGCTGACGAATCGACACAGATGGGCCCGCTGATCAGCGCCGCGCACCGCGAGTCGGTGGAGCGCTATGTCGCTCTCGGCCTGGCCGAAGGCGGTCGCCTGCTGCTCGGCGGTCAGCGCCCCAGCGGCGGCATCTACGATCAAGGCTACTTCTACCCGCCGACCATCCTCGAAGGCCTGGGCAACAACCAGCAGACCTGCCAGGAAGAGATCTTCGGCCCGGTGCTGGTGGCCCTGCCGTTCGACAGCGAAGCCGAGTTGATCGAGCAGGCCAACGACAGCCTCTACGCCCTCGCCGCCGGCATCTGGAGCCGCGACTACAAGCGCGCCTGGGCCCTGGGCCGCAAGATCCAGGCCGGCACGGTGTGGATCAACACCTACAAGCAGTTCTCCATTTCCACGCCGTTCGGCGGCTGGCGTGACAGCGGCCTGGGCCGCGAAAAGGGCCGCCTGGGGATCCTGCAGTACATGGAACAGAAAAGCCTCTACTGGGGCATGAACGAACAACCACTGGCCTGGGCCGGTGCGGAGGCAAGGCCATGAGCGTATTGGGCATCGATGAAGTCACCTACGGCGTCGAAGACCTCGCCACCTGCGTGCGCTTCTTCAGCGACTGGGGCCTGGACAAGGTCAGCGAACAGGCCGACGAGGTGATCTTCGAAACCCTCAACGGCTGCCGGGTGGTGTTGGCCGACATCAACAAGGCCGGCCTGCCAGCGGCCATCGAGCTGGGCTCGACCGTGCGCGAAGTGGTCTGGGGCGTGGAGAGCGAAGCCGATCTGGCCCTGTACAGCCAGCGCATCGCCAACGACCCGGGCTTTGTCGAAGGTAACGGGCGCATCGGCTGCACCGACCCCAACGGCCTGGCGATCCGCCTGCAGGTGACCCGCAAGCGCGCGCTGGATATCGAGTGCAGCGGCCACAACACCTGGCAGACCAAGGGCCGGATCAACAAGCCGGCGCCGGTCTACGAGCGCGCCACGCCGATCGAAGTCGGCCACGTGGTGTTCTTCGTCAAGGATGTGAATGCCTGCGAAGCCTTCTACCACGAGCGCTTCGGCTTCCAGGCCTCGGACCGCTACCCCAATCGCGGCGCGTTCTTGCGCACCGCCGAGGAAGGTGGCCACCACGACCTGTTCATGCTCCAGCTGCCCGCGCCACGGGCCGGCCTTAACCACGTGGCCTTCACCGTGCGCGACCTGCACGAAGTGTTTGGCGGCGGCATGCACATCTCGCGCAGTGGCTGGGCCACCGAGATCGGCCCGGGCCGCCACCCGGTGTCGTCGGCGTTCTTCTGGTACTTCAAGAACCCGGCCGGCGCCCTGGTCGAGTACTACGCCGACGAAGACCAACTGACCGGCGAATGGCAGCCGCGCGAGTTCGAACCGGGCCCGACGGTGTTTGCCGAATGGGCGATTGCCGGCGGCATCGATGGCAATACCCGGCGTCAGCAGCATGTCGAGGCGCCGCAAGGCAAGTTCCTTACCGACAAACCCAAACCCTGAGCAGGAGTCGTCCATGTCTTCGCTGAACATTGCCATCAACGGTGCCGGCATCGGCGGCCTCACCGCCGCCATTGCCCTGCGCCAGGCCGGTCACCAGGTCACGGTATTCGAACAGTCCAAAGCGTTTTTGCGGGTTGGTGCCGACATCAACCTCACGCCCAATGCCGTGCGCGCCCTCGACGGCCTCGGTGTAGGCCCGGCCGTGCGTATCCCGGCAGCGCGCCCCACCCATCGCATCAGCCGCCTGTGGAACACCGGCGAAGAAACCTCGCGCCTGGAGATGGCCGATGCCGCCGAAAGCCAGTATGGCGCCCCGCAACTGACCATCCACCGCGCCGACCTGCTGGCCGCCCTGGCCGAAGTGTTCCCGCTGCAGAACGTGCAGTTCGCCAAGCGCGCCGAACAGGTGCTGCAGGATGCCAGCGGCGTCGAGTTGCGCTTCAAGGATGGCAGCCACCATCGTGCCGACCTGCTGATCGGCGCCGACGGCATTCACTCGGTGGTGCGCAACGCCCTGTTCGGTGAAGAGCAGCCACGCTTCACCGGCGTGGTCGCCTACCGCGCCGTGGTCCCGGCCAGCCGTGTGGCCCAGGTGCCGAACATCCAGGCCTTCACCAAATGGTGGGGGCCGAACCCGCAGAGCCAGATCGTCACCTTCCCGCTGAACCAGGGCCGCGACATCTTCATCTTCGCCACCACCGCCCAGGACAGCTGGCACCTGGAGTCCTGGACCACCGCCGGTGACGCCGCCGAGCTGCGCAGCCACTACCAGGACTTCCACGCCGACGCCCGGGCCCTGCTCGACGCCTGCGACGACGTCCTCAAGACTGCGCTGTACGAACGCGACCCGCTGCCGTACTGGTCCGAAGGCGCGATCACCCTGCTCGGTGATGCCTGCCACCCGATGATGCCGTTCATGGCCCAGGGCGCCGGCCAGGCCATCGAGGATGCGGTGGTGCTGGCCCGTCATCTGCAGAACGTAAACAGCCCTGCGCAGATCGCCAGCGCGCTGCAGGGTTATCAGCTGGCACGCCTGGAGCGTACCAGCCAGATCCAGATCGGTTCGCGCGGCAACCAGTGGCTCAAGGCCGGCGGCAACGCCGACTGGGTCTACGGCTATGACGCCTGGGCCGTACCCACCGCCAGCGCCGCCTGAGGCCTGAACATGAGCGAAACAATGCAACTGACGGTGCTGCTCAGGCACGACCAGTCAAAGAACCTGGAAGAGATCCAGGCGCACATGAAAACGATGGGCTGGTGGGACAGCTTCCCGCCTGCGGGCGTCGAGCTGGTGTCCTGGACCGTGGCCATGGGCCTGGGCCAGATCGTCACCCTGCGCCTGCCGCCGAGCCTGCTCGGCAAGGTCAATGTGGAACTGGAGCGCGCCGCCTGGGGCGTGTTCCGCACCGAATGCTATCCGACGTACGACTTTGTCCCGGTCCGCGAAATGATCCGCGAACGGGTCCGCAATGGAGGTCAATGACATGAGCAACAACCAACCGTACCTGGAGCCCCATCAGGCGCGCAAACGGCCCAACACCCCGTTCGAGGAGCTGCTCGGCGACTCCATCGAGCGCGCCTACGGCAACGGCGTGACCCAACTGCCCGAATTGCTGGCGCACCTGAACCTGGCCGGGCCGCCCTGCCCGCTGACCAGTGGCGAGTGGACCGAAGATTCCTATAAAACCCTGATGGCGCGGCTGGGCGCATGACCCGCCGGAGGTAAAACAAGATGAATATGCAATTCACCGTCGATCCTGTTGAGAACCACCTGGCCAACGGCCTCAAAGACCTCTGGTTTCCTGTGTTGCCCTCGCAGCTGCTTGGCGAGAAGCCGGTGTCGGTGCGCCGCCTGGGCTACAAGATCGCCCTGTGGCGCGACAACGATGGCAGCGTGCATGCCCTCGAAGACCACTGCCCGCACCGTGGCGCGCCGCTGTCCCAGGGCCCGGTGCTGGGCGACCGCCTGCAGTGCCCGTACCACGGCGTCGAAGTGCGCTGCGACGGTACCGTGACCAAGGTCCCCGGCAGCCCGGGCTGCAAGCTCGAAGGCAGCCGCCCGACGCGCATGTTTCACACCCGTGAAGCGGCCGGGGCGATCTTCCTCTTCAACGCTACCGAGCCGCACCTGGACACCCCGCCGGAACTGGTGCTGCCCGAGCAGCTGACTTCGCCCGAGTGGAGCAGCTTCCTCTGCTACACCGAGTGGCAAGGCGATTACCGCTACGTGCTCGACAACGTCATGGACCCGATGCACGGCACCTACCTGCACAAGATGTCGCACTCGATGAGCGAAGGCGAAGCCACCGCCAAGTTCGTCACTCGCGATACCGAGCAGGGTTTCTTCTTCGAGAAGGAAGGCCAGCGTGGGGTCAACTTCGACTGGACCGAATTCCTCGACAACGGCTGCCACTGGCTGCGCCTGGAAATTCCTTACCCGAAGACCGGCGGCCCGGGCGGCAACTTCACCATCATCGGCAGCTACACCCCGAGCAGCCGCAGCCTGTCGGCGGTGTTCCACTGGCGCGCGCGGCCACTGACCGGCTGGCAGCGCGACACCTGGCGCTTCCTCTACAAGAACCGCCTGGAAGCCCGTCACTGGGCGGTGCTGGAACAGGACCGGGTGCTGCTGGAGTTCATGGAGTACGACGCCAACCAGCGCGAGAACCTCTACCAGCATGACCTGGGTGTGGTGCGCCTGCGCCGCTACCTGAAAGGCAAGGCCAAGGAACAACTGGCGCTGATCGAAGCGAAACAGCTGTGATGAACCTGGCCGTACAACGTATCCAGGCCCAGGGCTTGACCGAGCCGGCCAGTGCCAGTTGGTCCAACGCCCTGCTGCTCGGCAACGACCTGGTGATGTCCGGCATGACCGGTCATCCCGCCACCCGTCAGGCCGTCGAGCGCGGCACGCCACTGGGTGCTTACCAGCAGACCCTGGTGGTGCTGGACAAGGCCCGGGCACTGGTGGAAGCGGCAGGCGGGCACATCGGCAATATCTATCGGCTGACGGTGTACCTCACCGACATTGCCGACAAGGACGAAGTGGGTCGCGCCCGCCGCGACTTCTTCACAGGTTTTGCCTGCTACCCCACCTCCACCCTGGTTGCAGTGAGCGCCCTGGTGTTCCCTGAACTGCTGGTGGAAATCGAAGCCAGCGCCCGGCTCGACATTGACTTGCGCACTGCGCCATTGAGGTGACCGATGTCCAACTCCTCTACCATCACCGCGCTGGTGCACACCCTGCGCCACGAAGCCGAAGGCATCATCAGCGTCGAACTGCGCCCGTGGGGCGATACCGTGTTCGCGCCGTTCGAAGCCGGCTCGCACATCGACCTGCACCTGCCCAACGGCCTGGTGCGCAGCTATTCATTGCTCAACTCGCCGAGCGACCAGGGCCGTTATGTGGTCGGCATCCTGCGTGATCGCAACAGCCGCGGCGGCTCGGCGTTCGTCCATGAGCAACTGCGCGTTGGCACGCAACTGAACATCTCGCCGCCACGCAACAACTTCGCCCTCGACCCGCACGCCAGCCACAATGTGCTGGTGGCCGGGGGTATCGGCATCACGCCGATCTACTGCATGTTTCGCCAGTTGCTGGCCCTGGGTAAATCCGCCGAGCTGGTCTACTGCGCCCGCTCACGCAAGGAAGCGGCGCTACTGGAAGAGCTCAGCGGGGTCGATGCCAAGGTGCTCTACCACTTCAACGACGAGAAGAACGCGGTGCCGGACCTGGCTCACTACCTGGCCGGGCAGCCCAGTGATACGCACTTCTACTGCTGCGGCCCGACGCCGATGCTCGATGCCTTCGAGAGCACCTGCGAAAGCCTGGGCTACCCCCATGCCCACATCGAACGCTTCACCGCCGCCGAGCTGCCGCCTTCGGAAGATGCCCAGGACAGCTACAGCGTCGAGCTGAAAAAGTCCGGCAAGACGCTGAACATCGAGCCCGGATTGAACCTGCTCGATGTGCTGCTCGAAGCCGGTTGCGATATCGAATACAGCTGCCGCGAGGGTGTATGCGGCTCGTGCGAGACCCGGGTGCTGGAGGGTGATATCGACCACCGCGATGGTGTACTGACCAAGGCCGAACGGGCGGCGAATACATCGATGATGGTCTGTGTGTCGGGCTGCAAGAGCCGGCGCATGGTGCTTGACCTGTAACTGTTGCAACACGCGCAATTGGCCGGCACCGGGTGTGCCGGTTTTTTTTGCGCGGCTTTCAGGACCTGTGGGAGCTGGACTTGCCAGCGATGGGCCGCAAAGCGGCCCCAAAACAGTCAATTACTTATTCATTGATAAAACAACCCACGCACTGTCAACGCGCGCTGTGCAGTTAAACCGCACTGCCATTGCCCACTGCTGTTACTTAAATCCCGGGCTGTTCCACCCACGGCACAACTTCATGTGTTTCAGATATAAATAATTGTTTTACATGATATTTATCTGACAACAAACCGTTTATCCGCACTGGCACAGTTCCTGCTCTTTCCCTCTCGAGTTCAAATATAAAAACAACGTACCACCTATAAAACAATAAAAACCCACCGATGCGCCACCGCTGACTCTCGCTTAACGCCTTGCTCAAGGCGGCGGACAGCTGTTGCCCACAGAAACTGCTCAACCTTGCGGGGCATTGATATGAACAAGTACGTGATAAGCCTGGGCCTGATCATCAGCAGCGCCGCCAGTTTCGCTTCCGAGCCCGGCCCTGCGGCGCCGGACCAGCCGCCAGCAGTGAAAAAACCATTCCCGCACATTGCCTGGCGCAGTGACGACGGCCAGAGTTCGCTGGATATCGGCGGCGCGCTGCGGGTCAACTACCGCGATGAACACTGGGACACCACCGAGAACAACGGGCGTTTCCTCTTTGATACGTTCCGCCTGGATGTCCAGGCCACCCACAAACAACTGTTCAGCGATGTCGGCTACTGGTTCCAGGATGATGGCAAGCGCTCGATCGACCGCGGCTACGTCGGTTATCGCTTCAATACCAATTCCAACGTGCAACTGGGCGCGCCGTTCAAACCCTTTGGCCTTGAGCCGTACCCGCAGTTTGGCTGGAGTTACCACATCCCGTTTTTCATGGGCTATGGCGTCAGCGCCGGCACGGGCCTGAAATACAGCTACAAGGACAAGGACAAGGACTGGGACCTGCAACTGGGCTACTTCCCGCGCATGCTGCCCAGCGGCATTCGCTACTCGCCGGAAGTCGGCCGTTATAGCGATCTCGACGACAACGCCGTGGCCTTCACCCAGTCGCGCCAGGACAACGAGAAGCGCAACCAGGTCAATGCCCGGGTCGCCCGGACTTTTACCGGTGACGGCTGGAAAACTGAAATCGGTGCCTCGCTGGCGGCGGCCGAACTGTACAACGCCACTACCCGTGACGATGGCGACTACTGGGCAGGCGGCGTGCATGCGATCGTCAACGCCGGCAACTGGACCGTGACCAGCCAGGCCATACGTTACGAATACGATCCAGAGAACCCCGACGGCGTCAGCAATGACTCGGTGCTGATGGGCGGCAACGGCCTGACCCCGGCCTACCTGATCGCCTCCAAGGCCACCATCGGCTCGATCAACGTCGGCTACGACATCTTCACCCCGAGCCTGGGCCAGTTGAAGAAGATCAAGGTGTACAACGACTACAGCCGCATGATGAAAGACAAAAGCGGCTGGGATGATTCGCAGATGTTTACCGTGGGCGCGCAGTTTCTGGCCATGCCGATCATGGCCTGGGTCGACTTCACCTGGGCGAAGAACGCCAACCCCTTCGGTGGCGCCGAGAACGGCACGGGCTGGACCAACACCAACTCGGTCGGCAGCAACGACTGGTACTACCGCACCAACATCAACATCGGCTACTACTTCTGAGGGCAGACCGCCCGGCGTTGTGCCGGGCGGCCTGCAGTGCTAGTCAGCTTGCAGTTGCGCCTGTGCGGCAGCCGGCTTGCGGAACACGAACAGCAGGCCAATGACGATCAGCCCCATGCCCAGCAAGCTGAGTGCCGCCAGACGGTTGCCGAAGATCAGGTAGTCCATCACCGCAGTGACGGCCGGCACCAGGTAGAACAGACTGGTGACATTGACCAGATTGCCCTTGGCGATCAGCCGGTACAGCAGCAAGGTCGCCAGCAGCGACACCACCAGTCCCATCCACAACAAGGCGACGATGAAGCTGTCGGTCAGCTCCACCTCCAGCGGCTGAAACGGTGCGAACACTGCACACATCAACAGCCCGGCAAGGTACTGCAGCGGCAAGGTGCCCATAGGGTTGCTGGTGATGCGTTTTTGCATGATCGAACCAAAGGTCATGCTCATCAGCGCCAGCAAGGCAAACAGCATGCCGCCCAGCGACACACCGCCGAGGTTGATGCCCTGGTAGACCACCATGATCAAGCCGCTCAAGCCCAGGCCCAGGCCGAACAGCCGGCTCCAGGAGCGCTGACGCTCCATCAGCACCACGGTGAGGATCGGTTGCACGCCCATGACCGTGGCCATGACCCCGGGAGTGACGTGGGTGTTGAGCGCCAGCAGGTAGAAGATCTGATAGGCACCCAGCAACACGCAACCCGTGGCCAGGGCTTGCAACACCGCCGGGCGGGTGCGCGGCCAGTGCAATCTGAGCAACGGGCTGAGCAACAGCAGGCCCGCCAGGGCCAGGGCCGAACGCAGCAGCAGGAAGGCAAAGGGGCTGGCGTGGGCCAAGCCAAGCTTGGAGACGATCGCCCCGCTACTCCAGAGCAGGACGAACAGGCTGGTAGTGGCCGCCGAGGCCACGGATTGTTTCGATAAAACAGACATGAATGCCACCTGTAATTCGGGCAGATAAGCCGAACGGTGCCACCCGCGAGGGGCAGCCAACCGTATTCAGTAGGGTGCAGGTGTGTGGGGACGCAGCGATTGGCCGCTTAGCCCAGCACTACCACGCTTGGCGGTGCAACGCTGCACACGACCACGCTACTGACAGGTGGGGGGTAGTGACTGATCATGGCCGGCTGCTGAATCCCGCGCACAACGACAACCGCGTCAGGCGCGGTAGCGAATACGGTGGATAGGCAGGAAGCTGGCATGAGCAGGTCTTCGGTGAGGTGAAGTGGGGTGACTATAGACCAGCCTGTTTCAGGCTGGCAAGTCGGTGGTGAATGCAGATCCACTGTGGGAGCCGGCCTTGCCGGCGATGGGCCGCAAAGCGGCCCGAAACAATCAGAACAACCAGCGATACAGCAGGTAGGCAACCACCACCGCCAGCACCGGTCGCAACACCCGGTAGGCTTTGGGATTGGCTCGCTTGAACTGCTTCACGCGGCTGCTGATGACATTGCTGAAACGCTTGCTCCAGGCATAGGCCTGGTTAATCCCGCCAACGCGTTCTTCGTCGGTGTTCTGCGGCGCGGTGGCGCGGCCGAGGAAGGCACTGACCTTGCGGTTGATGCGGGTCATCAGCGGGCTGTTAAGCGGCCGCTCGACGTCGCAGAAGAGGATCACCCGGGTGGTCTCGGTTTCGTTCTTCACCCAGTGCACGTAGGTTTCGTCGAACATCACGTCTTCACCGTCGCGCCAGGCATACACCTGGCCATCGACGTAGATCCGGCAGTCGTCGGAGTTCGGTGTCGACAGGCCCAGGTGATAGCGCAGGGAACCGGCGAACGGGTCACGGTGCGGGTTCAGGTGACTGCCGCCAGGCAGCAAGGCGAACATCGCGCCCTTGACGTTGGGGATGCTGTTGACCAGCTCGACGGTCTTCGGGCACAGCGCCTCGGCCGAGGGCAGCGGCTTGTCATACCACTTCAGGTAAAAACGCTTCCAGCCCTTCTTGAAGAACGAACCGAAACCGGCGTCGTTGTCTTTTTCGGCGGCGCGGATATAACCCTCGTCGAACAGGTGCATGGCCTCTTCGCGAATCACTTCCCAGTTGTCCTTGAGCACGTCGAGTTCAGGGAAGCGGCTGCGGTCCAGGTACGGCTTGGACGGCACACCGGAAAACAGGTACATCAGGGCGTTGTAGGGGGCGAACAGCGCCGAATGGTTGACGAACTGGCGCAACATTGGCAAACGCGCCTTGCCGCGCAGGTGTACATACAGCGTGCTGCCGAAAAACAGCAGCAGTACACCTGCCTTGGCGACAAAGGAAAAGGTCATGCAACACTCCTTGGAATTTCGATCAGGCCATCACTGCCGGATTAATCGAACATATTAACCGATCCGGCCCCGGTGAAAACCTGCGGGGCCGGGATTCAGTGTCAAGGATTGTGCAACAATCGACGCTGGCGGTTATTGCCCGGGATCAGCACCGCCGCGACTTACTGCTGGGTTTCCTGCTCGGTGAACAGGTCGGCGAACAGCATGCTCGACAGGTAACGCTCGCCGGAATCCGGCAGGATCACGACGATGGTCTTGCCTTGCATCTCCGGTTTTTCCGCCAGGCGCACCGCCGCGGCCATGGCCGCCCCGGAGGAAATGCCGCAGAGGATGCCCTCCTCCTGCATCAGGCGCAGGGCCATGGCCTTGGACTCTTCGTCGCTGACCAGCTCGACCTGGTCCACCAGGGACAGGTCGAGGTTCTTCGGCACGAAACCGGCGCCAATGCCCTGGATCTTGTGCGGGCTGGGCTTGATCTCTTCACCGGCGCGGGCCTGGGTGATCACTGGCGATACGATCGGCTCGACCGCTACCGACAGGATCGCCTTGCCCTGGGTCTGCTTGATGTAGCGCGACACGCCGGTAATGGTGCCGCCGGTACCGACGCCGGAAACCAGTACATCGACCGCGCCATCGGTGTCGTTCCAGATTTCAGGGCCCGTGGTCTTCTCGTGGATCGCCGGGTTGGCCGGGTTTTCGAACTGGCCAGGGAGGAAGTACGCCGACGGCTCGCTGGCGACGATCTCGTTGGCCTTTTCGATAGCGCCTTTCATGCCCTTGGCCGGCTCGGTGAGCACCAGTTCCGCGCCCAGGGCCTTGAGCACCTTGCGCCGCTCGATGCTCATCGATGCCGGCATGGTCAGCAGCAGCCTGTAGCCACGGGCAGCGGCGACAAAGGCCAGGCCGATGCCGGTATTGCCCGAGGTGGGCTCGACGATGGTCATGCCCGGCTTGAGTTTGCCGCTGCTTTCGGCGTCCCAGATCATGTTCGCGCCGATCCGGCACTTGACCGAATACCCGGGATTGCGCCCTTCGATCTTGGCCAGCACGGTCACCCCGCGCGGGGCGATGCGGTTGATCTGCACCAGCGGTGTATTGCCGATGGAATGCGCGTTGTCAGCAAAGATACGGCTCATGGCGGGGTCCTTTTATGCACCAGGCGGAAAACTTCAAGGGTAAGCCTGCAACGCCAGTGCGTCCACAACCGGCGAACCCCTGCAACTGACAGGGGTCAACCGATCACCACCTTGCCGGAAACCGCCGCCGATGAAACGCCGCTACCACTGGCCCTTGTGGGGGCTTTTAGGCATCGCCCTGTTGCTGCTGGCCCTGCACCTGACCTTGCCGGTGCTGGTGCGCAACTACCTCAACGATAAACTCGCCGACATGGGCGACTACCGCGGGCAGATCACCGACGTCGACCTGGCGCTGTGGCGCGGCGCCTACAAGATCAACGGCCTGAACATCGTCAAGACCAGCGGCAAGGTCCCGGTGCCGTTCCTGGAGGCACCGTTGATCGACCTGTCGGTCAGCTGGCATGCGCTGTGGCACGACCAGGCAGTGGTGGCTGAAGTGATCTTCCTCAAGCCACAACTGAATTTCGTCGACGGCACCAGCAAGCAGACCTCGCAAACCGGTCAAGGCACCGACTGGCGCCAGCAGCTGGAAAAACTGCTGCCGATCACCCTCAACGAAGTGCGCATCGACGACGGCATCCTGAGCTTTCGCAACTTCAACTCCAAACCGCCGGTCAACCTCAAGGCCACCCAGCTCGACGCCAGCATTCGCAACCTGACCAACGTCGAGGACCGCAAGGGCCGGCGCGATGCCACCTTTGACGGCAAGGCCCGTCTGCTGGGCGATGCCAGCGTCGAAAGCAGCGCCACTTTTGACCCCTTCAGCGATTTCCAAGACTTCAGATTCCGCCTGCGCGCCACCGGTATTGAACTGCGCCGGCTCAACGACTTTGCCAGTGCCTACGGCAAGTTCGATTTCAATGCCGGCCATGGCGACCTGGTGATCGAGGCCGAAGCCGAGAAAGGCCGGCTCAAAGGCTACATCAAGCCGCTGCTGCGCGACGTCGATGTGTTCAACTGGCAACAGGACGTAGAAAGCAAGGACAAGGGCTTTTTCCGCTCGATCTGGGAAGCCCTGGTCGGCGGCGGTGAAACCGTGCTGAAGAACCAGCGCAAGAACCAGTTCGCTACCCGCGTGGAACTCAGCGGCAGCGTGCATAAAAGCGATATCAGCGCCTTCGAGGCGTTCTTGCAGATATTACGCAACGGCTTCGTCCAGGCCTTCAACTCCCGCTATGAACAGCCACCGCCCAAGGCTGACTGAGTCACCGAGTGACGGTCCATTCAGAGACTGAATGGGCCGTCTGCGTTCCCAGTCGCCCGGAGCCCGCGTTATAGTCGTGCATGACAATTTTTCCGCCAGGGGCCATGTACCCCGGCGCTACGTTAGAGGATCGGTTCATGAAGTTCGAAGGCACCAGCGCTTATGTCGCTACAGACGACCTGAAACTGGCGGTCAACGCGGCGATCACCCTGGAGCGGCCGCTGCTGGTCAAGGGCGAGCCGGGCACCGGCAAGACCATGCTTGCCGAGCAACTGGCCGAATCCTTTGGCGCCAAGCTGATCACCTGGCACATCAAGTCGACCACCAAGGCCCACCAGGGCCTCTACGAGTACGACGCGGTCAGCCGCCTGCGTGACTCGCAACTGGGCGTCGACAAGGTTCATGACGTGCGCAACTACCTGAAGAAAGGCAAGCTCTGGGAGGCTTTCGAGTCCGAAGAGCGGGTCATTCTGCTGATCGACGAGATCGACAAGGCCGACATCGAGTTCCCCAACGACCTGTTGCAGGAACTGGACAAGATGGAGTTCTACGTTTACGAGACCGACGAGACGATCAAGGCCAAGCAGCGCCCGATCATCATCATTACCTCGAACAACGAAAAAGAGCTGCCGGACGCCTTCCTGCGCCGCTGCTTCTTCCATTACATCGCCTTCCCCGACCGCACCACCCTGCAGCAGATCGTCGATGTGCACTACCCGAACATCAAGCAGGACCTGGTCAGCGAAGCGCTGGACGTATTCTTCGACGTGCGCAAGGTGCCGGGCCTGAAGAAAAAGCCGTCCACCTCCGAGCTGGTCGACTGGCTCAAGCTGCTGATGGCCGACAACATCGGCGAAGCGGTGCTGCGCGAACGCGACCCGACCAAGGCCATCCCGCCGCTGGCCGGGGCCCTGGTCAAGAACGAACAGGACGTGCAGTTGCTCGAGCGCCTGGCCTTCATGAGCCGTCGCGGTAACCGCTGAGCCGGGAGCAATAGCCATGCTGCTCAATCTGTTCAATGAAATGCGCGCGGCCAAGGTGCCGGTTTCGGTGCGCGAACTGCTCGACTTGCTCAATGCCCTCAAGCAGCGCGTGACCTTTGCCGACATGGACGAGTTCTACTACTTGTCGCGGGCCATCCTGGTCAAGGACGAGCGCCATTTCGACAAGTTCGACCGGGCGTTTTCGGCCTACTTCAAGGGCCTGGAGAACCTCGACCGGCACCTGGAAGCGCTGATTCCCGAAGACTGGCTGCGCAAGGAGTTCGAGCGCTCGCTGACTGACGAGGAGCGCGCGCAGATCCAGTCCCTGGGTGGGCTGGACAAGCTGATCGAAGAGTTCAAGAAGCGCCTTGAAGAGCAAAAGGAACGCCATGCCGGCGGCAACAAGTGGATCGGCACCGGCGGCACCAGCCCGTTCGGCTCGGGCGGCTTCAACCCCGAGGGCATCCGCGTCGGCGATGCCGGCAAGCGCCAGGGCAAGGCGGTCAAGGTCTGGGACCAGCGCGAGTACAAGAACCTCGACGACCAGGTCGAACTGGGCACGCGCAACATCAAGCTGGCCTTGCGCCGGCTGCGCAAGTTCGCCCGCCAGGGTGCGGCCGAAGAGCTGGATATCGACGGCACCATCGACCACACCGCCCGCGATGCCGGCCTGCTCAACATCCAGATGCGCCCGGAGCGGCGCAACAGCGTCAAGTTGCTGCTGCTGTTCGACATCGGCGGCTCGATGGACGCCCACGTGAAGATCTGCGAAGAGCTGTTCTCGGCCTGCAAGACCGAGTTCAAGCACCTGGAGTACTACTACTTCCACAACTTCGTCTACGAGTCGGTGTGGAAGAACAACCTGCGCCGCACCTCGGAGCGCACCTCGACCCTGGACCTGCTGCACAAGTACGGCGCCGACTACAAGGTGGTGTTCGTCGGCGACGCGGCCATGGCGCCCTATGAAATCACCCAGCCGGGCGGCAGCGTCGAGCACTGGAACGAAGAAGCCGGTTACGTGTGGATGCAGCGCTTCATGGAGAAGTACAAGAAGCTCATCTGGATCAACCCCTACCCGAAGGACACCTGGGGCTATACGGCCTCGACCAACATCGTTCGCGAGCTGGTCGAGGACCGGATGTTTCCGCTGACCTTGCGCGGGCTGGAGGAAGGGATGCGGTTTTTGTCCAAGTAGACACGGGGCCGCTACGCGCCCCATCGCCGGCAAGGCCGGCTCCCACAGAGGTTTGCATTCACCTGTGGGAGCTGGCTTGCCAGCGATGAGGCCCTCTCAGCCAACAAACCTTTCAAGAAACGCCCGCTGCTCAAGCCACGCCATCTCCTGCACCACCGGCCGAAACCGCACCACACTCCCCGGCAGCATCTGCGCCATCCTCGCCAGGGCCAGCGGCGTCAACGCGCCCAGGCGTGGATAACCACCAATGGTCTGACGGTCATTGAGCAGCACGATCGGCTGGCCGTCCGGCGGCACCTGCACCGCGCCTAAAGGGATACCTTCAGAGATCATCGCCGGGCCCTGATACTGCAACACCGGCCCCAACAGGCGAATGCCCATGCGATCGGCCCGGCTGTCGAGGGTCCAGTCACGGTTGAACGCTTCGAACAGGCTCATACCGCTGAAGTCGCCGATCTGCGCCCCCAACAGCAGATCAAGCGGCAACCTGTCGGTAAAGTCCGGCCAGAACGCCTCCGGCACTTCTTTAGGCGCCGGTGCCGCACCGCCATATTCCAGCTGTTGGCCCTTGGCCAGCGGCGAACCCAGGCCATCCAGCCCGCCCAGTTCCTCGCGCACCACGCTGGCACAACTACCCAGCACCTGCGGCGCCTTGAAGCCACCCGGCGCGGCGATGTAGGCACGGGCACCGTGCAACGGCGCATTCAAGCGCAGGCGCTGGCCCTTGTTCATGCTGAAGCTGCGCCAGGGCTTGAGCGGCTGGCCGTCGAGCCGTGCGTCCAGGTCGGCACCGGCCAGGGCCAGGCAGCAGTCCTGCTCGGCAATCAGGCTGAAGCCACCGAGGGTGACCTCGACCACGGCGGCCCCAGGCCCATTGCCCAGCAGCCAGTTGGCCCAGCGCATCGACACCCAGTCCAGCGCCCCGCCCTGGGTCACGCCCAGGTGGCGCACGCCAAAGCGCCCGGCATCCTGCAACAGGCACAGCGGCGTGCTGGCCTCGATCGACAAGCGGCTCATGCCTGTGCCTCCAGCGGGGTATCGTCGCCGCCCAGGTTGATGAAGGTCGCGCGCTCGACAGCGACGAAACGTACCCGATCGCCTGGCTGCAGCAGGCTGTAGCCCTCGCGCTGACGGTCAAAGAGTTTGCTCGGGGTGCGCCCGATCAGGTTCCAGCCACCAGGGGAAACCGCTGGATAGGCGGCGGTCTGCCGCTCGGCAATCCCGACACTGCCGGCCGCCACGCGTTTGCGCGGGGTGGCCAGGCGCGGCGCGGCCAGTGCTTCTTCGACCAGGCCCATGAAGGCGAAGCCGGGGGCAAAGCCAAGGGCGAACACCTGATATTCACGCTCGCTGTGGCGGCGAATGATGTCTGCCACCGTTGTGTTGCAACGCTCGGCCAGCAGCTTCAGCTCCGGGCCGACGCTCAGGTCGTACCACACCGGGATCTCATGCTCACGGCCACCGCTGCCAGCGTCCGCTTGCAGGTCACTGAGCGCTTCGCGGATGCACGCCTGTGCCACGGCTGGCGATACCTGGAGCAGGTCGAAATGCACCATCAGCGTGGTATAGGACGGCACCAGATCAACCAGGCGCTCGGCAAAAGCGCTGCGCAGGCGCTGGCTGGCGGCGAGCATCCACGGCATGTTGCTTTCGTCGATGCGGTCGAACAGGCGCACCATCAGGCAGTCGATGGCCACCACCTCAATACGGTAGTTCATGGCACCGCCTGGGCATCAAGGGCCTGACGGATCTGCCGTACAGCGGCGATCGAGCTGTCGTTGTCGCCATGCACGCACAGGGTATGAGCCTGCAACTGCAACGGGCTGCCATCGCTGGCAATCAGCGGCTCGCCCCGGGCCAGGCGCAGGGCCTGCTCGACGATCACCGCCGGATCGTGGTGCACCGCCCCCGGCAAGCGCCGCGACAGCAGGTGGCCGCTGGCGTCATAGGCGCGGTCGGCAAAGGCCTCGAACCACAGGGTCACACCGTACTCATCACCCAGGGCCTGGGCCGCGCTGTTGTCGGCGGTGGCCATCAGCATCAGCGGCAACTGCCGGTCATAGGCGGCCACCGCTTCGAGCACGGCACGCAGCTTGAGCGGGTCGGCCATCATGTCGTTGTACAGCGCGCCGTGGGGTTTGACGTAGGCAACCTGCGTCCCCTGGGTACGGCAAATGCCGTCCAGGGCGCCGATCTGGTAATGCAGCAGGTCGCGGATTTCCTCGGCGCTGCAGGCCATGGAGCGGCGGCCGAAGCCAGCCAGGTCCTGGTAGGCGGGGTGGGCGCCGATGCGCACCTGGCTGGCCACGGCCAGGGCCACGGTCTTGCGCATGATGCCGGGGTCGCCGGCGTGGAAGCCGCAGGCGATGTTGGCGCAATCAACATAGGGCATGACCTGGGCGTCCAGGCCCATGGTCCAGCTGCCAAAACTTTCACCCATATCGCAATTCAATAGCAGGCGGCTCACGACTGACACTCCTTCAGGCTCGGCCTCATTGGGCTTCTAGTTCTTTGCCGCGGGTTTCCGGCAGGCTCAGTGCTGCCAGAATTACCACTCCGTAGGACACCGCGGCAAATCCGCCGATGCCCAGACCCAGGGGGATCTTCTGGCTGAGCAGGCCGATCAGCAGCGGGAAGAACGCTGCCAGGGCACGGCCGATGTTGTAGCAAAAGCCCTGGCCCGAGCCGCGGATGCGGGTGGGGAACAGTTCGGTGAGAAACGCGCCCATCCCGCTGAAGATCCCCGAGGCGAAGAAGCCCAGGGGGAAGCCCAGCCACAACATCACGCCGTCGCTGACCGGCAGCTGGGTGTAAAGCAGGACAATGATGAACGAGCCGACGGCAAACAGGATGAAGTTCTTTTTGCGCCCCAGCAGGTCGGTCAGGTAGGCGCTGATCACATAGCCGATGTAGGAGCCGAAGATCACCATCGCCAGGTAGCCACCGGTGCCGAGCACACTCAGGCCGCGCTCGTTCTTGAGGAAGGTCGGCAGCCACGAGGTGATGGCGTAGTAACCGCCCAGGGCGCCGGTGGTCAGCAACGAGGCGCGAAGGGTGGTGAAGAGCATGCCCGGGGCGAAGATTTCATAGAAGTGCGAAGGCGCTTCGGTCTTTTGCGCAGCCTTGGCCTGCTGGTAGATCTCCGGGTCCTTGACCAGGCGCCGGACGAAAATCACGAACACCGCTGGCACGATGCCCAGCAGGAACAGCGCACGCCAGGCGTCTTCGGGCGGCAACAGCGAGAACAGCACGGCATACAGGATCGCCGTCAGGCCCCAGCCAATGGCCCAGCCGGACTGCACCATGCCCACCGCCTTGCCGCGGTCCTGGGCGCGGATCACTTCACCGATCAGCACCGCGCCAGCCGTCCACTCGCCGCCAAAGCCAAAGCCCATCAGGGTGCGGGCAATCAGCAGCTGTTCGTAGTTCTGGGCAAAGCCGCAGAGGAAGGTGAAAAACGCAAACCACAGCACTGTCAGTTGCAGGGTGCGCACGCGGCCGATACGGTCAGAGAGGATACCGGCAATCCAGCCACCGAGGGCCGAGGCGATCAGGGTGCTGGTGTGGATCAGTCCGGCCTCGGCGGTGGTGATGCCCCACAGGGCGATCAGGGTGGGGATGACGAAGCTGAGCATCTGCGTGTCCATGCCATCCAGGCCGTAGCCGATCTTGCAGCTCCAGAAGGTCCGGCGTTCCTGCTTGTTGATGTTGCGGTACCAGTCGAATGGCCCCGCCACTGACCTGGCTTTGACCTGTTGCTGCACGCCCGATGGGTTCATGGTTGCCTCAGCTTGTTGGTATTGTTTTAACGACGACAACATGTGTCGCGGCCTGAGGATCATTTTTCGACGGGTGCGGGTTGTCGTCCAACGAGAAAAACCAGCTGTCTGGCATAAGAAAAACTTGATCAGTGAGCGCGCCATGAACCTCAAATTCCTCGAAACCTTCGTCTGGGTCGCCCGGCTCAAGAGCTTTCGCCTGACCGCCGAAAAACTCTTCACCACCCAGGCCTCGATCTCCAGCCGCATTGCCGCGCTGGAGGCCGACCTCGGGGTCAGGTTGCTGCTGCGCGACTCACGGGGCGTGAGCCTGACCCCGGAAGGCAGCAAGGTGCTGGAATACGCCGAACAGATGCTCGATACCGCCAAGGCCCTCAAGCAATCGCTGGACAGCGACCGGGCCAAGGTCGGGCGGATTCGCATCGGCGTGATGGACACGGTGATCCACACCTGGATGAGCCCGCTGGTCTCGGAGCTGATGGAGCGCTACCCGCAGGTGGAGATCGAACTGGTCGCCGATACTGCACTGAACTTGCGCGAACAGCTGCAAAAAGGCTTTCTCGATGTGATTCTGCAAACCGACCTGTTACGCCAGGAAACGATCCGCAGCCTGGACCTGGCGCGCTACCCCATGGGCTGGATCGTCGCCAGCCAGTCGATCTACAACCGCGACTACGCGTCGCTGGCGGACCTGGCCCGCGAGCGCATCATCACCTTCTCGAAGAACTCGCGGCCCCACCAGGAAGTGCTCAGCCTGTTGCAGGCCGAAGGCGTCGGCGCGCCACGGCTGAACTGCGTGAACTCGGTGGCGGCTATTACCCGCTTGTTGCGTGATGGTTTTGGTATCGGCGCCCTGCCGCCAGCGCTGGTCAGCGAAGAGCTGGCCCGTGGCGAACTGATTCTGTTGCCGCTGGCCCGGCAACCACCGAGCCTGGAGCTGGTGGTGGCCTGGCAGACCGGCGTCGAGCTGGTCGATGAAGTGGTGCAGCTGTGCCGCAACGTGCTGGAGCGCTACGCTCGCGATGCCGGGCCGCAGCGCATCGTGCTGGTTTAGCGCCAGCTCTCCTGCACGGCCTTGCGTCGCCCGCCGAGTGCCACCCAGCCGAGCAACAGCAGCAGGCTTTCGACCACCAGCGCCAGCACCAGCGCGCAGCTCAGGCCCCAGGCCAGGGCTTCGGGGTTGAGAAGGATCTGGTAGCGATAGCCGTTGAGGGTTTCTTCGCGCAGTTGCGGGTTGGCGGCCGCCAGCACATGCCAGGTTTTTGCCAGCCACGGGCCTTGGAGAATCTGCCACTCCTGCTCGAACTGGCGGTTGCGGATCAGCAGGCTTTCAATGCTGTTGGCATCGCTGGTGAACACCGGATCGTCGCTGCTGCGGTAATGGCGCACCAGCGCCTGCAGGTCGCCGTTGAAGAAGCGCTTGGCGGTGTCTTCAAAGCCCTTGAGGCCCTCACGGGATTCGAGCAGGTGCGCCTCGACCCGCTGGCCGTAATCGACGATATAGCCCGGAACCTGCAGCCCGACCAGCAAGCCGCAGGTAAACAACAGCAAGCGCAGGTAACTTCTGAACATGGACTGATCCTTAGCTGGGCTGACCTTCGGCGATGCATTCGCCACGGCGCCACAGGGCCCACTGGCCAGGCTCGTAGCGGTGCCAGGTTTCGTTCTCGGTGAGGGCCTCGGTGGCGATCACCGTGACCACATCGTTAGGGGTGGTTTCGGCCTGGAAGTCGACGATCACGTCGACGTCCTTCAGCCGTGCCGGGCCGAACGGCGCACGTCGGGTGATGTGCACCAGCTTGGTCGAGCAGAAGCAGAACAGCCAGTCGCCATCGCTGAACAGGCAGTTGAACACGCCCTTGCCACGGTATTCGGCACAGGCCTCGACCAGCACCGGCAGCAACTGCTCGACCTCAACCGGCTCGGGGAAGGCTTCGCGCACGCGGTTGAGCAAGTCGCAGAACGCCGCTTCGCTGTCGGTGTCGCCAATCGGCCGGTAAAAGGTCGCCTGCCCCTTGAACTCACCGAGCTGGCCATTGTGCGCAAAGCACCAGTTGCGGCCCCACAGCTCGCGCACGAACGGATGGGTGTTGGACAGGCAGACCTTGCCGACATTGGCCTGGCGAATGTGGCCGATCACGACTTCGCTCTTGATCGGGTAGCGCTGCACCAGGTTGGCGACTTCCGACTCGCAACTGGCAGCCGGGTCCTGGAACAGGCGCAGGCCACGGCCCTCGTAGAAGGCGATGCCCCAGCCGTCACGGTGCGGGCCGGTGCGCCCGCCGCGCTGCATCAGCCCGGTGAAGCTGAAAACGATGTCGGTCGGCACATTGGCGCTCATGCCCAGTAGTTCACACATGCTTGGCTGCTCCGGGCAATCCTACAGACGCGGCTCGACCCGCGTGCCGCTGCCGCCCAGCGGCGCTGCAGGTGGCGGGTTACGGTAGCGGTCGCTGCGGTCGGCGGCGAACGGCTCATCGCTCACAGGCTCGTCGGCATCACGCTGGGCGGCCGCTTCGGCCTGCTCGCGGCGGGCCTTGGCGCGCCGCTCAAGCGGCCAGCGGATGAGCACGAACAGCGCATACAGGGTGAACGCGAGCATGCCGTACATGGCCAGGTCAGCAGCGGCGCGCAGGGCGTTGTTGCCGACCTTGAACAAGGTATCGAGGGCGGCGATGGCGATGGCCGGGGCGAATTTTTCCTTGACCGGGTCGACGATGGTCGGGGTCAACAGCAGTACCGCCATCAGCACCCGCAGCGGCTCACGCGGCCAGCGCCACATCCATGAGGTCAGGCGAAAGCCCACCAACAGGCATCCCAAGGCGGCAAGGGCGTAGAGGCCCCAGGCGAGCAGATAGTCGTTCTCGGTCATGGTGTCCGTGGCAAGCTAGGCAAATAGATGCTTATGATAAACACTTTTCCGCGCGCAGGCGCCCCCCAGCCAAGAGAACCCCGCATGTCCGCAGACGCCACCGCTCCCCGTGCCCCGATTGCCCGCAAGGCCGAAGGTGCCGATCCCTATGCCTGGCTGCAGCAGCGCGATACCCCTGAGGTGCTGGCTTACCTGACCGCCGAGAACGCTTATCAGGAGGCACAGCTGGCCGATCAGGCGCCGCTGCGCGAACAACTGTTCGAAGAGATCAAGGCGCGCATCCTCGAAACCGACCTGTCGCTGCCCTCGCCCTGGGGCCCGTACCTGTACTACACGCGCACCACGGCCGGTGACGAATACGCCCGCCATTACCGCTGCCCGCGCCCGGCCGATGATTCCAACACGGTTGATGAAAGCCGCGAAGAGCTGCTGCTCGACCCTAATGAGTTGGCCAAGGGTGGCTTTTTGTCGCTGGGCGCATTCAGCATCAGCCCCGACCACCAGCGCCTGGCCTACAGCCTGGACACCACGGGCGACGAGATCTACACCCTGTACGTCAAGGAGCTGGCCGACGGCGCCATCGAGCAGCTGCCGTTCGAGGACTGCGACGGCAGCATGACCTGGGCCAACGACAACCAGACGCTGTTCTTCGCCGAACTGGACGACACCCACCGTCCGCATAAACTGCTGCGCCACCGCCTGGGCAGCGGCGTGGTCGACGCGGTCCATGAAGAAACCGATGGCCGCTTCTTCCTGCACTGCTATCGCGCCAGCTCCGAGCGCCAGCTGATCCTGCTGCTCAACAGCAAGACCACCAGCGAAGCCTGGGTGCTCGATGCCGAACACCCCGAGCAGGCCTTTACCTGCCTGGCGCCCCGGGTCGAGGGCCATGAGTACTACCCTGACCACGGCCAGTTCGAAGGCCAGTGGCGCTGGTTTATCCGCAGCAACCAGGACGGCATCAACTTCGCCCTGTACCAGGCTGTTGCCGACGTAGTGCCCACCCGCGAGCAATGGCAACTGTTGGTGGCCCATCGCGACACGGTGATGCTCGAGGGCCTGACCCTCAACGCCAGCGCCCTGAGCCTGAGCCTGCGCGAAGGCGGCCTGCCGATCATCGAGGTGCACCCGCAGGGCTTGCCGGCCTACCGCGTGGAGCTGCCGGATGCCGCCTACAGCCTGTACGTGCAAGACAGCCTGGAGTTCGTCAGCCCGCGTATCCGCCTGCGTTACCAGTCGCTCAACCGCCCGCCCCAGGTGCGCCAGCTGGAGCTGGCCAACGGCGCCCAGCAGGTGCTCAAGGAAACCCCGGTGCTCGGCCCGTTCGACCCGGATGCCTACGTCAGCCAGCGCCTGTGGGCCACCGCCGCCGATGGCACCCAGGTGCCGATCAGCCTGGTGCAGCGCCGCACCGACGTTGGCAAGCCGGTGCCGCTGTACCTGTACGGTTACGGCGCCTACGGCGAAAGCCTCGACCCGTGGTTTTCCCACGCCCGCCTGAGCCTGCTCGAACGCGGCGTGGCCTTTGCCATCGCCCACGTGCGTGGCGGCGGCGAGCTGGGTGAAGCCTGGTACCGCGCCGGCAAGCAGGAGCACAAGCACAACACCTTCGGCGACTTCATCGCCTGTGCCGAGCACCTGATCGCCCAGGGCGTGACCCGCGCCGAGCAACTGGCGATCAGCGGCGGCAGTGCCGGTGGCCTGCTGATCGGCGCGGTACTCAACCAGCGCCCCGAGCTGTTCAAGGCAGCGATTGCCGAAGTGCCGTTCGTCGACGTGCTCAACACCATGCTCGACCCCGAACTACCGCTGACCGTCACCGAGTACGACGAATGGGGCAACCCTGAAGAACCCGAAGTGTACGAGCGGATCAAGGCCTACGCGCCGTATGAAAACGTCCGTGCCCAGGCCTACCCTGCCCTGCTGGTGATTGCCGGTTACAACGACAGCCGCGTGCAGTATTGGGAAGCGGCGAAGTGGGTGGCGCGCTTGCGGGTGACCAAGAGTGACGACAACCCGCTGCTGCTCAAGACCGAAATGGGCGCCGGCCACGGCGGCATGAGCGGGCGTTACCAGGGGCTGCGCGATGTGGCGCTGGAGTACGCGTTCGTATTTAACGTGCTGGGCGTGGTGTAAATCGGAAAATTTGTTGTCTGATCCACCAAATCGCCGGCAACGCCGGCTTCCACAAATCCTGTGGGAGCTGGCCTTGCCAGCGATGGGCTGCGCAGCAGCCCCAGAACAGACACCATAAATCTAAAAGAACGACGCCAATGCCTGAACCCACCCACCTCAACAACGAAATCCGCGACATGCTCATGGATTGCGGCCTGTTCGACCCGTTGCTGCCTGGCGACTTCCAGGCCGCCGCCGGTTATTTCAGCATCAGCAGCATGAGCGAAGGCACGGAAATCTTTCGCGAAGGCGACGCCGGCACCTTCATGTGCATCATCCACCACGGCGTGGTTTCGGTGCGCAAGACCGATGCCGAGCAGCGCCAGGTCGAAATCGCCACCCTGCGCAAGGGCCGCGCCTTCGGTGAAATGGCCGTGCTCGACGGTGAACGGCGCTCGGCCAGCTGCATTGCCGCCAGCGACTGCCAGTTGCTCAACCTGGGCAAGGACTCGCTGGAAAAGATGCTCAACGACGCCCCGAAGATCGCCGCCAAGATCATCCGCGCCCTGGCCGTGGCCCTGTCCCGGCGCCTACGCATGCAGGACGGTCAGCGCCTGGCACAGCAGGTCTAGTTGCCCTTGCCCTTGCTGTTGTCCGGGTTCAAACCGGGCAGTGGCTGGTCCTTGGGCGGATTGGGCACCGGCATCGGCGGTAGCAAGGGTGCCCCCGGCCGGCTGTCACCCGCCCGGGGAATAGTGCTCGGCGTCACCTGCGGATACGGCGTTGGCGTCGCCGTGCCCGGCGCACCCGGCACCGGCGTGATCAGCCGAGGCTGTACGTCGGCAGCCACGGCAGGTTGCAGGCTGGCACAGATCAGTACGGCAATGATCGAGTAACGCATGCACAGGCTCCTTGAGGGTCCTGCCTACAGGCTACTCCCACGGCGCACGGTTTGCCTGTCCGAATTGCCCGCCATCGGGCTAAACTTCAAGGCATAACCGTAACAAGCCCGAGAAAAGGTAATCCCATGAGTTCGTCATCCTCTGCCGCCGCCACCGCACGGCTAGACCGCATCCTCGCCGACGCCAAGCGCGACAAGGAAATGGGCTACCGTGACAAGGCCCTGCGCATGTACCCGCACGTGTGTGGCCGCTGTGCCCGCGAGTTCGCCGGCAAGCGCCTGAGCGAGCTGACCGTGCACCACCGTGACCACAACCACGACAACAACCCCCAGGACGGCTCCAACTGGGAACTGCTGTGCCTGTACTGTCACGACAACGAGCACTCGCGCTATACCGACCAGCAGTACTTCAGCGAAGGCTCGACCAGCAGCCCGAGCATCGCCAAGGCCACCCACAATCCGTTCGCGGCCCTGGCAGGCATGCTGAAGAAGGACTGAAGCCGCCCACAGTTGCCGGCAAGCCCGTATAATCGCGTCTTTTTTGCGAAGGGCCCCGGCACGTGGCGAACAAACGGTACAGCTGCATTGGTCTGTTCAACCCCAAGTCAGCAGAGAACGTCGGTTCGGTGATGCGCGCTGCGGGTTGCTACGGCGTCAACTCGGTGTTCTACACCGGCAAGCGCTATGAGCGCGCCCGCGACTTCGTCACCGACACCAAGCGTGTGCACTACGACATCCCGCTGATCGGCATCGACGACCTGCAGAAGATCATCCCCCTGGGCTGCACGCCGGTGGCGGTGGAACTGGTCGACGGCGCCCGGCCACTGCCCGAATACACCCACCCGGACCGCGCAATCTACATCTTCGGCCCTGAAGACGGCTCCCTCGACCCGAGCGTGCGCGCCTGGTGCGAAGAGACCATCTACATCCCGACCAACGGCTGCATGAACCTTGCCGCCACCGTCAACGTGGTGCTCTACGACCGCCTGGCCAAAGGCCTGAACACCCGCTCCGGGCCGAAATTCAAGTAAGTCGAATGAACAGGCCGGCTTGCCCGGCGGTCTGCTGTAGACCATCGTCCCTACTGGAGAATGACCATGTCCGAGAAACAGACGCTTATCCCGGCCAATTCAGCGCATATGGCCAGCGAACATAACGTCCACGGCTGGGAGCGCGCAGGTTCCGTCGCCACCGGGGTGATCATGGTCGGCAAGGGCCTGCGCCGCGGCGGCGTGTTTGGTTTGATTCAGGTGGCCATCGGCGGAGTTGCCCTGGCCCGTGGCATCACCGGCCACAGCTCGGTGAAAAGCCTGATCGAGCGCGGCCGTAGCGATCTCGATAACATCCGCGCCAAAATCGAACGCAGCGGCGCCGAGCTGCAAGCACTCAAGGCCAACGCCGAAGCCGCCACCCGCGGTACCACGGTGACCGGCAACGATGCCCTGAAAGACCCCAAGCCTTAACGCAGCAGCTTGCTCTGCAGCACCTCGGAAGATCTACCCAGCACGCTTTCGCTGAGCTGGATGAACTCCGCGGTGCTGACGCTGTTCAGGCGCATCATCGCCCGGGTGACATCATCCAGCGAGCGCTGGTTATGGGTGTGCAGGCGGATTTCCTGGTCCAGCGCCCGCAACAGCAGCACGCCACGGGCGATCACCGCGCTGTCGACCTGCTCGCCGCGCAAACTGCTGACCTTCTTGCCACTGCGCTCAAGGCTCGCCTGCTGGGCCTGATAGCGCTCCTCGGTCATGCCTCCGGCGCGGCGCAGCAGTTCGCTGGCGTAATACTCGGCCAGGCTTTCACCGATCCAGTCGCTGTCCTGGCGGTCGTTGATCTGCGCGAACACATGCACCAGTTCGCGCAGCACCGGGCTTGAGCCGTTCTCGCCGACCAGCGGGCGACTGCTGTGCAGGTATATGGAGTTGTGCCCGGCCCGGACGCCACGCCACAGCTCGTCCCGGGCGCCAACCAGCAGCAGCTTGGGCGGGTTGCGCGGGAACACTGCCTGCAACTGCGGCCAGACGAAGGTCAGCAAGGTCAGGTTGTCCAGGCGCCGCATGGCCTGCCCTTGCGGCGCGGCAACGCTGACTTCGGTTTCGCCCAGGCGCGCGCGGCGGGTGCCGATGGTTCCGGCGAGCATCCAGCCGGTCGGGCGGTCGAACAGGCGCGAGACGTTGTCGATGCGAAAGCGGTTCTTGCCAATGCGCGGCCACGGGGTCTCGACACTTTTCCAGCCCTTGGGCAGCTCGAAGCTCAGGCGCGCCACCAGTTCGGTGCCGTCGTGCTGGTCCAGGCGGGCCGGGGGCACCAGATCGTCACCACGAAACAGCGCCCAGTCCGGGGTCATGCGGGTTTCATAGGCGCCGCCCTTGAGCCGCTGGCTCAGGCGCACCTTATAAGTCAAATGGCTCTTGCCTGGCGCCGGTTGCCAATGGCCGCGCTGATCATCGCCCTGCACCTGCCATTGGCCATCGGCCTGAAAATCGCTGTAGGCGCCGTCCTTGCCCAGGTCGAAGTCCAGGCTGCGCACTGTCGCCCCATCGGCCAGGGTAAGGCGCACCTCGGCCTGCTCGCTTTGCGGCAGCAAGCGCACGTGGTAATCCAGATCGACTTTTTTCGCCCAGGCCGGCGAACTGGCCAGCAGGCCCAACACCAGCCACCAATGGCAATGCACACGCATACAGAAACTCCTTGTTCCCCCAAACGCGATACCCGACAAGCCTGGGCGGCTCAACCGGCGCGGAAAATCAGATAGTCTTCCCAGTCGTCTTCATCGACGCTGTCTTCGCTGAGCATGCGCCCGGATTGTGAAATCCGCTGCTTGTGCACCTGTTCGCGGTCACCGCAAACCAGGTGGTGCCAGTCGGGCAGGTCCTTGCCCTCGCTGACCAGGCGGTAACCGCAGGTGGTCGGCAGCCATTTGAACTGGTCGGCCTTGCCTGGGGTCAGCTGAATGCAGTCCGGTACGATCTGCATCCGCTGCGGATAATCGCTGCACTGGCAGGTCTTGAGGTCCAGCAACTTGCAGGCGATTCGCGTGTAATAGACGCTGTTGTCGTCTTCATCTTCAAGCTTTTGCAGGCAGCACAGGCCACAGCCGTCACACAGCGACTCCCACTCCTGCGGGTCGAGTTGCTCGAGGGTTTTACGCATCCAGAATGGATTGGCGTTGGCAGTCATGTAACGGGTGTCCTGTTTCAATTCGTGCGCGGCGGCGCGGCGGCGCCAGTCTAGGGCCTGTCACCGGCCATTGCCAGACCGCTTGTCAGCGCTGATGCGACACAGTAGTTTGACCAGCGGTCACCACCCCAACTCTCAGGAACTCAAGATGAGTGCAAATCCTCGCGTTGCCGATCACGCCATCAACGAACAGTTCATCCAGCGCTGGTCACCGCGCGCCTTCACCGGCGAGCCGATCGACCAGGCCACCCTGCTGAGCTTCCTTGAGGCTGCCCGCTGGGCACCTTCGGCCTACAACTCGCAGCCTTGGCGCTTTCTCTATGCCCGCCGCGACACGCCGAACTGGGAACGCTTCCTCGGTTTGCTCAACGAGTTCAACCGCAGCTGGGCCCAGCATGCGTCGGCGCTGGTGATCATCATTTCCAAGACCAGCTTCACTGCACCGGGTGCAAGTGAAGAAACTCCGGCCCTGTGGCACACCTTCGACACCGGCTCGGCCTGGGGCCACCTGGCGTTGCAGGCGAGCCTGAGCGGCTGGCACACCCACGGCATGGCCGGTTTCGATCAGGAACTGACCCGCAAGGAGCTGAAGATTCCCGAAGGCTACGCCCTGCACGCGGCAGTGGCGATCGGCAAGCTGGGCGACAAGTCGACCCTTGCTGAAGGCCTGCAGGCGCGGGAAGTACCGAGCCCGCGTCGGCCGTTGAGCGAGTTGGCGGCTGAGGGTGATTTCAGCCTTTGATTTTTCGGGCTGTCTTGCAGCCCATCGCTGGCAAGGCCAGCTCCCACAGGGTCAACGGTGCCTTCAAACCTGTGGGGGCCGGCGTTACTGTTAGTAGCCGCGCTGAAAGTCCACCTCCCCACGCAACCCTTCACCCGCCTGATACGCCCGCAGATTCTCGACAAACAAGCGCACCATCGCCGCCGGCGAGGTCGGTGCCGAGCTGTGCCCGGTCAGCAGCAAGCCCCAGGCAGTCCAGAACGGATGACGTTGCGGCAGCGGCTCCTGCCGACAGACATCGATCACCGCACCTGCCAGATGGCCTTTCTTCAAAGCCTCGACCAGGTCGCCATCGACCACCGCCACGCCGCGCCCGGCATTGATGAACAAGGCCTCGGGGTTGAAGCGCTGGAACAGCGCGGCGTCATACAGGTCATGGGTCGCCGGGGTGTCGGGCAGCAGGTTGATCACATAATCGACCTGGCCGACCAAACGCCCCAGGTCCTCAAGACCGGCCACTTCGATAAACGGCGCCTGCTCGCGCGGCTGGCTGGCGATACCGTACAGCTGCACGCCAAACGGCAGCAGAAACTCCGCCACCCGTTGACCGATATCGCCGGTCCCGACGATCAGCACCCGCCGCCCTTCCAGGCTGCGCCCCGGACGCTCATCCCACTTGCGCTCGACCTGGCTGACCAGGCGCGCCAGCACCTCGCGCTCGTGGCCGAGCATGTAGGTGAGCACGTACTCGGCCATGACCTGGCCAAAGATGCCCACCGCCCGGGTCAGGCGGTAGTCACGCTGCAGGCCGTCAGCCAGCAGCGGCGTAATCCCGGCCCAGGTCGATTGCAGCCACTGCGGCTGATGGCCCTGGCGCAACAAGGTTGCCAACAGGTCCGGCTGGCCCAGCCACACCGGGCTGTCAGCGGCCAGCCGTGCCAATTCGGCCGAGTCACCACTGTTCAGGACTTCCAGGTCCGGTGCCGCCTCGCGCAACAGGCGAGCGTAGAGGGCATGATCCTGTTCAGCGATCAAAACACGCATGTTCATAACAACCTTGGATAACGGCAAAGGCCGCCAGCGGAGGGCGGCACTACAGCGAAAGGGCGGTCAGACCGGGTCGTTGCGACGCAGCAGCTCTTCGGGCAAGTGCTCGATGTACTCGTCCTCGGCCGGTGGCATCTGCAGGTGATAGCCCTGCTGTTCGAGGTTTTCCAGGACCTTGGCGATATCCTCGCGGGCCAGCTGGCGCTCCGGGGTCAGCACCAGGTCGAAGGCATGCACCGGCTTGCCGAAGAACGGCAGCAGGCCTTCGGGCACGCGCTCCAGGCCATCGGCCTTGAGCACGTACAGGTACATTTCGTTCTTGCGCGGGCTCTTGTAGATCGAGCAGATACGTTTCATGACTGGTCTCCGGCGCCCGCCAGGCAATCGAGCAGCGCCTGCCCCATGCGCTCACGGCGCCAGCCGCGCAGCGACTCGGGGAGTTGATAGGGTCCGTTGGGGTAGCCACTCTTGAGCAGCAGTTCCAGGGTTTTCTTGCGCAGCATCAGCTCCGGGGCGATGTTCAGGCGCTCGGCCTCGGCCTGGCCGATGGCGCGCAGTTGCTTGAGCAGCGCCGACGCTTCGATCGGCAGCGGCTCGGGCACCGCCGGCGGCCATTCAGATGGCGGCAGGCTGGCAGCCTGCTTGATCAGGCCGAGCAGGAACTCGCCATCCTGACGGATGGTACGCGGGTGCATGTCTTCGATCTTGGCCAGCGCCGACAGCGAATCCGGCTGGGTGCGGGCCATCGGCCACAAGGCGTTTTCGCGAACGATGCGGTTACGCGGCAGGTCGCGGGCGCGGGCTTCGCGTTCACGCCAGGCGCACAGCTCGCGCAGTACCGCCAGTTGCGCGCGCGACAGCTTCCAGGCCAGCTTGGCATCGCGGTACAGCTCATACGGGTCGATCTCGCGGCGCAACTGGGCAACCAGTTCGGCACCGTCTTCGAGCACCCAGGCATTCTTGTCATCCGACAACTGCGGGCGCAGGCGCTCGTACAGTTCGGCCAGGTGCACGGCGTCTTCGGCGGCGTAGCTGACCTGGGTTTCCGACAGCGGGCGTTGCAGCCAGTCGGAGCGGGTTTCACCCTTGGGCAGGTCGATGCCGAGCACCTCCTGGACCAGGCGCGAATAGCCCATGGAGAAGCCCAGGTTGAGGTAGCCGGCGGCCAGCTGGGTGTCGAACAATGGCGCCGGCAAGCTGCCGGTCAGGCGTGACAGCACTTCGAGGTCTTCGCTGCAGGCATGCAGGACCTTGATCACCTGCGGATCTTCAAGCAGGCCGGCCAGCGGCTGCCAGTCGCCTATGCGCAGCGGATCGATCAGGTAGGCCCGTGTCCCGTCACCGACCTGGATCAAACCGGCTTTCGGATAGAAGGTATCGACCCGCATGAACTCGGTGTCGAGTGCCACGAAGGGCAGCGTGCGCCACTGCAGGCAGTGCTCTGCCAGGCTGCGATCGTCGCAAATCCAGTGAATATCGATGGCCACAAGGCTCTCCCACAAACAATGGCGCGCAGTATATACGGCGCAGGCCATCGTCGGGAAACCACTCGACCGCTATCCCTGCCGCCGCTACCGCGTCGGTGATCAGTGCCTGGCCAACATCGGCCGGCAGCTGGCAAACAGGTCCAGTTCGGGCTTGTACAGGTTGGTGTGCACCTGCAGCAGGCCGAGCATGGAATGAAACAGGTTGTCCTGGCTCAGCGGCTCGTTGCGGACCTTCTGCAGGCAGTCGCTATCGACGCCGAAGCTGGCCTTGTAGCTGTCGGAAAACCATGCCAGCAGCGGCACGTGCTTTTGCTGTTCCGGTGCCAGCATGTAAGGCGTGCCGTGCAGGTACAGGTTGTACTCACCGAGCGATTCGCCATGGTCGGACAGGTACAGCATGGCGGTGTCGACCTTGTCCTGCTTGCTGCGCAGGAGGTCGATCAGCGCGGCCAGGACATGGTCGGTGTACACCAGGGTGTTGTCATAGGCATTGACGATGCTGTCCTGGCTGCACTGGTTCAGGGCATTGCTGCGGCACACCGGGGTGAAGCGCTCGTATTCTTTCGGGTAACGCTTGTAGTAGTCCGGCCCATGGCTGCCCATCTGGTGCAGCACCAGCACGGTATCCTGTTGCAGGCTGTCGATGAAGCTGTCCAGGCCCTTGAGGAGGATTTCGTCGCGGCACTCGTCATCGGCGCACAGTGCCGGGTCCTTGAGGTTGCTGACATTCTCGAACACCACCCGGTCGCAAGTGCCCTTGCAGCCGGACTGATTGTCGCGCCAGCGCACCGCGAGCCCGGCCCGCTGCAGCACATCGAGCAGGCCTTCCTGGTTTTTGGCGGTGCTGGCGTCGTAATCCTTGCGGGTGAAGCCAGAGAACATGCACGGCACCGACACGGCGGTTTCGGTGCCACAGGAGTGCACATCGGTGAAGGCGATCAGGCCCTTTTCCTTGCTCAACTGTGGGGTGGTATCGCGCCCGTAGCCGAGCACCCCGAAGTTCGGCGCGCGGGCGCTCTCGCCGACCACCAGCACGGTCAGCGACTTGCGCGAACGTTGCTGCCAGGCGACGTCGAGCTTGGCGTCCTCGCCGATGGCGCGAAACGGCGTGGCGGCGCTGCCGACCCGCTCGCCGACATAGCCCAGGGAGGCACCGACAAAATTGCTCGGCACCAGCATCAGGCGGATTTCATGGTGATTGCGAAACAGCGAAGCCAGGCCCTGGTAATTAATCAGCGCAACAGTGCCCAGCACCACAATACAGGCGACACTGGCGAGTAACTTGCCGAACAACTCGCGGGCCCAGTTGCGGTATAAAACCGGTACCTTGTACAACAATATAGACGGCAAAACACCTAACACAGCGATATATAAAAAAAGTTTAATCGAGAGCAGGTCACGCACTTCCGTGGCATTGGTCTCCATGGCATTGCGCAGCATGCCGACATCAATCATTACGCCGTACTGGCTCATGAAGTAAGCCACCCCGGCACTGACCATGAACAGGGTGATCAGCAGCGGTTTGAGCAGCATCCGGAAGGCCAGCAGGGTCAATACCAGGTTGAACGCACACAGGATCATCACGCCAAAGGCCACACGCAATAACAGGCCGTGCGCATCGCTCGCAAGTACCGACGCCAGGTGTTGCCACAACAATGAGTTGAAGCCGATCAACAGGTACAGGCTGGCAATCAACGTGACCCATTCGGCCCGCAGGGGTTTGACCTTGAACATGACGATTCGCTTATTTGAACGGCGGGAACAGTGCCCTTGCGGCACCACCTGGAAACTGCCCGAACTTTAAGTAGCGAGTCATCAATTTTTTGTGAAAAAGACGCCAACAAATAGTCGGCTGGCGTCTATTTAAAAGACGTGTTCAGCCTGTGTTCAGCCAGACGATTATTTACGCTGGCAGATGCACTTTTGAATAAGAATCGCGATCGATATCGATCACCTCGACGCACAGCTGGATGTCCAGCCCCGGCGTGCTCGGAACGGCCTCCTTGAGCACCTCCAGCAGGCTGGCCGACAGTTGGCGTTTGATCTCGGCGGAGCGACCGCTGAGGATTGCCAGCTTGATGTGGGCGAACGCGCGTTCCGCAGGGGCAACACCCACCCGGAAACCGGCCAGGGCCACGGCGCGGCTCTTGATGTCCAGCTCTTCGGCGAACTGGCCGCTGCCCACCAGGGCATTGTTGAGACGCAGCAACAGGCGGTCGACCTCAAGGTTTTTCAGGTTGTCGCTGTATTCCACATGAAGATGAGGCATTGCACGGAGTCCTGGGGTGGGCAAATGTTGCAACAGACTACCCCAGCCCCGAAACCCGGCAAAGACGACTATCCTCTAAGTTCATGACTTCCACCCCACAAACCCCGGAGAGGTGAAGAAATGCCGGTCAAGCACGATTTGCTCGCAGACTTGAATCTGACCAAGGAACAGTTCATCGAGAAGAAACAACACGACCCGCGGCTGAGTCAGCTGCATGAAGACTACAACAGCAAAGACGCCGAAGTCGTCGATGCCGAGAACAAAAGCGCCGCCGATGACACGGTCACCCGGCTGCGCAAGGAACGCCTGAAGATCAAGGACGAGATCGTCGCCCATCTGAAGTAAACCCTGTAGGAGCGGGCTTGCCCCGCGATCGCGATCTACCTGCCCCATTGCATCGCGAGGCAAGCTCGCTCCTACGGGCAGCCCTTATGGCCGCGCCCACACCACCGGAAACCAGTCCTCGCGCATGCGATCGCCGGTCTTCAGGTCAATCCCTGGAAACGGCGGCGAGGTCCGCCCAGGGCGCTGGATATAGCGCACATCATCACCCATGAAGCGGGTCGAGAAGGCCCGGCGGCGATTGCTGCCGATGTTGCCGGCGGCGCCATGCACGGTACGAAAATCGAACACCACCGCGTCCCCCGGTTCCAGCTCCGGCGAGAGGATCTGGTACTCGCCGTTCTCCACATCCGGCATGTCCATGAACAGGCTTTCCCCGGAGCCTGCATCGCTGGCGCCATAGAAATCCTTGTTGCTGGCCCAGCTTTTGGGCCGCACCGGCTTGGGCCAGCGATGGGAGCCGAGCACCACGCTCAAGGTGTTGTGACGGCTGACCGGGTCCAGCGGTATCCAGTAGCTGGCGGTTTGCAGGCCGTCGACGCAGTAGTACGGCAGGTCCTGGTGCCAGGGCGTGGGCTTGGAGGTGCCCGGCTCCTTGACCAGGATATGTTCATGAAACACCTGCACTTGCCGTGACTGCATCAGCGCTCCGGCAATCGCCGCCGCCGGCGAATTGAGCACGAACGCCTTGAACGCCGGGATGCGTTGCCAGTTGCAGTAATCCTCGAAGAAGCGCCCGCCTTCGCCATTGCCGACGTTCTCGATGGCAAAGGCGCTGGGCGCGGCCAGGTTCTGTTCAAAACCTTCGCGC
Source organism: Pseudomonas sp. JV241A (assembly GCF_900275665.1). Lineage (NCBI taxonomy): Bacteria > Pseudomonadati > Pseudomonadota > Gammaproteobacteria > Pseudomonadales > Pseudomonadaceae > Pseudomonas > Pseudomonas sp. JV241A. The sequence continues at coordinate 87,596 of NZ_OPYO01000028.1, forward strand.
AGGGGTTCGATCCAGTCACGGAACACGCCACGCAACACCACTGCACCGTCACGCTGGAACTGTTCGATATCGGCATTCATCGGGGCCACCTCTCTTGTTGTAATGAACAAAAGTATTGGGCGGCCCCGCGCGGCCGGTAAACCACAGATTACCTATGCGCCACTATAGGCAATCTGTATGGCGCGCCGGTTGTCAGCCCGCCACCTTTGGCCGGTTAATGGCCCTGCCTGTGTCCTACGGCGCCTTGCTATCCAAGAATAAGAACAACGAGGAGTTACCTGGGATGAACGAAAACAGCACCGCCATGCGGCGCGGTCTGAGTACCCGCCACATTCGCTTCATGGCGCTCGGTTCTGCCATCGGCACCGGGCTTTTCTATGGCTCCGCAGCCGCCATCAAACTGGCCGGCCCTTCTGTGTTGCTCGCTTACCTGATCGGTGGCGCGGCCATCTACATGATGATGCGCGCCCTCGGCGAGATGGCCGTGCGCAACCCGGTGTCCGGCTCGTTCGGTCAATACGCCAGCCAGTACCTGGGGCGCTTTGCCGGCTTTCTCACAGGCTGGAGCTACGCCTTCTCGATGCTGGTGGTGTGCCTGGCGGATGTCACTGCCTTCGGCGTCTACATGAGCTTCTGGTTCCCCGACACGCCGCGCTGGATCTGGGTGCTGGGCATCGTCTTCTTCATTGGCGCCCTCAACCTGTGCAGCGTCAGGGTGTTTGGTGAACTGGAGTTCTGGTTGTCGCTGCTGAAAGTCACCGCCATCGTCTCGATGATCCTCGCTGGCGCGGCCGTGCTGATGTTCGGCATCCAGTTGGGCGGCAGCGGCGAGCCCCTGGCAGCGGTGAGCAACCTGTGGAGCCATGGCGGTTTCTTCCCCAATGGCGTGGGCGGCATGATCGCCTCGTTCACCGTGGTGATGTTCGCCTTTGGCGGCGTCGAGATGATCGGCATCACCGCCGGCGAAGCCAAGGATCCGCAACGGGTGATTCCACGGGCGATCAACTCGGTGCCGCTGCGCATCCTGCTGTTTTATGTGTTCACCCTGTTCGTGCTGATGTCGATCTATCCCTGGTCGAAGATCGGCAGCGAAGGCAGTCCGTTCGTGCAGATCTTCAGCGGCCTGGGGATCGGTTCGGCGGCCACGCTGCTGAACATCGTGGTGATCTCGGCAGCGGTGTCGGCGATCAACAGTGACATCTTCAGCGCCGGGCGGATGATGTACGGCATGGCCCACAACGGCCAGGCGCCCGCCAGCTTCGCCCTGCTGTCGCGCTTCGGCGTGCCGTGGATGACCGTGGTGGTGATGGCCGTCGCCTTGCTGCTGGGGGTGGTGCTCAATTACCTGGCCCCGGACAACCTGTTCCTGATCCTCGCCGCCGTGGTGACCTTCTCGATCGTCTGGGTGTGGCTGATGATCCTCCTGTCGCAGATCGTCATGCGCCGCGGCATGAGCGCCGACGAGGTGGCCAGGCTGCACTTCCCGGTACCGTTCTGGCCGGTCGGCCCGGCCTGTGCGGTGGTGTTCATGCTGTTCATCTTCGGCGTGCTGGCCTGGTTCCCGGACACGCGCATGGCCCTGTACGTGGGCATCGGCTGGCTGGCCTTGCTGTCGCTGGGCTACTGGCTGTTCGTCGCCCGCCAGCCGCTGGCAACGCTGGCAGATCCGGCCAGCCGCTGATCAGGCCGGAAACTGCTCGCTGGCCCAGTCGAGGAAGGCCTGCGCCGCCGGAGAGGGGCGCATGGCGCTGGACTGGGCCAGCACCACCGGCTGCGGGCTGACCGCTTCCAGCAGCGGCCGGCAGGCCAGGGGTTGGCCGTCATAGCTGCAATCGGCCACCGGCCGGGTGCAGGACAAGGCCACGCCATAGCCATGGGCGACCAGCCCGCGCTGCATCTCGAAGGTCTGGGTCAGTTGCAGGCTTGCCGGTTGCAGGTCGTGGGCCCAGAACAGCGACAGGAAATACTCGCGGGTCCTGGCGATGTCTTCAAGGATCAGGCATTCATTGGCCAGGTCCACCAGCGACACCCGCTCCTGCAACGCCAGGGGGTGGTCCGCCGACAGCAAGGCGTAAGGCGTCAGCTGCGCCAGCACGCGTTTTTCGATCGGCGAATCGAGCCCCACGTCATAGGTCAGCGCCAGCTCCACCTTGCCATCGGCCAGGCGCCGATTGACCTCGGCAAGATCGGCCTCGAACAGGGTGATGGTGACTTCCGGATGGCGCCGGCGAAAGCCGCTCAGCAGGCGTGGCGCGTAATACGGCCCCAGGTCCTGGAAGCAGATCAGGCTCAAGGCGCCGCGCACCACCTGTTGCTGCTCGCCCTTGCCGCCGATTGCCGTGGCCAGGTTGAGCATATCGCGCGCCTGCTCGAGCAATTTGCGCCCCGCCGGGGTCAGTTCCAGGCCACGGCTGACCTGGCGATGAAAGAGCTTTTCGCCCAGGCTCGCCTCCAGCTGCGACAGCGCCAGGGACACCGACGGCTGGGAAATGTGCTTGGTTCGCGCCGCAGCGCTGACACTGCCCTGCTCGGCGGCAGCGACGAAATACTCCAGCTGGCGGAAAGTGAAGCCGATCATCGCTATGCCCCCTCCGGGATGCTTGAACCAACCGCTGCGCCGTTACCCCGCCAGGGCCGGGCTCAACGCCGCTGGCGTACGCCAGGGTATATCGGCCCAGGCGCCGCTGCCGGGCGTCAGCAACTGGTGCAGATGCTGCTCGTTGAACACTTCGCCCAGCGAGTCGACGCGAAACGCCGCGACCCACTGCTCGCGCCCCAGCTTATAGGCCTTGCCGAAATCTTCCCAACTGTCGAAACAATCCTGCGCCCGCTGCGCGTTGAGCAACAGCACGCGCCAGGCGAGCTCGGGCTCGAGCCAATGCATCAGTACCCCACAACGGACCAGAAACGCCACCCGCGCACAGGCAAAGGCCATGGCCGCACGCGGCTCATCGCTGGCCGTCAGCCCTTGCAGGTCGAGGCTGTACCATTGCTGTTCGAGGGTAGCACTGAAGTGCGCACGCACCGCCTCGTCATTGGAGTTGCTGCGAATCCCGGCCTGGTGCAGCAACGCCGCCCGCACGATCGTCTGGGCCTGTTCGGTGAAGTGGTCGCACGCTGGCGAGTAAAAACCCTCGACTTCCATCGCATCGGCCATGGGCCTGGCCAACAGCAGCGACCAGTGCTTGCGTTGGCTGAACAACGGCGCGGCCTCGCGCGGGCGGAATGCACGCCACAACAACCAGGCTGAAATAACCGCCGCGATAAGCAAAAACATGCCGCTCTCCTTACCTTGCCCGGGTCTGCCAGGCCTGGATTTCCTCGGCCTGGGGCGGCGCCATGTCTGGCCACGGCACGCCTTCGGTCAGGTACAGCGGATCATCGGGCAGACGCTGCAAGCGCTTGCTGAAGATATGCCGGGTGGCGTATTTGACCGACACCGCCTGCGGGGCAACCTGCAAGAACTGCTGCGGCTGACGCCCGGCCACCAGCCACTCGACCATGGCTGACGGCGCATCGAGGCGCTCGTACAGCTGGGGGTAGCGGGCCACCAGACGGGTCTGGGCGGTCGGGTCGCTGACCTCTTCGATGCGCAGCCAGCCGGCTTCGGTGCGCACGATGCCGATGGCGATACAGTCAGCGGGCGTCTGCTGGTCGGTGCCCAGGGCATTCAGGCACTGCAGCAGGTCCTGGTAATAGCGCTCGACCGGCGGCCGGTTCTGCTTGCCCTTGACCTGCTCGACGGTCAAGCTGCCGTCGGCCTGGACGATCAGGCTGATGGTGATGTGTGGCTGGCCCTGGCCGTCGCGAAAGCTGAACACGCGCATGCGCCGCTGCTCCACCGCTTCGGCATAACGCTCGCCGTAGCCGCCGGTCAGGGCGCGGCGATCGGCGAACTGGCCCAGGCAGTGGCGCATCACATAGCTTTCAAAGGCCATTTCAGCGCGCAGCAAGGCACTGTCGGGGCGCAGCTCCTGCAAGACGTGCTCAGTGGTGGTCACCAATGTGGCCAAGGCCTCGGGCCGGCTTTGGCGCCAGCCCTGCTCGACCCGCGCGGCCATCTGCGCGTGTTCCTTGTCCCACAGCGCCAGCGCCTGCGGGCAGTTGATGCGATCGAGCTTGCCGGCCAGCGCAGTGCCCTGACGCGAGGTCAGAAACTCCACCAGCAAGGCCTCCTGCGCCAGCAGTGGCGCCTGCTGCGGATCCACCCAGACCAGGGGCGCGAGCGCCTGCTGCGAGCCTTTACCGGCGTCGCTCAAATGCCTGCTCACCCATGGCGGCGGTTCGCCTCCCAGCACCTCGACAGCCTGCTCCAGGGTCAGGATCCGTCGCGCCGGCTCGAAGTTGCCGACCAGATGACGGTAGAAATGGTTGAGCAACCATCTGCCCACCTCCGGCGCATCACCACGGGCTTTGCTGCGTTCGGCAATGCCGCGCTTGAGTTGATCGGCATTGAGTGCGTTGCGCGGGGCGTAACCGGACTGTCGCAGCTCCGGTGTCACTTCCATATCTGCCACCAGGCCTTGCCTGCCGGCTTTTCCGGTGCCTGCAGCTCGGCGATGCTCTGGCGGAAGAGCTCATTGTTGCCCTGGTCGACGGCGTTGTCCGGATCACTGCGCAGGATCGAGCGCTGGTAGTAGGCTATGGCCTCCTCCTTGCGCCCCAGGCCCTTGAGCACATCGCCGGCGCAGCCCAGCAGCGAGCTCTCGTCGCGTTCGTTGATCTGCGGCGCATATCGCAGCCACAGGCTGGTGGCCGCCTCCGGCAGGCTGTAGGACAGGTACATGGCCACTTTCATCCGCGCGAACAGCGGCGAGTACTCCAGGTCCTTGTCGCTGATTTCGCGCTCTTCCTGCCACTTGAGGATGCGCTCCAGCCAGATCAGGATTTCGCGTTCGCGGTCGAGGCGGTACAGGGCGCGGCTGACTTCCAGCAGGTACTCTTCCGGGTCGTGGCGGCTGTAGCCATAGTCGGCTGCGTAGTGCCAGAGCTGTTCGGCGGCTTCGGCGATGCCCGCGTCATCCCCCAGCTCAATGCGGTTTTGCAGGGTGCCATGATAGTGCTCGGCGAACGGACTGGCGGCAATGCCACGGGCATGCAGCTCCAGGGCCTGCTCATACATGCGCTGGTCGTTGTAGCAGCGGTAGTTGATCGCCAGGTTGTTGCAGAGCATCGAGTACATGTGCGCACAGGCATCGTAACGATGCCCGCGACCGGTGGCGAAGCATTGCTCCATGCGAGCCTGGCCGTGTTCGTAGGCCAGCTTTTGTACTTCGCGCAACAACGACCAGGCCTGATCTGCCTCCTCGCTCGAGAGCTTCTCGACTTCCACCTCGACCAGGTCGTCGATGTTGCAAGCGAAACTGTAATAGTTCATGCCACCGGCCATTGTCGGCAGCGGTTGGCGCAAGGCATCGACAATGCCGAACACACTGGCATGAGCGCTGAACAGGCTGTAGGCGCTGCGGTGGTCTTGCATATTGCCGGCCGAAACGGCCTCGCGCAGCATCGTAAGTTCAGTGTTGGCGTCAATGCGCCCGGCCTGGCGTTCACGCACTGCCAGCAGGCGGTTGATCCAAGGGTGGTTCGGCGCGCGGCGGCGGGCTTCTTCCAGGGCCAGAGCGAAAACGTTGTCGAGCTGCTCAAGGTCATCGCGGGCAGCATGCAGCACATCGAGCAACGGGCCCAGGGACGGCGTCGACTCGTCGCGCCATGGCAGCCCGGAAACAAACCGCTCCAACACCTTTTGATCATCACAGGCGCGCATCACGCACAACGGCCACCACGCCGACTGGTCCTCGGCATCGAGCAGGCGATCGTGTACCCAGTAGGCAGTGCCCGGCCACATCTGGCTGCGAACTCCATAGATTTCCATGAATGCACGCTGCCCGGCGTCGTCGATCTGACCGTTTTCAAGCAACCAGGGCAAGTGGAATTCGACAAAGTTGTCACTGCCGCTGGAGTCCAGTTCCAGGGTCGCCACCTCACAGATTTTCAAGGCGCCGGGCAGGTCGCCCTGGGCCTTCAATGAGCGTGCAGCCAGGCGCGCCAGGCGCACTTCCCACTCCCGGCGCTGGGGCAACGACAGCTCGGCGATCAACTGCACTACAGGTTGCTCGAACATCGCCAGGCGCAACGGCACGATTTCGATCAGCGCATCGCCCAGCCACAGCCAGTCGTTGCCGTCGACATCCTGACCTTCGCCAGCGGTACGCAACGCGGTAATTGCCGCCAGCGCCGCTTCGCGAGCCTCTTCGTCACGCTCGTGGGCAGCCAGCACCCGCGCCCGGCGCCGCTGCTGGTCGGCATCGTCCCAGGCCCGCAGGGCATGGCGGCCGGGGTTGATCAACGCCAGGGTGTGACGCACCTCGATGGCCTTGAGGGCGACGTCGAGGGTGGTGTGCTGCAGATCGTCGAAAATGCGGTAGCGCCGGTACTGTTCGATATCGAACGCCAGCGCCTCGTTGCTCAGTTGCTGCAGGGCGTCGAGGGCCTGCAGCAGGCCTTGCTCGTCTTTGAGGTAGTTGCACAGGCGCAGCTGGTAGATCAGCAGGTTGACCTTGAGTTCGTTGCGCGCCTCTTCTGGCGTCGCCTCGATCAGCGCCTGGCCGTCGTCGGCGAGTACCGCCTTGGCCGCGTCAGCGTCACCGGCGTTGACCCACAGCACGTGCAGACGGTCGATCGATTCCAGCGAGGCAGCCTTGAGCGGCTGGACGCGCAGCTGGCCCAGCAGGTAATCGGCACCGTGTTCCTGATGCTCGACCTCAAGACGGTCCATGAATTGATCCAGCTGAATGCCGGACAGCACGGTGCTGTTTTGCGTCATCGTGAACTCCATTTGCGAATGACTTGTGCATCGCCCGGTGCCCCGTACTGGCTCTTCAAGGAGACGACGGGTACCCGCATACGGCTGCACTCAACAGGCAACGATAGCGAAAGGGATCGGGCGATACAGCGGGGGTGCTGCACGCTACCAGTTGGCGTTTGAAAAACCAAGAGCGTGCAGGTGATAGAAGGCTCAGGGCGTGGTCAGGGTAATCAGGAAGGTGCCGGAAGTGACAGGCTTACCGGAGGCATCCACCAGGGCGTACTGCTGATGGTAATAACGATCCGTCTTGCCGCTGTCGGCCATCAGCTTGACGTTGACCGGAGCGTGATCGGGGGCACTGACCGACGCTTGCGGCTCGACCCTGTGCAAATCGATCCGGGTGCCCCGCACCTGCGTCGGGCAGTCATTGAGGTTCAAGGCGCCTGCCTGGGCTGAAGCCGTGCAAGGCGACTCGACGACACTACCGGTGAAATTGATCACCCCCTGGGCGATCGGTGTCTCAGCCACGCAGGCCCCGCTTGCGCCCAACAACAACCCTGCAGCGATAGCAACATACTTGCGATTCATGCTGACACTCCGGCGATAGCGGTTAGTACCTCGAGTATCGGCCAGGCGCGGAAAAATCTAAGGATTGTCTGATAGACAAAGGTGCGCTTTGCCAAGCGCGTCGCAGAACGGTGTAAACAAGCGCCCACTGGTTCGTCAATCAGCCTCCCGAAGCCTATGGTTAAACGTTGGTGGGTGGTTGAGACGCTCAATCAGCGGAAACGAAAAAGCCCCCGGACCTTTCGGTCAGGGGGCTTTCTCTTGTATGGCGGAGAGATAGGGATTTGAACCCTAGGTACTGTTGCCAGTACAACGGATTTCGAATCCGTTTTCGCGCTCAACAGATTCAATAACAAAAGTAAAAAATCCTTAAATTTCAGCAATTTGCCAAATCATACTAAAACATCATTCCACATCATTCGGGGGATCAATTCCCCCAAAATTCCCCCACGCACTACGAGCGGAACGCCATGCTGCTAGTCACCGAGGCATGCTCAGATCTCCTCCGCAGCTGAAAGGAAGCCGAAAAAATCAACAGAGCGGCACGACGTGAGTAAACGCTAGTAAAAATCGACCGCTCAAAGAGTTCCAAGGGCGCGCTCCAACTCGGTTATGGCGAATTCCACCTCATTCACCGCCTTGCTGAGCTCCTCCGGCGAAGCTTGCGGATCCGCACATACAACCTCCATGCGCCGGCAAGATTCGACCAATTGCTCTCCCTTCACCACACGCGCTGCACCTTTAATTCTGTGAGCCAGCTCCCCTAACTTATCAGTCTCACCGTTCTGGAGTAGAACCCTCAGTGACTGACAATCTCTGCGATTATTATTGATCAGCTCGCCGAGTATCTCGCGGAATTTCACCGGGTCGCTGTTGATGAGCAACTCCAAAGGCCCCAGATCAACCAGCAGTTGCGAGTCTGGCGCCATCAGTGGCAATGCGGTCTCAGGATACTCGCCTTCTATTTCCCGATCCTTGTGTAGCGCCAACAACCTTGCGTCCAGTTCGTCGAGACCGATTGGCTTGATCAGGCAATCATTCATGCCCGCTTTAATACACTGCTCTAATTCTTCCGGCTGTGCGTCGGCAGTAAGTCCAATAATCACCGTGGGCTCAAGCCCTTGCTCCTGTTCGACTTTGCGAATTGCTCGTGTGAGGTCAGCACCATTCATGACCGGCATGTGGCAATCGGTAATGACAACATCGAAGGGCTGCTTGCCCCAGCAGTCGAAGGCACACTGACCGTCTTCTGCCTCATAGACATCGTGCCCCAAAAATTCTAGTTGTTGGTGTAAGACTTGGCGGTTGACCTGGTGATCATCCACAACCAGAACTTGCAAACAGTAACGTTGATGAGTCAATGGTAAGGCAGGCAATTGCGTGATACTGATGCGCTCTAATACCTGAAAGCGCAGCTCTACTTCTATCATCGTTCCACGACCTAACTCACTGCTCATAGTTACACGGCCGCCCATCATTTCGCACAGCGAACGACAGATCACTAGCCCCAGTCCCGTACCTTCGGTCTGTTGCACATTGCGTTGCGCCTGGACGAAAGGTCTGAACAAGCGCTGCTGGTCAGTAGGGCTTATGCCAACGCCGGTGTCTTCCACGCGGAGGTGAATATTGAGCAGGCTGGCATCGACCAAAAACCCGGAAATACTGATCTTGATCGAGCCTTCTTCGGTGAACTTGATGGCATTGCTGATCAAGTTAGAGAGGATTTGCTTGAAGCGCAGGGCATCGACCAGCACATCACAGTTGATGCTCGAATCGATGTCGAGGATAAGGGTCAGGCGCTTTTGCCTAGCTAGCCCCTCGAACACTCTGGCCACCGACTCGATCAGTTCGCGCAAGTTGGCACGCTTGGGCGACAGACTAAGTCGTCCGGATTCGATGCGTGCGATGTCGAGGATATCGCCGATCAACTCCAGCAGGCTTTTTGCCGAAGTATGGGCTATTTCAATACTGGCGCGGTCGATCGGCTGGCTTTCGGCGCGCTTAAGCGCCAGTTCAAGGATGCCGATTACGGCGTTCATCGGCGTGCGGATTTCGTGGCTCATGGTCGCCAGAAAGCTGGTCTTGGCACGGCTGGCGTCATCCGCGTGGACCTTCGCTTCTCGCAACTGCTCCACCAACTGACGGTGCTCGGTGATATCCAACCAGCCACAGATAACCCCCTTTATGTCACCTTTGGAGTCCTGGAACGGTTGCACCCAGTGGTTGATCCACGCCTCCCTGCCCTGGAGCTGAATGGCATGCACCGACTCGATCGTCTGGCCGTCGCGCATCGCCTTAAAGTAGATGCGATGAAAGTCCGGGAGGCTCTCGAAGTTTTCCTTGGGTAGCTGGCGCACGGTTTTGTTCAGCACCTGCTGGGCACTTAAGCCGACACTTTTCAGGTAACTGCGATTGCACGAAAGCATGCGCCCCTTGAGATCACGCACGTACAGCGGCGGCGGCATGCAATCAGTCAGCGTTTCGACAAACTGCAGTTGATCGTTGAGCATTCGCTCTGCCCTCACCCGGGCCTTGATCTGGCGACGCAAATAGACCACCCAGACCAGCGATAACAACAGCAACAACGCCGCACCCGCGATGATGTTGATGATCACCCGTTGGTAGTCGACCCAGGTCTGGCCGCTCATCCCTGGTGGTGAACGCCAGCGGTTGGAAATCGCATTGATCTCATCCGGAGCAATGCTTTGCATGACCTTGTTGATAATCGATTGAAGTTCAACATCACTTCGACGCATCGCAAAGTTGAGCGTGGCCGGCCCAACATCAAGCATCTGGTTGATCACCAATTTGTCGCGAAATAAGCGCTCCATGTAATAACGCGCTGCGGGCAACGCCACGATGGCGGCATCGGCCTTGCCTTTAAAGAGCATGTTCATTGTATCCAACGTGGTGCCAGCGTCGATTATCACTGCGTCGGGGTAGCGCTTGCGTAGTTGCTGTGAGCTCACGTGCCCAGTAGGAATCGCCACGCGCTTATCGGCCAGATTTTGTAGCTTGCCTTGCTGCTCTTTGCTGCTAAGCAACACAAAAGGGCTGGCATCCAGTGGTCTGGAAAAGCGCAAGTACGCTTCACGCTCGGGACTAGCGGTCATCAAGGCCAGATCAGCCTCGTTATCTTTCAGTGCTTCGGTCATCTGCGGATAGCCGCCGCGGCGCAAAACGACCTCAAAATTCAGGCCAGTACTTAGTGTTATCACTTCGAGCAGGTCAGCGAACCCACCGGAAAAGACGCCGTTCGAGTCGAAGTAGGCACCCGGTGCCATGTCGTCATTAATCACCAATCGCGCTACCGGGTTACGCTTGATCCAGCGTAACTGCTCTAAGGTGAGGTCTAAGGGTTCTTCACCTGGAATGAAGCTGTTGCCGACCCACCGCTTGGCCAGGTTGTGCAACGTATCGTCGCCGATGGCCTCGATGGCGACGTTGATGAGCCGCTGTAAGCGTGAGTTATCCGTGCGCAAGGCAAAACCGTAGCCGCCTACCGGTAGGTCGCTGAAACGCTCAAAGCGCAAATAACCATAGTACGAGTTGTTGATTCGGTAGTAGGCGCTGTACAGATCGTCTAGGTAAACGTCAGCTTGGCCAAAGGCGGCAGCGGCAATCGCCTCGTCATGCTCGGCAAACACCCGCAAATCAGCCCGCGGATAGCGTTGCTTGAGCTCGGCGCTGTGTTCATCGGTGATCGCTACGCGCAAGCCGGCAAGATCAACGGGAGAATGCCGGGGTTCGGCACTGCGTTTGAACACCGCCAGCCTATCCTGGGCGTAGGGAATGCTCAGTAGCAGGTCCGGGCGTGGCCCAGTGCTGCCGTGAATACTGACCACATCAACGCTTCCGACCTGTAATGCCTTGCGCGCATCCTGCTCATTGGCGAAGACCACGACCTTCACCTGCAATCCCAATAGCTGCGCGATGAGAGCAGTTGCATCGGCACTGATGCCCTCATACAGGTTGTCTTGGGCGTTGATCGAAAACGGCGCGGACGCGGATGCCGACACGCCGACCTTGAGCTCGGACTTGTGCCGCAGCCACTGCCAGTCTTCGCTTGAAACCGCCATATCGGGACGATCAATACGCAACTGGCTGGACAGCACCTGTGGGGCTGGAGGCAACGATGTAGCCATCACCGGGGTGCACCCCAAAAACAGCCCGACGGACAGAAAGAAAAGACGTAGATACATGCGAGATAGAAGACCGAAAGTGCCTGAAGTACGGGAATCCGTTGGCTGACGGCTATTCATTCAAGAACCCAGCATGATGCTGGCGCCCCGTCATGGCTGTGGCAATAATAGTTCAAAGTCGTCTCTGTCGTTCAATCTTCAACGGTCCCAACCCGCTTGAACGCTACAAAAGGCAATGAAATGAGCTTCCGGCATGGGGCGTGCAAAAAGAAAGCCCTGGGCAAGGGTGCCACCTAGCTCAATGAGACGTAGCTGTTGCTCGGTGGTCTCTACACCTTCGATGACCAGCGAGACCCCCAACGCTCTGGCTAAAGCAACAGTACAACTAATGATTGCGGCACATTTGGGCTGGCTTTGCATCTTGCGCGTAAACGTCCGATCGAGCTTGATCTGGCTAAACGGAAGCTCGCTGAGCCGGTCCAGTGAAGAATAACCAGCGCCAAAATCATCCATGGCCAGGCCGCAGCCAAGCATGCGTAGCCGCACTAGGTTCTCCAGGCTACTGGCCGGTGCACTAACGACACCGACTTCAGTGATTTCGAACATCACGCTGCCCGCTGGAACCTGAAATCGCTTGAGCAGAACGGCAATGCGCTCCGCCAGCTCGGCGCAGGCTAGTTGTGCGGCGTGCAGGTTGAACGCCAGGTTGATCATCCGTCCTTGTGTTGCCAGCCTTTGCTGCAGGGCCAGGCCCTGCTCAAAAAGCTGCCAGAACATCCTATCGACCAAATTGTGTTCTTCCATGACTGGCAAAAAATGCGCCGGAGATAACACGCCCCACTGCGGATGCGTCCAGCGCGCCAAAACTTCTGCTCCGGCCAGCAATTGCCCCTCGAGGGTAACCTTGGGTTGGTAATAGGCTTCGAATTCGCCATTATCTAGACCGCGTTGCAAGTCGCTCAAGGTCGGTAACTCTGCAGGTGACAACAGCCTCGGAACGGTACTGCAGCACTCCCGGTAACGTTTGACCAGTAAATTAAATCCATCAAGCTTGAACGGCTTGCCCAGGTCACCCAAAAAAGTTAGGCCCAGACAGCGAATCATCGCGACCGTGGTCTGACGTAGCAGCGGATCCAGCTCGCTGCACAACACCACAGCACCGACTTTGCCGCTGCTGCTAGCATGACGCAGGAATGCCAAGCCATCCATACCGGCCATTTTCAGGTCACAGAGGACTATGTCCACGGCGTCACAAGTGTCGAGGACAGCGATGGCTTCTTCTCCGTCAGCCGCTTGCAAAATGGGTCCCGGCAGCACCTTTTCCAACGCGGTCACGGTGACAAGGCGCTGAAAGGGCTCATCCTCCAGCACCAGAACAGTCAAATTTTGCATTGCAGATCTACACGCACGCGATTAAAGGACGAACAGTCTGCAAGGAGAGCTTCCTGCATCTCCATGAGAGATTTCCCATGTGCACTGGGAAATTTCCTAAGGCTGACACTACCCTGTACGTACAGCTCTGCTGGCAATAGCCAATGGTGTTAACCTTGTACCGCCAAGGCTATACCACTCCGTAACAAACGCTTTTCAAGGTAGAAATCACACTATGCACAGCGTTCTGATAGTTGACGATCATCCAGTCATTCGTCTGGCCGTCCGGGTACTGCTGGAAAAGCACGGTATGCGTGTGGTGGGCGAAGCAGACAATGGTATCGACGCTGTTCAGCTCGTGAGAGACCTGACACCACAAGTGGTTGTCCTCGACATTGGTATTCCAAAGCTGGATGGCTATACCGTTATTTCTAGAATCAAGGCCCTAAATGTGCGCAGCGCGATTCTGATATTGACCTCTCAACCCGCTGACTCTGTGTGCCGACGTTGCATCCAGCTGGGTGCTCGCGGCTTCGTCAATAAAGAAGAAGACTTGGGCAGCCTGATCACCGCGATCAAAGCCGTAGATGCCGGCTATACCTTCTTCCCATCTCTGACCTTTGACAGCGTCAATGCAGCGGAGCAACTTACTGAGCTCGAACAAATTCAGTCCCTGACAGATCGTGAAGTGACGGTATTGCAGTACTTGGCTCAGGGGTACTCCAATAAGCAGATTGGTGAGATGCTCTTTCTCAGCAATAAAACTGTTAGCACCTATAAAACCCGTTTACTACAAAAGCTGGGGGCTGCCTCGCTGGTCGATCTAGCTGAATTCGCCAAACGCAATGCTTTGATTCCCTAGCCGTCAGCCGCAGGCCTGTAGGAAATTTCCCAGGCCTGCATCGGCAACGTCCTACTCACTTCTCCCCCAGTCATTCCTAAAATTACTCCAGCTCAAGGGTGCAGAGATACCCCGGCGTAAAGAGAGTTCAATTGAGTCCCCTTCAAGGACATCAACATCAATTTAGGAGTATAAAATGAAAGTTAGTACGTTGGCCGGCGCGATAATGGCAATCACCTTGGCAGCCACCTCTGCTGTCAGTGTTGCTAAAGATCAGGGCCACGGGGTGATTACCTTCAAGGGTGCGATTATCGATTCGCCGTGCTCGATCTCTCAAGAGTCGCAGTACCAGACTGTCGACATGGATCAAATCTCCAACGTCTCCCTGAAAAACGGTGGTAAATCCAACCCAACCGCTTTCAAAATCGAACTGCGTGGCTGTGATCTGGGCGCTCTGAAGTCCGCGACAGCCACATTCACCGGTTCACCCTCGTCGAACCCTGACCTGCTGGCGCTTAAAGGTACTGCCCAAGGTGCAAGCCTGGCCATTGCCGATCACACCGGCGCGCTGATCAAACTCGGCAGTACTTCGCCTGCGCAGTCGCTGTCCAATGGCGACACCTACCTGCAGTTCAATGCTTATCTGCAGGGCGACATGGTTGCTCCGGAAGGCGGCGGTGAAGCAGCCGCGGCCGAAATCGTACCGGGCAACTTCGAAACTTTCGCTAATTTCACCCTCGCTTATCAGTAACGGATCACGTCACTGAGACGCCCCGTAGTTCGCACTTGCTGCGTACTGCGGGGAAACTTGCGGAGGTGTAGATGAGTCGCTCAACCGCATTGTTACTGCCCCTGGCGCTTTGCACCTTAAGCGTGCCTTTCTGTTTTGCTGAGCCTGTGGTTACCACCGCGCTCAAGGGACGAGTGCAAATGACCGGGAGCATTGTCGATAGCGCCTGCACCATCCGTGTGGGTAATGACAGCCAGACGATTGCGTTTAAGCCTACAGCGCTCAACGGTTTAGTTAATGGAGACACTTCTTCTAAACAGCCACTTAACATTTATATAAATGATTGTATTGAATACCGCACGAACGACGACACAGAACCTTCGCAGCGCTTCAAGCTGACATTTGAAGGTGCATCCGAAGGCAAATATTTCAGCATCCAAGGTGCCGCACAGGGTATTGCCTTGCAAATAAAAGACTCTCAAGGACAGTTAATTTCACCCGGCATGTTACTTCAGCTCAACAGCGCGTCTGCCGACATGCTGACGCTTAACTACTCACTGTCACTCGTCGGCAGTGGGCATGCACTGGAAGCGGGCGACTATCACGCCACTATCAAGCTGAGTATTCAGCACTTCTGAACTGCCGTCACTCAGTGTGCAGTTTCGCTCAAGGATTTAGTCACGTGGATCTCCGTAAGGCATTGGCTACTACGGCGTTGTGTTGTATCGCGACGTGGGTAAGTGGCGCCGAAGAATTCCAATTCAACACCGATGTACTGGACCTCAAGGATCGCGAGAACCTTGATCTTGGGGTGTTTGCGTCGGCTAACTTCATCATGCCCGGCCAGTACAGCCTGACGGTCCATGTGAACCGCGATGCGTTGACAGAACTCCCGATCGATTATTTCCCCGCCGAGGACGATCCGAAAAGCAGCGTTGCCTGTCTTTCCCCGGTACTGGTCAATGAACTGGGTCTGAAAGAACACGTCCTCAAGTCCCTGACTTGGTGGCATGACGGCGCCTGTCTGGACCTCATTAGCGTTCCTGGCATGCAGGCACGTGGCAACCTGGGCACTTCGGCGCTTTACGTGAGTATCCCCCAGGATCAGCTGGAGTACACCGCGGCAAACTGGGATCCGCCTTCACGCTGGGACGAAGGCATTGCCGGCGTGCTGTTCGATTACAACCTCAATGCCCAGACTACCGAACGCAAGCAGGGTAAAGGTCGCACCGATAACCTCAGCGGCAACGGTACCGCCGGCATCAACCTGGGTGCCTGGCGCTTTCGCGGCGACTGGCAAAGCCAGCTGCAACGCAGTGCCGACCAGCCTTCACAACAGCAATTTGCCTGGAGCCGCTTTTACGCTTTGCGCGCTGTGCCGTCGCTGCGCTCGAACCTGATCGTCGGTGAAGACTACCTGGACTCGAACCTGTTCGGCAGTTTCCGCTATACCGGGGGCAACCTGAGCAGTAACGACAACATGCTGCCACCCAACCTCAGGGGGTATGCCCCGGAGGTCAGCGGTGTGGCCCGCACCAACGCACGCGTGGTGATTCGCCAGCAAGGCCGGGTGCTCTACGACACCCAGGTACCCCCCGGCGCTTTTCGTATCCAGGACCTCAACGATGCAGTCTCTGGCCAACTTGACGTGCGCGTCGAAGAGCAGGACGGCAGCATCCAGGAGTTCCAGATAGACACCGCCAGCATCCCCTACCTGACCCGTCCGGGTACGGTGCGCTACAAGCTAGCTGCCGGCAAACCCTCCGACTGGGAGCATCAGCTTGATGGCCCGGCCTTCGCCACTGGTGAGTTTTCCTGGGGTGTCAGTAATGGCTGGTCGCTGTATGGCGGTGGCCTCGGCGCCAAGGACTACGGTTCCTTGGCTGTGGGCGTAGGACGCGACCTGATGGCGTTCGGTGCGCTGTCGGTCGACGTCACCCAATCGCGCGCGACGTTGCCGGAGCGCGACACATTGAGCGGCAAGTCCTACCGCGCCAGTTACTCCAAACGCTTCGATGAGTACGACAGCCAGGTCACCTTCGCCGGCTACCGATTCTCCGAGGAGAACTACATGAGCATGAACGAATTCATCGAAGCTCGGCGAGGTGGCCAGCCACTAAACCAGAGCAAGGAGATGTATACCGCTACATTGAGCAAACAGTTTCGCGACTCCGCGCTCAGCGTGTACTTGAACTACAACCACCAGACCTACTGGAACAGCCAGGCGAGCGATCGCTACAGCCTGTCGTTGTCGCGTTACTTCGATGTTGGAGGATTGAAAAACCTTAGCCTGTCGCTGACCGCCTACCAGAACAAGGCCAACGGCACCTCCGACGACGGTGCCTACCTGTCGGTCAGCATTCCGTGGGGCAGCACAGGCTCATTCAGCTACAGCTCATCGGTCAACCAAGGTGAAAGCAGCCATAGCCTGAGTTACTACGACCGTATCGATGAGCGTAACAACTACATGCTCAGCGCCGGCAAGGCCGCAAGCGGTGAAACGGCCAGCGGCTTCCTCTCCCATGATGGTGACCAGGCCCAGGTAACGGCCAGCGCCAGCTACCAGGCCGGTGAGTACACCTCGGCTAGCCTGTCTCTGCAAGGCGGCGCAACCTTGACCGGTCAAGGCGCGGCCCTGCACCGCAGCGGCGTCATGGGCGGCACTCGCCTGCTTGTCGATACCCAGGGCGTCGCCGATGTACCGGTTCGCGGCAACGGCGGAGTCACCCGTACCAACCGGTTCGGTAAGGCGGTGGTAGCCGATGTCAATAGCTATTATCGCAACCAGGCCAGCATCGTGCTGGACAGCTTGGCCGAAGACGTCGAAGCCACCCAGTCAGTCACCCAGGCGACCCTGACCGAGGGGGCCATTGGCTATCGCCGTTTCGACGTTATCGCCGGCCACAAGTCCATGGTCATCATTCGCATGGCCAACCACCGCGCTCCGCCCTTTGGCGCGACAGCCCAGAACAGCCGCGGCCAGGAAACCGGCATTGTCGGTGAAGAAGGATCGACTTACCTGAGCGGCATGAAGCCTGGCGAAACGATGTCGCTGCATTGGGATGGCAGCGCACGATGCACCTTCACCCTGCCCGACCGGGTGACATCGTTTGAGCGACAACTGGAGCTGCTTTGTCAGCCCGTCAGCGAGGCGGATAACTCCGCCGCTTAATCTATTCAACAGGTACCTTTATGAATACCAGCTTCAAGCGTAACACCCTGCCCCTGCTCGCCTTGATCGGCGTGTGCAGCGCACAAACCTGCCTGGCCGCCGTGTCGCTGGACCGCACCCGGGTGATTTTCTCCGGCAGCGAGAAATCGGTCAGCCTCAGCGTCAGCAACCAGAATACACAACTGCCCTATTTGGCCCAGGCGTGGATTGAAAATGAACAGTCCGAGAAGATCACCAGCCCCCTGGTGGTGCTGCCACCGATCCAGCGCTTGGAAGCCGGCGCCAACAGTCAAGTGAAAATTCAGGGCTTGCCTGAACTGGGCCTGCTGGCCCAGGACCGCGAATCACTGTTCTACTTCAACCTTCGCGAAATTCCGCCGCGCAGTGATAAACCCAACACCTTGCAGATCGCGCTGCAAACGCGCGTGAAGCTTTTCTATCGACCTGCGGCTATTGCCCCAAAAGCCGGTCTCAATGAAGCCCCCTGGCAGGAAAAGCTAACCCTTACCCGCCAGAACGACCGCTATGTAGTTAACAACCCGACGCCCTACTACATCACCGTGATCGATGCCACGCCCGACCTCAAAACCGCCAGCGCAACGGACTTCAAGCCCTTGATGATCGCCCCCAGAGGTCAGCTCGATCTGGGTGTCAGCAGCAAGGTTCTGGGCGACAAACCTGTACTGACCTACGTAAATGACTACGGTGGCCGCCCGCAACTGCAGTTCAGCTGTACCGCAGGCACCTGCACCGCCAGCCCCGTCACCAGCAAACACTGACACCAAGCCATGACCTGTTCAAGTGAGGGCAAACCATGATGCCTGTAACCCGTAACCGCCTAGTAGCCTTGCTCTGCAGTGCCAGTGTTTCGAGCTGGTCTCACGCCGCTGGCATCCTTGCACAGACGGCCGAATTCCAGGTGACCGGAACCTTGCTTGAAAGCGCCTGTTACCTGGACCCGAGCTCCGCCTATCAGACCTTGGCGCTGGGCGACCTGAGCACTGCACGCCTGTCACGCATTGGCGATCAGGGCACGCCTGTGGCCTTGCACCTCAAGTTGCAAGGCTGTGTGCGCAGCGATGGCGGTCGACGTGATGATCAGCAAGGCACTCTGGTTTGGAGCGCGATCGAGCCGGTGGCTACGCTGGCCTTCAACGCGGTGGCTGATGCCGATACCCCCGAATTGATCAAGGTGGTTGGCGCCGAGGGTTTCGGGCTGCGTGTGCTCGATACCCAGGGCAGCGACGTGCGCTTGGGCCGCAATGCGCCGGCCTGGTTCGTCTCGCCAGGAGAAAGTCAGCTGACGTATTACATCCGTCCTGAGCGCACCGCAGCCACTTTGCGCCCAGGTGCCTTTCACGCTAGCCTAAATGTGTACCTGACGTATGATTGAGTTTCCCGCGTTGAATGTCGGGAGCACTGCACTTCTCATCGCTCTAATTAGTTGTGCATCCACTTCCCCCGCTGCCGAACAAACACTAAAAATTCAAGGTTTTGTATACGCCGCAATTCCTTGTGTAATTAACAAAAACGAGCCTATTACTCAGTCTTTTGGCGATGTGCAGACCGCCAGAATAAATGAAAACTACAAGACCATTACCTTGGATTACTCCCTAGACTGCACACGTTCATTGACAAACGATCTACGTTTGCAGGTGCGCGGTAGCTTCGCTGATTTCGACTACTCGCTTCTGAGAGTCCCGAACCACGAAAACCTCGGCATTGCCATAAAAAAAGACGGTGAACAACTTGCGGTCAACACATGGTCTAACTTCGACGCTCGCAAGCAACCATTATTACAAGCGGTGCTGGTCAAGCGTCAGAATAGCGAGATCAAGGCTGGTCCGTTTAGAGCAGGCGCAACCTTAGTGGTCGACTATCAATGAAGACGTTATATTGCATGTTATGGACACTATTGTTCGCAGCCTTAAGCTTACCGAGCCTGGGCGAGGAAAATCTACAATTTACTGGAAATCTACTGGCGCCTCCCGCCTGCATTATTAGCAATAATGGTGGCCGTATAGACGTGCGGTTCGAGCGCAATATCGCCGTCAATCGCATTGATGGCGAGCTATATCGCCAGGCTATCGCTTACCAGATCGAATGTCCGAATGCGGATGGCACTGGTATTGCCTGGCACATGCGCCTGACCCTAAAAGGAGCTTATGCGGACTTCGACCCTACAGTCCTGAAGACCTCGGTGGAACATTTAGGCATCAAAGTACTGCTCGGTGGCACTGTGCTGATACCTAACGAATCCCGAGAGATCGATGTCAGCACATCGACACCACCGCAACTCGAAGCCGTACCGGTGAAGCTGGCCGCTGCTCAGTTGCCCAGCACTGACTTTACCGCTTCAGCGCTTTTGATGGCCGAACTATATTAGGGGTATCTATGGGTAAGTGCGCAACAACCTTAAGTGCCTGGGTAGTCGTAAGCCTGTGGCTGCCTGCAGTACAGGCGACACCGGATAACCTGTACTTTTCTGGCACGCTGGTAAATGAACCTTGCGTGCTCGCGGAAAATGACAAACAGATTCTGCTGGACTTCAGCACCGTAATCGACAAGGAACTTTACCTGTATGGCAGAACTAAGGGCTTCCCGATTGATCTGCACCTGATGAATTGTGACCCGGATGTCGGCAAGCGCATGGTCAGCATCACGTTCAACGGCAATGAAAGCAACGAACCTACCGGGCTGCTGGTGCTTCAAGGCGCCACAGTACAAGGTCTGCTGGTCGGGCTAGAAACTAAAAGTGGCACTGCCCTGCCGTTGAACAAAACCCACCGCATGGGGGAGCTTGCTAAAGGTGACAATCTTCTCAGCTTCAATGCGTACCTGCAAGGCGAGCCCAAGGCACTTACCGATCACGCCCTAGGGCTAGGTGATTTTGAAGCGTCACTTACTTTCTCCCTAAGTTACGAGTAAACATCATGAAAAAATCATCTGCAACTACGCCGCAAATAATAATAGCATCGATACTATTATGTGGCTCAGTGCTAGAAGCACAGGCCTACAGTATCACCACAACACAAAGCTACGTAGAGCCTGGCGGAGTGCGCTATTATTTCGTAGTAAGCGGGTGGACCACTAGCGATAACAGCCCAAGCCCTTGCGCAAGGGACGATCCAGCGTTCAACGAATGCGCGCTTTACCTAGTTGCAATACAGCCATATACGATGAGGTCTGTAGGAGAGTATAACTCTTGGTCCGTACCTACTCGCCCGGGCTCGTCCACTTTGGGCCAATTACTCTCAGACCTTCAGATGAAAGGATTCAGAATTCCCCTTAACGGATCGATTCTAGTTCCTCATCAATATGCCAAAAATGATCTCTGCATAGGCTTTAAGTACTCTATAACTGGCCCCGCTACCGGAGGTGGCTTTGGTTTTTATGGGCCATGTCCCACAGTAGCCCCTGCAGCAGTTCAATGCGATATTTCGGGAAATATAACTATCGACCATAAAAGCCTTCCTGACAATAAATTAGACGGGGCAAAGGCTTCAACCCAGCTCAATTTGCAGTGCAAGGGCACGACCAGCGTGAGTGTCTCGGCCTCCAGAACAAATACATATGGCGTACGACTCAGAGACGACAACAGTCTGTACTCGAAGATTACGGTCAATGGCAGGGACGCCACGGCGGGCATCAATGTCCCGGTTAACAATAACGTGGTCAGCCCACTTAACATCACCTCGACCTTGGTCAGTCGCGGGACCGTCACCCCAGGTGCGTTCTCCGGCTCGACGGTGATTACGGTGTCACCACCTTAAGCCCGGCGTGAACGAAACATTTTGACAAGGAGTGCACTCAGCCGCCGCCAGCTTTCTGGGATTTTGCCGCGAGTGGCTTTCTGTCACGCTGATTAATATCTGTATCGATGGCCTGTCGAATAAGGGGCTCGCCAGCTCGATAATTCCCACCTGAGTCTTCTTCACGCTATTGCTCCGTAGGTTTGATCAGCGCAGTATAGGACGCCTCGCACGCCAGCCCGGCTATTCGGGCTCGGTCATAAGCTTTCGCCAGCTCTCCCGCTCGTGCATCAACCCGTGCGAGCAAGTCGGAGAGCACCATGGCGGCGCGGGTAGCTGCCTGGCTTCGAGCGGCAATGGCGGGATCCGGGGCGGGGCAACTGACGGTGGCGGCGAGCTTGCCGGCTTCGTCGAGCAGCCGCTTGCCAGCAGCATCAGCCCCAACAGCAGCCTCATCGGCATTCTTTCGTTGTTCTTGAGCATGGACCCTCACCTCCCCTTGTGCCATGTTGCGGCGCTGTTCTTCTTCCCTAGCGCTGCGCTCAACAAGCACCTCTGCCAGGCGATCACCACTATCCCGATTCGCTGAAGCCAGCGCAGCGCTAGCGCGCTCAACCGATCGGCCGTGCTCGTAGGCGCCCCAGAACGCCGAGGCCACCAGTGCCAGCGATACCGCCGCGCCGATCGTGCGCACGCTGATCATGCCAGCACCTTCAGCGCGCGGTCATGTAGGGCCTTTCGCTCAGCGGCACCGTGCGGCACGCGGCCAGGCTTGCCGGTGTTGATCACGCTGCCGATATCCTGAAAGCGCCCAGCGTCGGCCAGTTCGTTCAGGCCGTGGGTCGACCACCACCAGGCGGCGGACATGGCGGCGTGTTCGGGCTGCTCGAGCAGTTCGGGCTTCTCTTCCAGCGGCAGGGCCAGGCCGGCGCCAGCGCCGGCATAGTTCGCCCGCCCGGTGAGCTGGATCAGCCCGCGTCCACGGTACCGCCAGCCATCCCCCGGGCGGGTATTTCCCATGCGCCCGCTGTACACGATGTTGGCGATCTTCTCCGGCTGTCGCGCGCAGGCGGCCGCCGACTCCGGAGTGAACCGGCTGGGCCAGGTGCGCACTAACGCTTCGGCGCTGTAGTTCAGGTTCTCCACCAGGTTGCGCAACTGGCCGGACTCATGGCCGACCTGGGCCAAGAACGCAGCCCCGCGCACCGGGCTATCGATCTTGTAGCGGGCCATGGCCCGGTTCAGCGCAGGCAAAAAAATGCCCGCGACTGGGCGGGCGTTCGGGAAGATCTGCAGCAACTGCTGCATTGTAATTGGCATGGGCTTCAAACCTCGGATTACAGGAAAGAAAAAACCCCGACAGTGCGGGGCTTTATTGGTCTTGCTCAGCGGCCGGGGGTGGCGTCGCGGCGTCTTCCGGGCTTGCTGGCCAGTCGATCGACAAGGGGTAGCCTGGCTGTTTCTCCAAGCGGTTCAGCTCGATGCGGTAACGTTTCCAGGCCACCAGCATGGACTGTTCATGTTCTGTCGCCTCGCCAAGGTCGACTGCATCCTGCAGGGGAGCGATACGCATAGAGGCATTGGCCAGCCTCTCGTCACGAAGGGCCAGACCTTGGGTGCGGATGCTCTCGTTTTGCGCAACGCTATCAAGCACCCAGGCGTCGCCGTCCCAGTAGTGAAAGTTCCCCGGGCATTCCAGGCGGGTCAGTTCTGGCGGCAATGGACCCAACGCTTGGTGCTGCGTGGGCTCACCGGTCGCAACGTCATAGACAGTGCCCCGGTTGTCCTCGACCAAGACCCAGGCTTGGTGGGCTAGGTCGCGCACAACGGCATGGCCTGGCACGGGCTCCGGCGGCGAATCGGTATAGGCGTAGCCCGGAATCAACCAGTGTTCGGCATCGAGCGGGTCAGGGTCTGCCACCCCCTGGCCAATGTACTCCAGGGTTTGAGGGTGGGCGTTGTAGATAACAGGTGCGTTCATTTGAAGTCTCGTCAATATTTGATGCAAGCAAGCAGCGCAACGTTGCGCGGCCGCGATTCGGTGCCGCCCTCTGCGGAAACGGTGACTGGGTGGACGTGCTCACCAGCGACGCCGACAGTGCCGGTTACCGCGTGGGTATGTACGCCATCGAGCGCGCCAGTAATCAATGTGTTAACGCCCGTGCTGCCAGAGCTACGCCCTGCCAACACGGCCGGCGCACCGTCTGCCCAGCCCCCGTAAACCGTTTGTGCATGCGTATGGCCGCCCGAGGCGGTGGCAAGACCGCTAAAGGGGTGTGCGTGCCCACCAGCTGCACCCGTTGTAGCACCGTGGGTATGCCATGCGTTCTGAGAGCCCTGTACCGATCCAAGCGCACGGCCCGGGTCAACCCCACGACCTTCATCAAGGCAGCGGATAAACTCGCCGCGAAAATCTGGCACGTTGAAAGTAGTGGCGCCATCACCAACACCACCGAAGGTGCCGACTGCCGCGAACAACGCCGCGTAAGTGGTGCGACTGACTACCGCCCCGTTGGCCTTGAGGAATCCAGGCGGCGGATTAAAGCCGGGGAAGTACACAATGGTTCCAGGGGGCGTGCTGTTATCCAGTCGCGTCCAGTCTGTCCACACCTCCTGAAAGCAGCTACGCGCATAGACCGCACCGCCGCCGTTGTACTGAATGGCCAACTGAGCCCGGTTCGCTGTCGGGCTAATTGTTGCGTAGAACGTCGACGTGATGTGCCAGTAGAAAGCGGGATTAGGCGTGTTCGCATGGTTGGTAAGAATAACCGGGTCATTGGCCGAATTCGGATCACGATCCGGCGTGCCCCAGCACAAGCCCCGAGCTGATGCGAGATGATCGGCTAAGCCTGCAACGTCCCCAATCGCATGGCCATGCGATGTCGCTGCAGCGCCCAGGGTGCCCCGTGCTGTTGCAGTATCAGCGGCGCCGAGAAGCCCGCGCATCAGTGCCGACAGCGGCGCCATAGCGAACTGATCAACGCCGGTGCTGAAAATGATCTGATTTGCTGCAGTGCTCAGCGCTGCCAGAGACGACAGGGTGTTATCCAACGGCTGCTTACTCGCCAGCGCGTTGGTCATGGTCGCGGCAAAGTTCGGATCATTGCCCAGGGCGTTTGCCAGCTCGACCAGCGTGTCGAGCGCACCAGGTGCAGCGCCGATCACGCCATTTATCACCGCCTTCACCCAAGCGGTGTTAGCGATCTGGGCGTCATTCGCAGACAATGCCGCGCCCGGCGCCTTAGGAATGCCGGTAAAGCTCGGACTGTCGAGCGGCGCCTTTTTGGCCAGTGTAGCGTTGATCGTTTCCAGGTCCGCAATCGTCAGCGCCCGAGACCACTTCAGAGATTCAGCGCCGCTATTAGGGTTTGCGTACTCGCCAAACCAGACCCGGTGCCCATACTCGAAAACGATATAGCTGGTCATGTCCGCACGGGGGCTACAAGCAATAACGCCCATCAGCACCGCCCCCGACCCAGGCGGGCCGTTGGGCGTAGGGCTCTGTAATGCCGCACCATATGCCATGTAGAAGCCGCCAGGCACGATAGCCTTAAAATCAGCCAGTGCCGGTGCTCTCGTGGCGTCTAAGCCCACCTGGCCAATTTTCAGGGCATCGGTAATCCCCATGCCGGCTAGCGTGTCCGGGGCCGAAGCGCTCAACACACGGCCGTCAGCACCTACCTTGACCTTGGTGTACTCGCCTGCAGTTACACCAGTGCGCCCCAGGGCTGGGACGAAGTTCAGCGGCGTGCTGCCCAGCGTCGGCGGCACAAGGTTGGTCAACTGCCAGGAAGTGCCGCCATTGGCCGTGCCGCTCTGCACGGGCACCAGGTGACCCGGAATGCATTCAACGCTTTCGTTCGCGTCCTGAGCCCGCACCCAGGCGCCGGCAGCGGCGGTGTAAATCCAGTTTTGCGCCGCGTTGGCTTGGTTCTTCACCAGCACCCGGTCACCATCCAGCACACTCACACCATCAATGTTCTGCAGACCACTCAGGGCAATAGGCCCCGTAGTGGCACAGCGCACCGAGCGCTTGGCGTCGGTCGCGGTGATGGTCTGAATTGCCTTGAGCAACTGGCTCAAGTCGCCTTCGGTCGGCGTCATGCCGGCCGAGAGGATCACGTTCAGAATCTCTTCCGACACTGAGTTACCCCAGCTGGCCGGGATCAGCGAACCAATCTGGCCGAGGGTTGGGTTTTCGTCCACAAACTTGCCGTCCACCAGGCCAACGCCGGGCGTACTCTTGGGGTAGTCCATCAGGGTTTATCCGTATTGAATGAATTCGAGGGTGTGCGCCGGCGCCGAACGCCTGATCACACATTCCAGGGCGCCGCTTGGGTTCATCCCGAAGCGTTGCCCCCAGTAGCTCGCGCCAAAGCGGCGCCCGAGGCGCAGGCGCGGCCCGGTTTCTAGAGTCCACATAAACTGAGCGGTCCACGTCCCGAAGTGCGCGGCGCCAAAGCGTGACCGGCCAAAGCGTGGCGCGCGGTGCTCGACCACCCGGGCCTGCGTGTAACCCAGGCTGAAAGCCAGCTCGACAAAGTACGCCGGCGTCTGCCCGCCGACCTCGACCAGCCGGCGACGCACTGCCAGTTGCCGGTCATCGAAGGTCGGCGACTCGCCCAGGCACGGGTCGGGCAGTTTCATGACCCGTTCCCAGTCCGGTACCAGCTCGCGCACGGTGTCCGGCTCGCTCTCGGTCAGCAGGTCCGCCACCCGCAAATCCTCGCGGGCCAGCTCCTGGGCGGCGGCAGCCAACAACGCATCAACCTGCGGGTTAAGCTCACGGTCCCAGGCCGGACCCGGGGGCAGTAGCGCGCGCAATTGCCCGTGGTAGTCCTCTGCCGTCCTTACAGCCACAGCACACCCCCATAGGTCAGCAGCTCATGGGCGGCGGCCGATACGTTGCCCACCGGCGCGGTCAGGGTGTGGTCACGCTCGCCGGCAGCGCCGCTGATTGCCTCGCCGATATGCGTGGCCAGCAGCTCGGCGCCCAACTCCGACTCGCGGTTGTGCAGATCGATCAACGCCGCCTCGACCGCCCGCCGCACCGCGCTGCTGTCGGGGGTAACCTTGAGCTGGTACTGAACCGGCTTTTCCGCCGGCGGCAGCACGTACACTTCAGCCGTTACCGGCCGTTCTTTCTCAATGTAGGCCGCCACCTTCGCGCAGGCCTCGGCGTTGGGGATGATGTCGATATCGCCGTCACGCACAAAGAACACCCCCACCGTGCCCGGGCCCATCCAGCGCCGCACCACCCAGGCCCGCGTCACCCCGGCCACCTCAAGCGCCCAGGTGACGTAATCGTCCTTACTGCCGCCATGCGGGATCACCTGATAAGAGCGGATCACCCGGCCGCGCAATGTCTCGATACTCTCCTGCTCGGTACCGCCCTGCAGGCCGGGTTCCTCAACGGTAAAGACCTCATTGAGGCCGAGCACCGGGCTGATAAGCCGCAGCGTGGTACCGGCCGGGGTGTTGCCCAGCAGGCCGGCTTCCAGGGCTTCCAGCTTGGCCACGCCCTGGGCGGCGGTCAGCTTGACCGTGGCCACCACCCGAAAGCGTGCGCCGTCATCACGCTGCAGCAGCGTGCCGGCATCGAGCAGCGCCGAGACGGCACCGGTAAAGGTCGCGGTACCGCTGGCCGCTACTGCCGCCAGGCGGTCACGCTTGAGCCGCGCGCGGGCCATGCGGCGCAGTGTGTCTTCATCGGCCGTGTCGGGCAGGATCTGCGCGGCGATGTACTCCTGATGCCCATACCGGGCAAAGGAGGCGCCGCCCAGCACCCTGGCCAGCACCTCCGCGTCAGACCGTAGCAGCGCGCTAGAGCCCGCCAAGTCGGCCTGCGCCCGAGCGATCACCCCGGGTAACGTCGGGGTTTCAAACGGCATTGATCACCTGCCAGAGATTGTCGAGTTTCAGGTCTATGGCGGTGCCGTCCTTCATCGACAGCACCACCAGCATGTTCAGCCGGTCCACCCCGCGCGCGGTCGTTACGCTAACGCTGGTCACCCGCCCGTCCTCCAGCATCCAGGCCAGCGCCTCCCGGGCGAAGGCCACCGCGTCGCGCTCGGTGTCGGCGGTCAGCGTGCGCCGGCGCAGTTGCCACAGGCGCGACCCAATACGGTCATTGGCCAGGGTGGGGAAGCTGTCGCCCCACCAGCCATACCGCTGGCTGTCGTCCAAGCGGTCGTCAGCCTCGGCGCGGCGCCAGGTCAAAAGGCTGATCACCGCCGCCCGGCGCCAGGCGCTTTCGCACGCGTCATCATTGAGCAATGCCATATCAGCCCTCCGGTACCGGCTTTTTGTCCGAGCCTTCGTGAACGTGCAGGGACGTGCTCACGCCGGCGGCGATCTGGTCGCCGGCCGATTCGATGCGTCCCGTGGTGCGAATGACCGGCGTGTCGAACTCAACCGCCGTTTCCGCCTTGACCTTGAGGGTCAGCGTGCTGACCTCGATCACGCGGTCACGCTTGAAGTGCAGGTAGTCGCCTTCATCGGTGTACAACGCCACCTCGCCGCTTTTGAGCCCCTGCAGGCGAAAGCGCCGGTCGGACACACAAATCACCACCCCATGCGAGCGGTCGCCGTTCAGAAAGGCCGCCAGGGCCTCCGCGCCAGGGTGGGGATTTGAGGTCAGGCCGTAGGTTTCGAAGTGCTCCATGCCGTCTTTCACTTCATCAGCAGTCAGCCGCATTTGCAGGCCCTGCATCTTGCTGCCGGCGTTCACCAGCGACAGCACGCCCCGGGCCAGGAAGTTTTTAAATCCACTCATGTGCCAGGCTTCCAGTCAGCGGGGATCAGGTATTCGAAGTTGTCCGCCTTGCCGCCCTTCTTCAGTTTGCGGGCTTTGTGCGGGTCTTTCGGTTCGGGGTCGAAGGCATCCGGCGGGCCTACGGTGATGTTGGCTACCGTGCCGTTCTCGTCCAGGCTGTATTCGATTTCGCTGATCAGCATGTCGCGGTCGATGCCGATCAGGCCATCGACCACCCGCACGACCATGTTGGGCAGCCATAGCGCGCCGTTGGACTGCCGCCACCCCTGCACCTTGTATTGCAGGGTCAGCGCCTTGCCCATGCGGTTGCCGCGCTCCCAGTTGGCCCGCGCCTCGGCGAGCGTCGGCGTCATCTGGCCGCTTTCGTGGATCAGCAGCACCCGCTTACGCGTGGCGCGCGGATCAGTGACCGACGCCCGCACCTCCGAGGCCTTTTCGCCGAATTCCTCATCGGTGCCCGAGCGCTGGCCCGTCACCCGGTATTCAGAAAACACCCCGGAAAAGTCCAAGGCGGCCGAGCCGGTCAGGATGTTTTGCCCCAGCTCCAGGCGGTCAACCGCACGGCCGGCGCTCCCCGGCCGGATGATCACCAACCGGCCGCGGGCATCGTCGGTCGAGAGCAGCCGGGAAAGCGTCAACAGGCGGTCGATCGACTCGAACACCGTTTCTCCCGGCTCGATGCTGTGATCGGCCAACTTCGTGGTTTCGGCCGCCTGGCTCAGCACCTGCACCCCGTAGGGTTCGGCCAGGGCTTGGACGATCTTTTGCACGCTTTGCCCGCGCCATTACCCGGGTTTGTTGATCGCCGAGCAGTCGACCAGATCAGAGGTAACCGAGCGGCCGGCAATGGCCCGATTGACCGACTTGCTGTCGTAGCTAACCGGTGTGCTGTAAATCCAGCCCGATAGCACCAGGTCATCACCAATGCGCACTTGGCAGTAATCACCCTGGCGCACCGGTATTTCGGTGTCCTGGCCGGGCCAGCGCCAGGTAACGTCGAGCTTGAAGTCTCGGCTCTGCCGCTCGATCCCGGCGCTGATGCTGACTTTCGTCCAGCCGCGATAATCCAGGCCGTTCACGCTCAGCGTGACGGCGTTCAGGTTGTCCATGGGTTTAATCCTGGGCGACGGTCAACACACCCGGCGGCAGGAAGCCCGGGTGTATGGCCTTGTTACGCGTAACGATTTCGCCGGCGCGCGTGGCGTCGCCGAAACACTGATAAGCCAGCACCAACGCCGGCAAACTTTCCTGCGTCGTCACCTCGGTCAGGCGAACGCCCGAGCGGGCCACTTCGGTCAGGTGCCCGGTAACGTGCTTGCGCACGGCCTCCAGCACCTCAAAGTGATCATGCGATGCGGTCTGCGCCGCCTCCCACAGCGCGGCACCGATGGCATCACGGATCAACACCACCTCATCGGCCGCCGGCACCTCCGGCCGCTGGATCGGCGCCGCCACCTGCTGGGCCAGGGACGGGCTACCAGGCAGCGGCGCCGGCGCAGCGATCACCGGCATAACCGCCGCCGTGCGCGCGGCCAGCACAAGCAAGGCATCACGCACCAGCTCGCGGGCCGCCTTGACGACTGCGACCGTAACCGCGCCGCCGGCGGTGTTGCTAATTGCCTTGTCAGTGGCGGCCTCGGCGGCCAGAGCCCGGGCCGTTTCGACTTGGCCGGTGATATCCCGGGTTGCCGTCACGAAAGTGGTAAAGACCGGCTCAACCTCAGCCAGGCCGGCGACCGTACGGGCAAACTCCGGGTCGGCCTCAAGGTCGGCCGCCGCGTTGCCGCTGCCGCCCCCTCCACTGCCGCCGCTACCACCGCCGCCGCTCGATCCGCCACCGCCGCTACCCGTGCCGCCACTGCCGCCGGCACCAGAGCCAGAACTGCCACTGCCGGTACCACCCGACGAACCGCCGGCACTGCCCGAGCCGCCCGAAGACGGCGCCCAGCGGTAGCCCGAGGAACGCGAATGGCCGCCGATATCGGCAAACTGCGCCCGGATCATCGCGGCGAAGTTGCCCGGGGCGTTGATCAGCATGTCAACCAGCGCCTCGACGGAACCGACCAGGGCGACCAGCTGGCCGAATTCCTGATAGATCGCCATCTGTATGCCGGCAATGCCGTTTTGCAGGGCGACCACCGCCAGGCGCGCCCGATTCACCACCGACATTGCTGCCTTGTATCGGCTGATCGCCGACTCAAGCAGGCTTTCCGATGATTCCTCAAGCTGCCGTGCAGTGTTCGGCACACCGGCCGGGAAACCCTTCTCCCCGGCTTCGATGAACACCAGGTCAAAGCGCGCCATGCCGCCTTCGCGCCGCTCGTGGGTGACCTCGCAATCCCCCGCCGTTACGTTCATGCGCCCGAACCAGGGATGCACCAGCTCCCCCGGGCCGGGTTCATCCAGCGCTTTCAGCAGGTCGTCACGCTTTACCAGGTAGTCATCACCAATGACAAAGGCCGTTAGCTTGGTCGTCCGCGTGCGCCGGCCCATATCCTCAACCAGCGGCTTATCCCGCTGGGGGTATTCATGCAGCTGCGTGCGCCGACCAACCGGCATGGCGTCGCTGTCCACATGAAACGGCACCCCGCGAAAGGAGGCCGGGTGCAGCTCATCCCGCCAGGTTCTTTCCATTGTCACCCCCTCAACGAGCGGTAGCCGACTTGCGGGGTTACCGTCAGGCCGGGTTGATTGGTTTGAGGCTGGTCCACACGCATACCCGCCGGGGCGTTCTCAAAGCGCACCAGCATGGAACCTTCCAGATTGGTTTTCTGCGTGGCCGCCGCCTGCTGCACCAACGACCCGCGCGCGGCTGGCAAGCTGCCCGACGCCGGCAACTGCCCTGGCAATGCGCCTGAGCGTGGCGGCTGGGCAAGCTGCTGGGCCGCCTGGGCGGCTTTGAGCATGTCTGCCGGGGTCACCCCCTTGGGTTGCTCAAGCTGCGGCACCTTCGGCATCGCTGGCAGCGGCGCCGGTGCTGGTTGTTGCGCCAGTTCCCGGGCCTTGGTTGGCACCACCTGCAGCACCGGGCTCGGCACTTTGGGCGGGGCCACCTGCAGCACTGGCGCCTCAGCCTTTGGCACCTGGGTTGCGGCCGGCCGCTGTTCGGCTTCCGGCAGCATGTCCTGCGGGCCCACCTTGGGCACCAGGGCAAGCCTTGGCGGCACCGGTGCCGGCACTGCAGCAGCGGCAACCGCCGGCGGCGTTGCCGGTACCGGCGGCGCCGGCGGCCATTTGGCGGCATCGGGAAGCGCCGTAGCGGCCGCCGACAATGCCGGCAGCTGTTGCGGTACCGGTTGCGGCTTCAGCAACGGCAGCGGTGCTGCAGGAGCCTCAGCCCCCGGCGCACGCAACAAGCTGGCCGTACTGGTAGCCGCCGGCATCAACTCCGGCGCCTGTGCCATCGGTTTGACCAGTTGCCCCGGCGCCGGGTGATTGGTGGCATTCCGGGCCTTCTGCTGCTCCGTCCAGGCGTTGACCTTATCCGTCGCGGCGCTGATCACCCCGCCGCCGTCTGTTTCGATGCCCAGGAACTTCATCATCGGTTCAATGACTGGGCGTAGCTTCTCCCACAGGCTGCGGAAAAAGCCCGTGATCGGTTCCCAGTGCTTGACGATGATGCCCAGCGGCGACCAGTCAAAGACCGACTTCAGGAAGTCGAAGAACGGCACAGAAAAGGCTTTGACCAGCTCCCACAGGGCGCCGAAGAACCCGCTGATAGGCTCCCAGTTGGCAATAATCTGCCCCAGCGGCGACCAGGCAAAGGCCGTTTTCATCCAGCCCCATACGACCATCGCCGGCCCCTGAATCCGCGACCAAATGGCCTCGAAGTACGGCGCCAAGGTCGCCCAGTTGGCAATCACCAGGCCGGCGGCCAGGGCGATGCCACGCACCACCAGACCAATCGGGCTCATGCTGGCAACGCCATTCATCACCGTCAGCGCAGCGGTTGCCCCTGCCGTGGCCAAGCGCAACACGGTAAAACCCACAGCCGCGCCGATAATGCCTTTGATCAGCCACGGGTTGGCCCCGGCAAGCTCGGTCACCTTGCCAATGATCGGCCCCACAGTGGCCATGAACTCGTTAAACGGCGGCAGCAGCACACTGCCAACCGTGATGCCCAACCGGGTAACCCGGTTCTGCAGGAGCTGCATGGCGTTTTGCGTGGTCGCCGCGCGGGCCGTGTACTCCGCCTGCATCGACCCGGCGTATTCGCTTTCGTCGCCGACAGACTTAAAGTTCTTCTGCAGCGTGTTCAAGCTGGTCAGCAGCGGCGCAATGGCCCCTACCGATTCCTTGCCGAACAGGTTGGTAAGCACGGCCGCTTGCTTGCTTTTCTCGACCTTGGCCAGCGTCTGCAGCACGCGGTTAATCGTGCCCTCGCTGTCGGTCTGCATGCCCTTGGAGATTTCCTTCGCATCCAGGCGCAACGACTTGTAGGCCTGGGCCTGCGATTTAGTCGCGGCAGTGCCTGCAGTGAGCGTTAGCATGAAGTTCTTGATGCCGGTGGCGGCCACGTCCTGGGCGATACCCACACCGGCCAACGTCGAGCCCATCGCCGCCAACTGCGCGGCGCTGACCCCAGCCACCTCACCCAGCGGACCAATGGCCGTCAGGATCGCCGAGATTTGCCCGGTACTGGCCGCGCCGGTGTTGCCCAGGTAGTTGATCTGGTCGGCCAGGGTGACGACCTCGGCCTGATTCATTTTGAAGGCCGTCCGCCACTTGGCCATCATGTTGCCCGACTGCTCGGCCGTCTGGTCGAACGCGACGCCCATTTTCACCGCGTCTTCAGCAAACTGATTCAGTTCCTCGCGGGCAATGCCCGACTGGCCACCGGCGGCGACAATCTGCGCGATGCCCTCGGCCGCCATCGGCAGACGTTCGGACAGGCCCAACACGTCGTCGCTCATCGCCTTGAACTGCTCGGGCGATTCGAAGTTAACCACCTTCTTAACGTCCGCCATGGCGCTTTCAAAGCCCATCGCGGCCTGCACCCCCATGACAAACGGGGCCGCTATGGCCCCGCCTTGGATCGCATCCATGAAGGTGATCTTGCCAAGGCCCGAGCTGTTCAACTGCTTGCGCAAGTTGGCTGCGTTCTTGCGAACCCCGCTCAGCACCGGCGACAGCTTGTCGACGCCGGTAATAAGCGCTTTGAGCTGGAACTTATCCGCCATTGCCGCCCCCTACTAACGCCTGAATTCGCCAGGCGTTTTCCTCACTCTCGAACACCACGTCGAGCGGCCAGGCCGTGACCTCACCCGGGCTGACTTTCCAGTACCAGGCCAGGTCGTAGGCCAGTTCGATCAGTCCGTCGATTGAGCTGAAGCGGGGGCCATGAAAAAACCAATGACCATCCACGCCAGGGTGTTCAGGTCGGACAGGTCCAACTGGTTAACCGAGCTGGGCGGGATGCCGGCGCAGACGGCGATGTACTTCGACGCGGTTTCGACATCTGCAATGGGGTAGCCGCTTTCGCCCATGGTGTACGGCAGAAGTTTGATGGCCCGGACCTCCTGCACTGTCGGGCGGCGCAGGTTCAGTTCAGTGACTTCCTCGGCGTGGGCTTGAATGGGGGCGTTCAGCTTGTGGGTTACGGTGCTCATTACTGCCAGTCTCCTGCAATGCCTTCAAACTTCAGCGCGACTTTTGCGTCATCGCCGGTCACTTTGGTTTCATCAACCAGATACGCGCCGCTCAGCACGTAGCTACTACCGTCGGCCAACTCGGCGGTAATGGTCATGTTGGTGGCGTTGGCCAACTTGGCCCGGGGGAAGTTGCGCGTTTTAACCGCATCGACGCTGATGTAGGGCACCAGGTCTTCTTCCTTGTAGAAGCCCCGCGTGATGGTTTCGCGCTTCT
Organism: Pseudomonas sp. JV241A; assembly: GCF_900275665.1. NCBI lineage: Bacteria > Pseudomonadati > Pseudomonadota > Gammaproteobacteria > Pseudomonadales > Pseudomonadaceae > Pseudomonas > Pseudomonas sp. JV241A. The sequence goes on from NZ_OPYO01000028.1 coordinate 121,619, forward strand.
TGTCCGACAGCGGGCATTCCACGCCGCCGGTGATCGTGAGCTGTTCACCGTCGGCCTTGACGTAACAAGTACCCGCGACTTTCTGACCCATGAAAGGATCTCCCATAAAAAAGCCCGCACTAGGCGGGCAGGAGTTGAACGAAAAGGGTTACACCGCTTCGGGGTACTGCAGGCGGAACTGATACGCCAGGGCGAACACCCGCAGCTGATTGACCAGATCCGGCGGGAACAGGACGCTGACACGGTTGGGGTTACGCGGATCGCGCTCGACCACCAGGTATTCCTTGAACAGCTCGCTGTTCTCGACAATGCCGTCGCGTTCGAGCGCGCCATAGGCGGCGATCAGTTCTCCCCGGATCACAATTGGGGTGACGATTGCCTGGCCAGCACCGAAGCGGGTGCCGTCGTTGGCTAGCTTGCTGCGCCCGTACTTACTGGTAATGATCCCGCGCAGGTAGCGGATAACGTGCGCCGACTGGTGCAGCGTCTCGCTGTCGAGGTAGGAGTCATCCGGCTGGCCCAGGTCGTTACGCTGGTAGGTCGTAACGGCGCGCTCGATGCGGTAGTTGCCGCCGGTGTAACAGGCCGTGGCAATGCCGCTGGTCAGCAGCGATTGCCGTTCGGTCAGCATGAAACGTTCACTCGACGGCGCCGGCTCGATGCCTGCCAGCGCACCGGTTTGCGTCGGTCGCGCCGGATCGGCACTGATGAACACGGCAGTACGCGCCGCCCACTGCGCCGCGATTTCCCAGACCGGCTGGGGCACGCCCTTCTCACAGCCGTGAATGCTCACGTGCGGGTCATTGCGCAGGCGCCCCGCCGCCACCAGTTGGCCCAGCGTGCCACGCTTGGCGGTGTAGACGTGGCCATACAGCTGCTTGGCCCAGGACCAGCGCCCGGCGCTGTCATCCATGGCGACTTTCCAGGCATCGAGCGTCGCGGTGTCAGTCCAGGGCTGACAAATGAACTCGAATTCCTCATCACCCAGGGCCGCCATGGCCTCGGCAATGTCCGGCGTACCGGTGCCACCGGTCATGGCAGTAATGGTCAGCACCAGGCCGGCAGGGGTTACCTCGCCGTTATTGCGGCCCAGGCGATTGAGCTGCAGCTGAATGTCATTGCCCAGCTCACCCGAGAACTTGGCTACCAGCTTCACCGCCGTGGCCTCTGCCGTGGCCTTCACCGGCATGTCAGGCGCCGCGTTGATGCTCTCCGCCAAGGCGGCGGCCACCACGTCAGCAGTAGCGCCGGCAACGACTGGGACGCGCACGCGCTGCCCGGCAATGTACAGATTGACCAGGCCGGCCACAGTAACCGTGCCCGTTACGGTAACGTCGGCTTTCGCCGGCGTGCCGACTGCCTTGAGCGGCAAACACCAGACCTCACCGGCCGAGTCAATGGCGCGGTGCTGTTTGTGCATGGCGGCCAGCATCGAACCGTCACCCGCAATAGCGCGAGCCTCGGCGGTGCGAGCCACCAGCACCAGGCTACCGATCTCGGGGCTGTCGGCGTCGTCGTTGACCTGGCCTACCAGCAGCCGGCGCAGGGTCGAGGCACCGCTATTGGCCTGCGAATTGTCGACCTCGGCATAAAACAGCGGCACGCGGATGTCGGCCGGAACAGTGCTGAAACCTACGCTCATTGCGCCTTACTCCCTCGGGCTGGCTTGGATTGAGTGACAGGCTCAGGCGCCGCCACAGGTTCGGGCTCTACGGCCGGGCTGGCTGCCGGCGCAACATCGACGCGTACTACGTCGCCGTCGCTGATACGGCGCTGCCAGTACGCGTCGCGGGGTACCTTGTCGCCCGCCTCCGGCAGCAGCTGGCCGCCCTTTTCCGGCATGGGGCAGAGTCGCCCCGGCGCCGGTTTCACGTGAATCAGGTTCATGGGTTCAAGTCCTCTCGGGTTTCAAGTTCGACCCGCCCGTCAGGCCCGCCAGGAGCCGCGTTCGGATCCCTCAGGGGGTCGATAAAGTCGTATCGCATATCGATGCCCTCCAGCGGAGGCAAGCCGTCAAGCTCGCGCTCGTGCCACGTCTCAGCCGGGTCACCATCACGACTACGGCCCAACTGGAACTCAGCGCTGAAGCTGTAGCGGTAGATCACCCGGGCTCGGTTGATGAAGATCAGCGCACCCCCGCCATAAGTGATGGCGTCGTACTCGCTGTCGGGTTTCCACCCCACCAGTGCCCGCCAGATTTCCGCGCGCAGTTCGTGCAGATCCTGCGCGGCCTCCTGGCCACGTTCATCGCTGGTGTCCAACACAACAACCACGTCGAATCCATCCGAAATAACCTGGCGGACACCGGTCTGCAGATCATTGGGTTCTGCCTGATCGTCGGAAGCGATCACATAGGCCGATGGGTGCTGCAGCTTGGAGCTGCTCGCGACGGCATCCCAGTCGATACCGGCCGCAATCCGTGTGGAAAACGTCGGACAGTAGGCGCGCAAATGCGCGACGATCACATTTAGTCTCATCGTGGCTTCCGGTTTTGAGGTCAGTTCAAGGCGGCCGCAAATGCAGCTGATAGCAGCGCCTGCACCGATGATCTGGAATCCTGCAGGGCATCTGCCATGTAGTTGTCACGGGGGGTAATACGCCATCCGGCGGCGGCACGGGCAGCAAGAGCCAGCGCCCTATCGCCCTTGGCTCGGCGGTTCGATTTGCCTTTCCCCATGCCTGGTGCAAGCTTTCCGGGGCGATTTCCTTTTTTAACCCCGTAATGCAGGTAGGCCGGATAGAACTCCTTCATGGAGCTGGTCTTGCGCGGAGCGATCCGCACGAGAAAGCCGGCCCGCGACACCTTGAAGTTGATCGATTCAAGGGTCGCGCCCGTGCGGTTGACCGGATAGCCGTCCTGGCCTTTACCAAGCGCTAGGTTCATCTGCGCTCGTTGCGTGACCAGGCGGCCGGCTTTACGCATCGCCGCGCGGATCTTGGACTTGTCGAAGGCGTCGCGCTCGAAACTGTCAAAGCCTTCAAAGTGCACATAGCCTTCGACCGAAGAACGGCTAGCCATAAACGCCCCCTCCAGCGGTCACCCCGCCGATCATCTCCACTTCCAACACCGTGAAACGATGGGCTCCGTTCAGATCAGCCACGCGACGCACCCTGTAAATCTTGGCCCCGTGCACCACCTCATGATCCTCTGAGATACCGTCCAGAAAGCGAAAGGTAACGCGGTGAGTGACCTTGGCATCCAGCTGAACACCAGCAGCGTACGCAGCGGTACCAACAGGTAAAATGGATGCCCAGCGCCAAACCTCGCCACTGAAAGCCGAGTCCAAGCCGAAGTCTTTAGCCGGCTTATCGGTGCGTTGCCGAATCATGACTCGCCGGTTCAATTCGCCCGTTGCGGGCTCCCTGAGAGCCATGACTAAAATCTCGGCGGGACAGTGATGTCCGCTATCAGATGGTCGATAAAGCTCGACGGCAACTCGGTCAGCGACTGGCCAACGACCATCAGCCCACGATGAGTAAATGCGGTTTCGGCGGCCATCAGCAGCCAGCTCAAAACACCCGGGTGCGCCTTCAAGTCCACCCCGGCGCGATAGCGAATACGCAGCCGGCCCTCAGGTCTGCCCCCCGGAAAGATCAGATAGCTCTCCTTGCCTTCTTGGCGGAGCTCTACCCTCCCTTCAAATGCCTTTTCCTGCCCGGCATCGCCGACGGCCAGCACCGATTCAACGGCAACCACCTGGCCAACATCCAGCGAATGCCCCGACGGATACGACGCTGGCCAGTCCTCCTCATAAACCGCCTCACGAATGGCCGCCCCGGTTTTCGATTCGGCCTGGGAGGTAACCCCTGGGATGATGATCTGATCGATCAATTCTGGCTGCAGGTCTTCTGGCTCAGCCCTGCACTGAAAGGCCACCTGCTCCAGCGTCAACACCGGCGCCCCTGTATAGGAGATGCGGCGAGCCATGATTACGGCTTCCCGCTTTCGTCCACCTGCTCATTGGCCTTGCCGGCAGGCGCTGAGCCCTCTTCGTTCTCAGGCTTTTTGCTTGCAGGTGCAGGGCCGTCAGCGCCGGCTTTACCTTTCTTCGAAGCCGGCTTGCCTGCTTCTACTGCATAGCCTGATCCGATCAAGCTTTCAGCAATACCAGCGTCAAAGCCAGCGGTTTCACCCGCGGCATAGCCGCGCCAGTTTTTCTCGAAAGTAACGATCGTTTTGCTCATGGGATGTTCCCCGGTTTCAAGTATTGGATGCCCGGCGTGCCGGGCGGATGCCTTACAGCGAGCGGCCCCATTTGACGTCAGTCATCACCGCCACAGACTCGACATGGCGCGGGCCAAAGTCATGCTTGGCGATCACACGCACGAGCGTCTGATCACGCTGGAAAGCACTGATGATGTTGCCGTTGCTGTCCTTGTAGGTGGCTTCCTTGCTGAAATCGATGACCATGGCGTCGTCCTCGCCGATGAAGCAGTCTGCGAAGTCCGCGAAATGGATTTCCGAAGCATCGCCATCGGCGCCCAGGTTGATTGGGATCTGGGTAGTCGAGCCAACCGGAAACCCTTTCAGCATGTTTTGATCCAGCTCCGGGTAGGCCTTGTTGCCGTTACCATCACGCAGGGCCGCCAACCAACGCTTGGTGCGGGGCGCCATGGCAAAGCCTGGTGCCGTCATGTTTGAGTTGGCATTCTCCAGACGCAGGATCAAGGCCGACAGTGCGAGCTCCACAGCTTGCAGTGTCATTTCCGCCGGTGCGGCGAACACGTTGAAGGCCGGCGCCCAGAAGCGCAGACCCTTGGGCAGGTTTCCGGTACCGGCGCCACGCAGGAAGGACAAGTCTTCAGCCGTCGCTACGGACGCCACCAAGTCGTTCACGACCAGGCGATCGACACTTGGGTTAGTGCCGGAGTACGACAGCAGGTCATTACTGATCGGCACCAGGGCCGCCAGCTTCTTCGACGAGAGTTTCAGGTCGTCAAACTGCATATCGGTGGTCGGCATGTCTTCTTCAGTGCCGATGTAACCGACGACTGCACCACCCTTGATTCGTGGCACCGTCAGGTTGCCGTTATGCAGCGGCAACGACACAGCGCCCAGGCTGCGTACCACCGACTTCGGTCGCAGCAACTCGATCACTTCGCTGGAGAAGTTCTGCGGCACCAGTACGCCGCCGGCACCCGGTGTGACAGTGCTGAGCGCCATGGCGATTTCGGGGTTGTAGCCGGAATCTGCGGCCATTTTGGCGGCGGCATGCTGGTCGCCACGCGCGGCAGCCAGCACACGCACCATCTGCGCCATGTTGGCACCTGGTACCGGCTTGGCGGTGAACGGACCGCTGATATTGCTGGGTGGACCATTCAGACCCTGAGCACTCTCGCTGACAGGAACTGCGCTTGCGGTCGCCATTCGTTCAGCCGCTTCTGCACGCGAAAGTTTGTCCGTGAGAGCATTGAACTGGGTGCTGAGTTGTTCGAACTGGGACAACTGCTCGACGCTGAGCGAGGTGCCCGCGGCTTCAAGCTGGGCCAGGGCCTGGATCTGACTGTTGAGAGTGGCGCGTTCGCTACGCAATTGAGTTACGAGGGACATACTGCCTCCTGGGCATAAAAAAACCGCCCGTGGGCGGTTGGTATCACTGCCGCGAACGCGGTCAGAGTTGGATCTGAATGGCGAGCGCTGCGGCTTGCACACTGATTCTTTGTCGCGGTTGGGCGCCTTGTCGCTGGGCTCGACTGAGTGCGACCGCCTGAGAAAGATTGTCTACCGCGAGCTGGGGCGCTTCGAGGCGATCGGCCAGGCCGGCGGCAATAGCCGCTGCGCCGCGATAGCAGGCTGCCTCGGTCGCGATGATGTCTCCCACGTCACGGTTGCGATACTCGGCGACATGCGTTGTAAAGAGCTGGTAGCTCTCCTGGACGATATCGTTGAGGACTTGCTGGGACTTTTCGGTCAGCGGCTCGTTGGGGCTCAAGTCGTTCTTGTGCGCACCTGCGAACACGGTGGTCACTTTGACGCCCATACCGTCGAGCATCTTGGAGCGATCCATGTGGCTGGCGATCACGCCGATGGAACCCACGCCCGACGTCAGGCTGACCACGACTTCGGAGCAAGCAGCCGCGATCAGATAGCCGCCGGAATACGCCATGAAATTGACCAGGGCGGTGATCGGCTTCAATTTGGTAGCGGCACGGATATCAGCGGCAAGTTCGAAGGCCCCCACTGCACTGCCGCCAGGGCTGTCGATATCGAGCACGATGTGCTCAACCATCGGGTCCGCGACCGCCGTGTTCAGCGCAGCGCGCAGTCCTTCGTAGCTGGTCATTGTTTCGCAGGCATTCAAGTGACTGCCGCGGCTAACCAGTACCCCATGGACCGGGATCACCTCAACGCCTGTCTGGGCGATAGCAGCGCGGCGCTGCTCTTCGCGGCGTTCCTGCTCAACCTGATAATCCTCCTCGTCATGGAATAGCAATGGGCTAGCAGCCGCGCCGCCCACGCCTAGATTGACGATGTTCAGGCTCATGGTTTGGTTGGCCCAGCGCACCGCCAGGTCCAGCATATCGGGTGTCGTCAGCAGCGGCTGATTGAACAGCAAGCTGGCAGCGCGCAGATGTCGTTTCATGCAGCAAGCATCCTCAGGATATCGTCGCGCTGCTGCTCGAGCTGGGCGCGGACGTCAGGGTTGTTCATGTTGGGCAGGCCATGGGCGACGTCAGTCATGTTCAGCGGCTGCAGATAGCTGTCGCCGTTGGCAACGGGCGGCATGTTTTCCAGCCGCCGGATATCATTGATCGACAGCCAGCCCCACTGCCTTCCGATCGCGTAGGCGTCGTACCGACTTTTCTGGTCGCCACGTAGCAGGCCGGAGAGGTTGAACTCGATGAAGTACTCGCGCCGCTCCGCCGGTAGCAGGAAGTCGCGCATCATTGCCTGCTCGTGGCGCTTGACCCACGGCACCAGGGCAAAGATCACGTATTGGATCAGCAGCTGTTCAAGGCTGTTGTAGCTGGCCTTCTCCAGCTCGTTGATCATGTGCGGTGGAATCTTGTAAATCCGGGCGATATCCAGGCCGGTGGCCTTGAGGATGCCCAGCAACTCGGCATCGACGTTGTTCATCGACACCGGTTTGAAGGTCATGCCTTCCTGCAGCATTGCGACCTTTTTTGCGTTGTCGATCCCAGAGAACTTGTTGCCCCACTGGTCGAGAATCCGATCAATACTGCCCTGCTCTTTGATGGGCGGCGCCTCGCGTGGACGCTCGATAACGCCGCTGACCGCAGTGCCATTGGCAAATGACTTGCCTGCGTATTGCCTGACCGCCTGCGCCAAGCCAACCGCATCGGCATGTAGCTCAACGGGTGAAAGGCCCGTGTAGTGATTTTTGGTGTGCCATCGCACATGATGGACCAGCCGCATAGGCAGAGGATCGTGCCCGCCAATCCGATAGACAGGCCGCAGATCTCCCCCCTTGAGTACCGATACCTTGTCGTTGCCCAGCGGATAGAGCGCCTTAACTGAACCATCGTCGTTGCGCTCGATGTAGCTGTAGCAATTACCGCGCAAGCCCAAGGCGAGCTGGCCAGCTTCGCGGTACTCGTAAGGGGTCTGCCAAGGGTTTGGCTGATATCGAAGGACGTCATAGAGCGGGTGGGCCGTAGCAGATTCGCGCTTGCCGTCACCCAGTCGGCGATACAGTTCAAGTGGCAGCTGGCCCACGCTCTCGGCCAGAAGCGTGACGCAAGTCTGCAGAACAGTAATTGCAAGCGCGCTGTCTGGAGTTACCGTAACCCCAGCCGCCGAGCGGTTAGAGCCGATCAGGCCCCGCCAAAAGCTGCTTCCCCCATCGGAGACCAGCCCCTCGTTGGCACCGAGAAGGTTGCTGAAGAACATGCTCAGCCTCCCTCAGGCTTATGATTGATTTGCATGCGAGCGGCCGCTTTGTCAGCGAGCCAGGCCCAACCGATTAGGCCGAAGCCCGCAGTAATGAATGCCGCGGGCACATTGATCAGAGCGACGCCGGCGACCAGCGAGCCGAAGCCAACCAGGCCGGCAACCCACGCAGCGATTGCGATGCTGTTCAAACTCCAACTCCTTCGTCGTATATGGAACTGCCGTTGCTTCCGGATGACGCAGCGCCGCTGATGCCCGTGGCCATGATCGCGGCGATGATGCCGTCGATCCGACCTGTTGCCTTCGCCTTGTCTGCTTTGCGGTTGTTTGCAGGGTCGGAAACGATTACCGCGTTGCCGGCACACCACGTCATTACCGGATTGCCGTCATGACGCAGCGACTCCACCGCTTCTGTCGAGACCGCATCGTCAAAGAATTCCTCGGTTTCATCCTCAGGTCCCGGCTGAAGCTCCGTCATTCCCAGCAAACGCCGCTCAAACTCATCAACTGCAGGCCCCATGTCCTTGAAGCCCTGCCCGAACTCGACGAGTTCGGGCAGCGTGATGTCGTACTCGACCATCAGCTGACGCATGTCTTCGATCCGCCAACGGTCAAATGCAATCTTGTCCACCTGGAAGAAATCGCAGATCGTCTGCATCCTGCGCAGCACGTGCAACTTGCTGATCGCACGCCCAGGGGTTGTTTCAAGATCCCTCGATTTGATCCACGCGGCGTAAGGCACCTTGTCGCGGGTCTCGCGCTTGTCCAGCTCGTGGTCAGGAATCCAGAAGTACGGGAGCAGCCGCCAGTGCGGATCCTCATAGGTCGGATAGAACAGCAAAACGAACGATGTCAGGTCGGTCGTGCTGGACAGATCTAAGCCACCAACGCTGGGACGATTGCGCAGCAGCGACATCGGCACGCGCTCTTCAGCCTGGCTCCAGACATCCCACGAGATCCAGGGCGACTCTGCGCCAGTCCATTCACAGAAGTTCAGGCGGCGCACCATTGCCTCCTTGCTCGGCATGCCTCGCGCCTCTGTGACCTGCTCTCGCAAGTACTTCATGCCTGGGAGGTCGGCGTCTTGCAGCGATGGGTTTGATTTGAACCAACAGCTCTCATCCCTGATGGGATCATCGCCCTCATCAAGCGAGCAGATGTAGGCGAAAAAGCCGTCATCGATCAATGATCCCGCTGCCACCCTGGTGCCGTACTCGTGGTATTCCCAGCACGGCCCGCGTTTGTTGGAGCCGCTGTTGGTAATCATGAAGATCAATGCCTGCTTACGGCTTTTTGTGCCGGCTCGCATCATCTCCACGACCATGTTGGTCTTGTGCTCATGCACCTCGTCGATCAGTGCCATGTGCGGCCTTGGGCCGGACTGGCCATCATCTGAACTGATCGGGCGAAAGAATGACCCCGACTTGAGGTAAGCCAGGTTCCAGATGTTTTGGCCGGTGCCGCTACAGGCGAGCCGCTTGGTCAGCTCCGGCGACTGCTGGACCATAGCAACGGCATCACGAAACAGGATCATTGCCTGATCCTTCTTGGTCGCGGCCGCATAGATCTCGGCGCGAGCCTCATTGTCGCTGACCAGTCCTTTCAGCCCGACGCCGGCGGCCAAGGGAGATTTGCCCGAGCCCTTTCCGCTCTCGACATACACAACGCGAAAGCGACGATAGCCATCCTCAGACTTCCAACCAAAGATGCTGCCGACGATGAATTTCTGCCAGGGCAGCAGCTCGAACGGCAGGCCTTCGAACTCCCCACCATTGAGCTTCAGAACGGTGCGATAGAAGCGAATGGCCTTGTTGGCCTCTGCCAGATCCCAGATCAGCCCGCGCTTAGGTCCTTCCTTTAAATCCCGAAGATGGCGAGCGCATGCGTTTCGGATGTCGGGCCCCGCTATCCGTTGGCCGGAATGCACTTCCTCGGCGTACTGGGTCGCCGGATCTTCAACCGAAGAACTCCGCGAACTGGTCTTCTTTCTGCTCATCGTCTTTTACTTGGACCTTGGATCGAGCGGCCGGAGTCAGGCCGAACTCGACCAGATAACTTTTGAAGCGACGGTCGACGTCGGCAAGCATGGCAACTGCCGGGTTCGCCTTGAGAACCAGCTCACCCTGTGTGCTGGTGGTTTCGTAGGTGCGCCCCTGTGTCTCGACTAGGTCGCGCAGGGCAAGAATTTCGGCGTAGTGTAGTGGTCTAATGAAACCGGACACCCATTTAGGCGAGAATGCTCGCCAGAGAGAGGTGTCCGATGACCAAGCAACGTCGTTCCTTTACGCCCGAGTTCAAACGCGAAGCTGCCAGTCTGGTGCTCGACCAGGGCTACAGCCATATCGAAGCAGCCCGTTCGCTTGGGCTGGTGGAGTCGGCCCTGCGTCGATGGGTTAACCAGCTTCAGGAAGAGCGAAACGGTGTGACTCCGACCAGTAAAGCGCTGACGCCCGAACAGCAGAAAATCCAGGAGCTGGAAGCTCGGATCAATCGCCTGGAACGGGAAAAAAGTATATTAAAAAAGGCCACCGCGCTCTTGATGGCCGAGGAACACGAGCGTTCGCGTTAATTGATCAGCTTCGTTCTGAAGAGCCTGTTGATCTGTTGTGCT
>NZ_OPYO01000029.1:0-209667 GCF_900275665.1 Pseudomonas sp. JV241A
TGTAGTGGTCTAATGAAACCGGACACCCATTTAGGCGAGAATGCTCGCCAGAGAGAGGTGTCCGATGACCAAGCAACGTCGTTCCTTTACGCCCGAGTTCAAACGCGAAGCTGCCAGTCTGGTGCTCGACCAGGGCTACAGCCATATCGAAGCAGCCCGTTCGCTTGGGCTGGTGGAGTCGGCCCTGCGTCGATGGGTTAACCAGCTTCAGGAAGAGCGAAACGGTGTGACTCCGACCAGTAAAGCGCTGACGCCCGAACAGCAGAAAATCCAGGAGCTGGAAGCTCGGATCAATCGCCTGGAACGGGAAAAAAGTATATTAAAAAAGGCCACCGCGCTCTTGATGGCCGAGGAACACGAGCGTTCGCGTTAATTGATCAGCTTCGTTCTGAAGAGCCTGTTGATCTGTTGTGCTCGGTATTCGAAGTCACCCGATCCTGCTATTACGCGCACTGTCGCAAGCACCGATCTCCAGACGTTAAGCGGCTGATTTTGCGCAGCCGCGTGAATGAGCTGTTCACCCAAAGCCGCAGCGCGGCGGGCAGCCGAAGCATCATGTTCATGATGCGCGAGGACGGCATAGCGATTGGGCGATTCAAGGTGCGCAAGCTGATGAGCGAGATGAAGTTGATCAGCAAGCAACCCGGCTCACATGCCTACAAAAAGGCGACGGTGGAGCGGCCTGATATCCCGAACGTGCTGGATAGAGAGTTCGCCGTGTCGGCACCAAATGAGGTCTGGTGCGGGGACATCACGTATGTCTGGGCTCAGGGTCGCTGGCACTATGTGGCGGCCGTGATCGATCTGTTCACCCGCCGCGTGGTGGGCTGGGCGTTTTCATCGAAGCCAGATGCCGACCTGGTGATCAAGGCCTTGGACATGGCCTATGAACAGCGTGGCCGGCCTCAGAATGTACTGTTTCACAGCGACCAAGGAAGCCAATACAGCAGCCGAAGCTTCCGTCAGCGGCTGTGGCGTTATCGCTTCAAGCAGAGCATGAGTCGGCGTGGAAACTGCCACGATAATGCACCGATGGAACGGTTGTTTCGCAGCCTGAAAACGGAATGGGTACCGACCGTGGGTTATATGAGTGCTTCGCTGGCACAGCAGGATATTGGTCGGTTTCTGATGCAGCGCTACAACTGGCAGCGACCGCATCAGTTCAACAGCGGTCTGGCGCCCGCTGTTGCCGAAGAAAAACTTAACGCAGTGTCCGGGATTAGTTGACCACTACAGTAGCAATCACAGAGTCGTTCGAGCGCGAAGCCATCGGCTTCGGTCAGCACACCCATGCGATCCAGCAAGACCGTGAGTCGCCCCCATGCGACCTGGCCTTCACTGCTCAAATGCCCTGGCGCGCTGGGGATACGCTTCGCAGGCTTGGGTTCGTTCTTGTTGATCGGACGCTTACCAGGATTCCCTCTGACAAGCTTCAGCTCCGTCGGAGTGGGTCGTCTCCCGGCCATTATTTGCTCCCAAAAAAAAACATTTCATTTCGCGGCTTTGCACAAAGAGGGGGGCGAACGGTCAGGAAAGGCTTCGCAAAAAACTTTTTACCCCCCCTACCCCTGGGAAGACCGCTTGACTGGGCCTGTGAGGGCTCAGGAGGGCCGATTCCAGTGGTGCCGTGGGTCCAGAGGCCTGCCGCTGACGTCGCAGCCAACCTCGCGCCCTGACTTCTCCAAGCGCTGCTTGTAGGAGCTGTGGCAGTTGGTGCATAGCGATTGCCAGTTGCTGCGATCCCAGAACAGGGACATGTCACCGCGGTGTGGCTTGATGTGGTCAACGACGGTGGCAGGCTTCACGAAACCATCTTTATGGCATCGGATACACAATGGATGGCTGCGTAACCAACCTTCGCGAGCCTGCTGCCAGCGATAACCGTATGGCTTCGGCTTTTTGCCTGCGTCTGGGAGAGACATGCGTTAGCCCTGCGCCTTGCGGGACAGGAACAGATCGGAGTATCCCCGCAGCTTCTCCACACCCATGAAGCCAACAGCACCACCGGCGAAGGTTGCCATGCCCTGCGGCAAGCCCATCCATTCGAGCAGCGGCACCAGGGCCAGGGTGATGAGGCCGCACAGGGCGCCCTCCAGGAACATCTGTCGGCGAGTACCGCCGCCGTACACAACGCGCAACGCGGCGATACCAACGGACAGGCCAGCAGCATAAAGCTGCGGCTGGTGGGCAATCACCCAGGCAATCAGTGCGGCCCACAGGCCAGGGTCCTTCTCGGGCATGTTCGGCATCTCGATTCCTCCCTTATTGGGAGCAGAATAAAAAAAGCCCCGCAAGTGCGGGGCTACTGAAATGGGGGGTGGGTCAGTTTTTGATTAGGACTTTTGAAGGGTCCAGGATCTGAGTCAGACGCTCTACCATCTTGGAATGCACTTCGCTAAAAGCACCAGACGTCACTTCTGCAACGCTCAAAAGTACCTGATCTCCTTCATTGAGCTTGAACAGATACCCACCTTCGACAAACTCTACGCTTACGGGGAAAACATAGGTCGTCCGGGAGTAACAGTCCTCAGAGACGAGTGTCAGCGCAATTGAGAACGAAACAACACCACCGAGTGAAGACATTTGCGTCCAGGGTTTTTCCTCGAACGCATTGCGCTCACCTACACCTAAACGAACGTAATAATCGCCTGGCTTCCCTTCAGGATTATTCCAGCGAGGCGATGGCAGCCCTAGGTAACTCCCGAAGCTGTCCGACAATCCCGCTGCCGCCTTGGAAAGAAGGTAAACCTGCTTAGCCAGCGCTGCTTCTCGGTTCTCATATCGATTTTGAAGATCCGTATAAATGCTCATATCCAGCTCCTTTGAAGAGACTGGCACGATGCCATAAGCGGGCAAAATGAAAAAGCCTGACTCAAGGGCCGGGCTCTGGATAAATAGCCAGCTATGAGACTAAATGGCATAAAGCTACTATCAGCGATCAATCGACGCTAAAGGGCTTCAGATGCGAGTTGATATTTTCCGAGCTCTTGATCGAGTGCTGATAGTGAAAGATGGTGAAGGAATCCCGAGGATATCGGGAGCAGGGTCCGAATTCTTGGATGGCTTGGCGTTTGAACGCCAAGTGGATTTCACCAAGCTACCAACTGGGCTCAATAGCGCCCAGGTGAAGCAGTCCTTGGATGAGCGAGGTTTTTATGCGGCCCGACAGTCAGCGACCATCACTGAGGTTGAGATTCAAGACTGACCTCAGAAAGGAAAACCCCGACTAAATTGTCGGGGTTTCTCAGTGTCGTGATGCGTTGCAAGCTGGACACGCTGCTATGAAAACAGGTGTTTATCCGCCCGCATAGAGTTTTTCACGCAGCCTCTCGAATTTCTTCCAGTGCGCAATCGATCCAGGCGACACCCGCCTTGATGATCTCGCGGGCTTTCCGCTCCGACATCCCCGCGCCGCTTCCAACGCGCATTGCCGGCTGCTTTGCCCCGAAGTAGAACCAAATGAAGTCGCCCATCTGCTGGTTTCGCTTCGTCAGGCGGGCCACGGCGCCGTCGACTATCAGTGCTAGGTCATCGGTCACCATGTACTGCTTAGTACCACCTTCAGACGGCACGTTGTCGCGCATCAAGGCGAACAGCGGAGAGACGTACCGAGGCACGCCCATTCCATCCATCCGCCACCAGCCCCATTGCTCCAGCAGGTACTCAGTGTCGCCCAGGGGTTTGTCCAGGTAAGTGCGTTTCTTCATGCAGCCCTCCGAGGCGTTGGGTCGGTGTCCAGGCCAAACAGCTCGCAGAGGAGCTTGAAGGCGTGCTTGTTCTTGGCGCCGCCTTGGATGATCCAGGCTTTGGCGAACTGCTCGAAGCCTTGGTTGGCTCGAGAGGCGTGCCAGTCGGCGACGATGTCCATCAGTGCGGCCGATCCGATACGGCCATTGGTTTGGTCTAGCAGTAGGCGGTTGCCCTTCTTCAGGAACTCTCGCTCGATTGGGGTCAGATTCTTGCGCGGCATGGCCGCTGTGACGTTACTCATGGCCAGCTCCTGGCTTGTTTTCGTGAATTTGCATCCTCCCTTGGGATGGATGCTGTGAGGTGCTGAAACCAGCGTTGTTACTGGCGCCAACGATCGCAGGATGGTTTTTCTGTCCCGTGAATGTCCCGGCGTGAAGAGCGTTGAAACCTTGCTGATCGAGCTGCTGATGCCAGGCCTCCAGGGCGCGACGCTTCAGGCCCTCGGCGGTGGTATGAATGTAGGTGGCATCCAGATCCTTCATGGCGTGGTTCAGCAGCAGCTCGCCCACCATGTAGTCGACCCCAAGATCGGTCCACGCCGTGCGGGCTACCTTGCGCAGGTCATGGCTCGACCATTCACCCTTGGCCAGATCGGTGAACAGGGTGTTGGCTTTGCTCGGGCTCAGCGGCGCGCTGTGGCTGCCGGGGAATAGTAGTGGGCCGGTATAGCCCCGAGCGGCCTGCAAGCACTGGTATCGGCGCAGCAGAGCGCAGGCCTGGTTGGTCAGTGGCAGCGTGTGCTCGGCCTTGGTCTTGGTATCGCCCGCGGGGATGAACCAGCGCCCCGCCTCGAGGTTTACGTTACGCCAGCGCGCCAGCCGGGTCTCACCCAGTCGCGAGCCGTGGCACAGCATCATCAAGGCCAGCATGCAGCCCGCCGGCTCGACTTCGAAGCGTTCGGCCAGCAACCCGAGCAGACCTGGTACGTCGTCTCCGCGCAGGCGGGCAGGCTTAGGCCTGATCCGGGTCCGCACAAAGTCGGTGAACTTCAAGGCTGCCATCGGGTTGGTCGGCAGCAGTTCCAGGCGCAAGGCCTGACGGAACGACACGGAGAGCACGCCATAAACCGACCGCACAAACGACAAGGCATAGCGCTCCTGCATCGGCCACATCAGGTGCTGGTCGATCATCTGCTTGCTGACCTCGCCCAGCAGTAGTTCGCCCAGGCGCGGCACCAGGTGGCGATCCAAGGCAGACTTGGCGCTAGCCTTGCGTTTGGCCGAAAGCCCGCGGTCACGGTTCATCCGGTCTCGGTACCACGCCAACACATCGCCTACCGTCGTCCAACTGGTGGTGGTGGACTTGGCGTGCGCGTCGGCAGCCCGCCGCGCCAGGATCGCCGGCAGCGTTGCCAGCATGGTCTTGGCGTTGATCCCTGGGTAATCGCCAGCCTTCCCCCAGCGCTGGCGGAACACGACGTGCCAAGCGCCCCGGGAGCGATCGGTGGTCGAATAACGGAACCGTAGCTCGCGGTGGCGGGTGTCCCGTAGCTGGCGAGCAGTTCCCGCAGCGTGCCGGCGGATCTCTGCATCGCTGATGGTGACGGTCAAAGTTTTAGAACCGCTCATGGGCACCTCCCTTGTAGCGGCTGGCATAGCTACCTCGCGCCATCTCAACTTCATCGTCGGTGGGCAAGCGGTTGCCTGCGAAATTCGCGAATCGACCAAACTGGCCCTCCTGCTGGAGAACACAGCTCCCCACGCGGGCATGTCGGCATTTGGTCATCAGGATCTCGGTCAGGCCGTTCTGCCCCTCCTCCGTGTCCATGTCGCGGTGAACCATCAGGATGCAGCTGGCGTCGGCCTCGATCTCCCCTGAATCGCGCAGGTCGCTCGACTGGGGCTTCTTCCCGGGGCGCTTGGTCGAGTCGCGATTGAGCTGCGCCAGCTCTATGACGGGAATGCCCATTTCCTTGGCCAGCTGCAGGAGCGCTTTGCTGATCTTTCCGACTTCCTCGCTCCGGGTGCGGCCTTGACGCTCGCTTCGCACCAGCCCCAAGTAATCGACCACGACGCCGGCGAGCCCGTGCTCACGCTGGCAGCGCCTAGCGGTCGCGCGGATGCTGGCCGGGGTCTGAACTGGCTCATCGCAGACGAACAGCGGCGCCTCAAGCGCAATGGCCACGGCGCCAGACATCCTTGACCAGTCGTCATCCCGCATTTTCACCGGATCGTCCAGCTTGCGCAGATCCACACCGCCCAACGACGCGATAGCCCGCAGACCAAGCTCCTCGCCCGGCATCTCAATGGAAAACACCAGCCAGGGCTTACGCTCCTTGATCGCGTTGTGCTGAGCAATTTGCAGCGCCAGCGTGGTCTTGCCACTACCAGGCAGGCCGGCAACGACCGTGACCTTCTTCGGCCGAATGCCCTGCATCAGGTCGTCCAGATCAGCAAGCCCTGTCGATGGCCACTTGGGTGCAACACCGCGATGCTTCTCATCCACGAGATCAGCGGCATCACCCATCCACTGATCCAGTCTCTTGAAGCCTTTCGCCTCTCCGTCGAGGCTACGCAGATCGGCCATGGCCTGCTGCGAGGCGGCGATCACCTCCGCGGTTGGCGCACCGCTCTGCACCAGCTCCTGCGCCTGGCCCGCGATGTCCAGAATGCGGCGGATCACCCCCCACTCCTTGACATGCTTGGCGTAGGTCCGCCAGTTGGCTATCGACGGCACGTTGTTCGTGATCTCGGCCGCGTAGGCCATGGTGAACTGGCCGCTGGGCAGAGAGCGCTGAATCGAGCCTATGGTGACTGGGTCAACCGGCACACCCTGGTCATGGATACCCAGGATCACCTCAAACAGCGCCGCGTTGTCGGCGTGGTAGAAGTCGCCCGATTCCATTTGGCCGAGAATGTCCTCAACCAAGCCGGCGTCCTGTTGCAGGGAGGCCTGCATGACCGCCCCCAAGACGCCGTGCTCAGCCTCGATGCTGAACAGCTCCCTCATGCGCAGGCCCTCATCGAGGACCAGGTAAAGCCAACGAGCTCACCGCCGTTTTGCCGTAGCCGGTCAAGCGCGCGATCGCCGATGTAGGCCTTCAGGCCATCGGGGCCGAGGTTGCTGATCAGGACGGTGGGCAGTACAGCCTGATACCGGCGGTCGATGATGTTATGCAACAGGCCCAGCTCGTACTCGCTGCCCTTCTGGCACCCGACCTCATCAACGACCAGCAGATCAAGGCCGCCCAGGTGCAGCACCACGTCGCGGTCGGTGTACCCCGAACCCGGCACCATCGAAGCTCGGGCGATGCTGACGATATCGCCGGTCGGGATGATCAGCGCACGGCAGTGGTCGGCAACCACTGTGCGCACAATTGCGCTTGCCAGGTGGGTCTTGCCGCAGCCGACGTTACCGGTCAGCAGCAGGGAGCGACCGGCGCGGAAGTTCTGGGGAAATTGCTCAGCGTAGTCACGGCAGGCTTCCAGCGCGTGGACCTGGGAACTACCAGCCCCAGTGCTGAATGAGTCGAAGGTCGCGCCAGCGAATCGCGGGGTGATCCCGGCGCCGATCAGCGCGGCCATGGTTTCCTCAGCCTTGCGCTGGGCGCTGGCCAAGGCATGCTCCACCGAATCCCGCGGCGAGGCATGCAGAGTCTCCCAGGCACAGCGCTTGCAGTCGCGCGCCAGCATCGAGCCGTCCAGTTGCTCAACTTCGCTCATGTCGACCTGGCCGTGAATGGCACACTCGCCGGAGAAGATGCGCATGGCTGGGCGACGGTGGAACAGATCAGAAATTCGAACGGCCATCTTGGCTCTCCTGGTACATATCGGGGGTGTGCTGAGGCAGGTTGCTGAAGGCCGACGGCTTACCATTCTTGGCGCCAGCACCCGGTAACACTGAATCCGGGTACACGTCGCTCCAGCTGCTGGTGGTGGACTTATCCAGCACCGCATCGGGATCTGGATGGCTGGCCAGCTTCTTGGCAATCAACTCGCAAGCCCTCGGGGTCAACGGTGCGCGCTTTTCCTTCCGCATTTCACAGAAGTCGGCCCAGGCCTTTTCCGACGCGTTTGCGGGTTTGGCGGTCAGTGGGTCGAACTTCCCAGCCTTCACCCTTCCAGCACCCGCAGGGTTTTCAATACTTGCTGGCTTTTTCAGTCCTTGCTTACCTTCAATACTTACTAGTGTCGGATTTGCCGTATGCGGTCCAGCCGGAAGCGGTTCAGCCGTATACGGTGAATCCGGAAGCGGTGATTCAGACACCAGGTAAGTGACTTCGCCGAGCACGCCCGACTCACTCCGAGGCTGCTCACGACGCACGTATCCGGCGCTGATCAGTTCGTCCAGTAGCCCGTAAATACCGTCTCGGCCGGTCGGCTTCGCTGAGCCCGCCGTCTCGCCTCGCAGGTGCGCGGGAGACACCTTCCAGTGATCAGGCTTGCCAAGCAGGAACACAAGCATTCCTCGAGCACCCCAGCTCAATCGCCAGTCCTCGCTGATTGCCTTGTTCAGCAGGTAGAAGTTTCCCTCTGGGCGAGGGGCGCGAATGATGCTCACAGGTCAAGCCCCTCTGTAACTCTGCGCACAAAGGCTTCGTAGCTCTCACTCATGGCTAACCCCTGGTCTTCCAGCGTCGCCCGGTACGCTTTGGTGGAGCCGTAAAGCACCCAGCGCTCGCGCTCTGGAAAACTTTTGAACTGGGAATAGCTCGGCCAGGGCCCGGCAATGGTCGTAGCGCCAGCGCGCTGCTGTTGCGTCTGGCGGGGGATAGAAAGCCTGTTCAATGCAGAGCCTCCCCATTGATCGTTGTGCGCTTCACAGCGGCTGGTCTCGGGCGCGTGAGCAGTTCACCGGTCTCGATCATCAGATTCCGCACGGCGGTGTCAAAGCGGCGCTTGACGTTGTAACGGTGTCGCTTGGCTTTGGTCATCCGCTCGTAGCTCTGCTCGGTGTAGCGAATAACGCCGTCATAGGCAGGGTCTGAGTAGTCGATGCCATGACGATCTGGGTAAGGCTCGCCGTGGTTACGGAAGTAACGGAAGCACTCGTCCTTGTACTCTTCGCGCAGGCAAGTAACTGCGTGGTGGGCCTTGCAGTGCTCTACGGCCAGTTCCGCCACACGCTCGACGAGCTGCCACTTGGTGAGATTCTTCATGGCTTGACCTTCTGGACCAGGCGGAACCGACCCTCAAAATATGGGTGGGTTGCCTGGGTGGTAGTGACCATCGTGGATTCGGAGACAAAGCGCTTGAAGGCCGCGGTAACCAAGGTCTTGGCCCATACCATGTACTGGCTGCCCATGGCGTCCTCGTGACCGTTGCGGACCATTCCGGCTGGGTTTGGTTGGTGCGGCCAAAGTTTCAAGACGTAGTCAACAACAGGGCCGGATAGCCCATAGCGGTCGCTCATCACGGCTTTAACGCCAGTCAGCGACAGGCAGTTTTGTGGGCAGTAGTCCCAAACGTGGAACCGGCCCAAGTCCTCGACCTTCTGCTCGATCCGCTCCAGCGCCACCTGCTGCTCCCGCTGCTGACGCTCGACCGCCACTAAGTGGTTAGCGTTGGCTGCGGTGATCTCGGCCTGCGTCATCGGGCGACCGGCTTGGCTCTCCAACTCTTGCCAGCGGTCCACAAGAGCTGCGGTGAACTCTGGCGAGAGCTGTGCGACCACGACGAAGCTGTCGCGCTTGTTGACCAGGTACTCAGTGACGACGACACCATTAGCCGCCCTCGCCCCATCCTGCAACGCAGGTTGGGAAATTACGCCCTTGGCAACTAGGCGCTCGATTGCGGTTTTCACGTTGTCATGGCGAGACCCGACCAGATCTGCGATCTCTCGCGAAGACATAGTCAGCACGTTGCTGGTGATCAGGTTCATACGCCTTCCCCCTCGCCCACCACCCCATGCGAGGCGCCAAGGTGGCGATGCTGCCAGCAAAAGTTGCCGCTGAAGGTCCGCGCCTGCTCAAGATGTCGCTCGAGCTCCTTGGCTAATTCGTTCTGGTAGCCGCCCAACATCGGAATGATGATGGTACGGACCAGGCTCTCAAGCTTCCGATGCTCCGCGCGGGCGAAATTCATATAGGCCATCGCTTGCGCGTCGAGGATGGCGGGATGCAGCAGATGCCCCTCAATGTGTAGGGATCCCCTGCGAATGCTGACAAGGCTCATGCCGCCACCTCCGTGCCGAATGCGAGCCACTCAGCACTGACGCCGCAGGCACGAGCCAGCTCAGGGAGAAAGCTTGAGCGCTTGGTCTTTCCAGATTCGATCTGCGAAATACTGGTCTGCTCCATGCCGGCGCGAATAGCCAGGTCCGCCTGGCTGAGTGAAGCTGCCTCGCGAGCTAAAAGCAGTCTCTCGCCAAGGGTCTGATGTGGTCCGTTAGCTTCTGGCGCGCCACGTTTCGGTGGTGGCGAATTTCGTGGCGCGGCATGATCTTCCGAAATCTGCCTGAACATATCGATCGCACTGTCGACGCCAGAGAATCCGGTGTCATCGAGGAATTTCGCCAGCCCGGCGAGCGCTTCAGCGTTGCGCCCACCTTCATGCACATGGCTCAGTTGAATAGCGCTAGCCAGGCCTGCCAGCCATACAAGGTGGTCCCTGGCAGCCAGAAGCTGAAACTCAGCTTCTGCCGCCACGTCTGCAACGGTAGGGATTGCCTGGATCATTCGGCACCTCCCGTTTTCAGTGAGTACTGGGCTGCGCGAGTGATAGCTCCAGCAACCTCAGCCAAGAACGCGAGGCTGCGCATCTCGCTGAGGTAAGCGATTTCGCCGTTATTGATCTCTGCTGCGAGACGGTTACCAAGCTGATGAACCCCGTCAGCGAGCTCCGCGGCGAGCGCCAAACCATCCACGACGCTTTGGCCTTCACGAATGCAGAACAGGTGTTCGCCGACCATGTCGAGGCTACCAAACTCAAGCTTGCGCAAGGGCGGGAGTTGCGCCGGGTCATAACCGGTGGTATTTTTTGGGTGCATGAAATCGTCTCCAAATGACGAAGATTCACGAAAGCTCCTTGCAGGGAGCTGGTTAAGGAACCCGGCCGGCAAGCCGGGTTTTTTGTGGGCGAAGGTTTTTCAATCCACCATCCCACAAATCTCAGATATGCAACCCCGGCCATTGGGGTTGCTGTTGCCTACCCTGGACGGGTCGGCGGAATAAAAGATCGCGGGCGCATATCACGCATCCTTGAAAGCGCAACCTGCGCTCGAGTTAGGTTTCAAATCATTCAAGCGGCGACAGCTCGCCATTGGAAGGCCCTCAACAGGACCTGCTTGCAATGAGGATCTACAAAACCGCATTACGATTCCACTCAACTCGTGCGAGTTACTACTTGCACCGGAGTCATATTGTGGTTTGGCATCAGTGCTCGATGGTCTGCGATCCAGACAATTCCCGTAAGGGGGGAAATACACCTGTGAATTCATACAGCACCACGTGTCATACTGGATGAATTCACAGCCACGCGAGTGGAGCTGTGTTGGTGGCGGGTTGCCTGTAGAGTTTCATTCATGGTTGGGGGAGCGATCTTCGGGGCGCGCTTTGGGCGCTTTGGCGAGGTCCACCGGATGTCAGGACGAAGCTCTGAACGAGTGACAGCCCCGTCGGTAGCCTCCTCAATCTGAATAGCCCTTTCGGCAGTGACCGATCGATCACCCGAGACAAGGCGAGACAAGTAAGAAGCGGTCACACCCAGCCGCAGGGCGATGATTTTCTTCCCGCCCCTGGGTAGGGATTCAAGGTATTCGGCCAGGTTCATGGAATTTACCTAATGGTGCATTTTCAGCCTAGCTTACCCAGAAAATGTACCAATTCAAGGTAATTTCCCTCATGGGAAATAAAAGGTACATTTCAGGTATGGAAATCAAAGACGTTCGGCGCCACCGCCTTCACAAGCTCCTTCTCACAATGTTCAGCGGGCGCAAGTCGTCCCTGGCCGAGGCTATTGGCAAGCCTGCCTCCTACGTGTCGAGGCTGTTCTCTGATAACCCCGCGCATTCAAGGAACATTGGAGAATCCATGGCTCGTGAGATCGAGCGCTCGCTAGGGATCGATACCGGGTACCTTGACACCCCCCTCACCAAGCTTGAAGCAGGCGGCGCGTGGGACCCAGCCACTAATCCAGACAAGCTATCGCCAGTGAACATGGATATCCCTGTTCGGCTTGCTCAGAAGATAGAGAGGTACAAGGGCCACGTGGATATACCGGTGATGGATGTCGAGGCCTCTATGGGGCCTGGCTGTCACCCGCCCGATATTGAAGTTGTAGCTAGCTGCATGTCTCTAGAGGTCGAATGGCTACGCCGCACCATCACCATGACTGACCTTTCGAATTTGAGAATCATCACAGGGATGGGCGAGTCCATGGCGCCCACCATCAAGCATGGCGACTTACTTCTGATTGATACCGGAGTGAAATCCGTCACGTATGACGCCGTGTATCTGATCGCTATGAGTACGTCGTTGCTGGTCAAGCGAATTCAGCGTGAACTGGATGGGATTCGCATCGTGTCTGACAATCCACAGTACAAAGAGATTATGGTACCGGCTGACCTGGAAGAGCGCGTTCAGGTGCTCGGGAGAGTGGTATATGCTTGGGGCGGATCAAGGATCTGAACCTGTTGGAAAAGAGCCCGCTTAGACGCGGGCTTTTTTTTGGAAAAAATATTTACCAAAATGATTGACCAAAATTATCCAATTGGTACTCTTTGCCACATCACTTACGGCAAGGAGCACTGTCATGACCGCACCACCTGCATCAATCACACTCGGCAACTGGCAAGGCCTCCTGGGGTGCGGCGCAGCTCCGCGCGAGTTGGAGTGCTTGCTGGCGATCGCAGGTGGTGCATCGGGCAAAGAAGCTGCTCGTGTCTTAGGAATCAGTGAGGATGGCGTTAAAAAACGTCTGATCGCCCTTGGTACGAAATGGGGT
Source organism: Pseudomonas sp. JV241A (assembly GCF_900275665.1). NCBI lineage: Bacteria > Pseudomonadati > Pseudomonadota > Gammaproteobacteria > Pseudomonadales > Pseudomonadaceae > Pseudomonas > Pseudomonas sp. JV241A. The sequence goes on from NZ_OPYO01000029.1 coordinate 12,633, forward strand.
GTAACTCGCCGAGCAGCTCTCGTAGCAGAGGCCTTCAAACGAGGCATCATCAGTCCTGCCGCTGTACTCGCCGCGATCATGGCGGTGCATGGGGTTGTGAGTGACGACCAGTTGCTGCGTGTGCGCCGAGGTGGTAACGGCGCAGAGCGGAAGATTGAAAACCGTGTAGCAACCAGGCGCGCCGAGTGCGCGCTGGCAGCAGCGTGACACGACCTGCCTGATCTGAACCATCCCTGATTTTTGCGAAAGCCAACAACGCGGCCGGGTATCGGCTTGCCTGGAGAAAATCGATGAACAGTTACGATTCAAGAACTGCTGACAAATTCGTTGTACGCCTGCCCGACGGTATGCGTGACGACATTCAAGCTGCAGCTGATGCCGATGACCGCTCGATGAACAGCGTTTTCATCAAGGGCATGCGCGAGTACTTGCACGGTCAGCAGCAGAAGCAGGTGCTGCTCGGCGCGCTGGTGCTGGCTGGCAGATTGGCGCCAGCGAACACTTCCGAGTTCGACATTGATGAGCACGTCAAGCTGATGGCCGATGCCAGGCGGTACCGGTGGCTGCGCGACCGGGAGTGCATCGAGGACACCGAAACCGATCTGCTAGTCCTGCGCGGCGACACCCTACTCACCAGCGCGGAGCTGGATCAGGAGATCGACACAGCCATACGCCTGGAACAACTGCAGGTGCAGCAGCCATGAATCAAGCCAGCAAGCCTCGCAATGAGTTTGACGACCTGGGCAGGCGGCTGGTGCGTTTCGGCCAGGCACTGCAGGACAGCACTACCAGCGTGGGAAGGCTCGATCAACTGGCTAGGGAATGCGGCATCACGCTGCGCCTGCGCGCCATCGCCGAGCTGGAGGATGCCAGCCATGCGCACCCTCGCTGATATGGCTCTCTGCCGCGCTCGTGGGCGGATTAACTCAGTGCAGTCCAGAGCTTCCGCCAAGGCGTCTGCGAAGATCACTTCCGCCAGCGCTACGAAGACCAGCGCCGAGATCGTGGTGGATGGCCCGATTAACCACTTCATGTTCCTGGAGGGGCGCAACTGGGCGATTGACCTGGTCGGCTTGCTCCGAGGGTCGCCGGTGGAGGTCGTGATCGAGCGTCTGACCGGTGCGGCGGTCGATCGCCCTGGCAGTTATGTGGCAGGCATCAAGTCGGTGATCGCGGAACTACAGGCAACTGACGCGACAGGTTGGCGAGAAGGCGAGAACCTGACGTGTCAGGCCGGGAGGAAGGAATGAGCGAAGAAACGGAAGTGCTCACGGTCGAAGGTCTGGCCAAGCTGCTTGGTCGGACCGAGGCGTCGATCAGAGAAGGGATTCGCCGCGGAGTGCCGTGGCTGCCCAAGAGCTTCAAGATGGGCAACCGGCACTGCTGGCTAAAGGAAGATGTGCGCAAGTTTCTGCGCGAGTTTCGAGATGGAGTGCACCAGAAACCAGGTGTCGGACGCAAGCGTCAGACACCCCCGTCGCTTCGGGGAGTAGCATGACTAAACTGGCTCTATGCCAGCCAGCCGTTTCACATCTCGGATAAATAGATTGAAGCTTCGCGAAAGGTTGTTTTCTATATTTACATGGGGGGACACGCTTCGCGCCCCTCCGACCTTTTGATAGCCAGGTATAAGTTTTGCGAGCTCCTGAGAAGCGTTAGCCAAACTATCGGGACTTCTGAACTTCCTGTTCCCGGCCAGAGCTACCAAGCTTGGTTTATTGAATGCAATTGCTAACGCCGGGAGGTCGCCCAGAATCCAACTTTCTAGATGATGCACTGGAATCCTGATAAGTGACTCTGGCCGATCCGCGCACAACTCCCTCAACCGAGCTTTCAGAACCAAGGGGTCTTCACCATCTTTATCGCGAACAATTATGAAGTAACTGTTTGGTACCTGCCACCCCCTGAGCTTTCTAGGAATTGACTTTTCGAGATCTTGCTTCCCTTCGTGCACCAAGTAGGTGACAGTGAAGTGTTCAGGAAACAGTCGCCCTATGAAGCCAGCCAAAAAATGCTTCATTGAGGGCTCTTCGAGCATGAAAACTATGTTCATGACGGATCGACCTCTGGAAACGCTCCTTGCTTCCACAACGAACCCGGAAGGTCGCCCTCTGCAACTAGAGCCACCAGCTGCGGGTTCTCGCTACCTCGACGAATAACAGTTCGACCTTCGCGCTTAGACAACCAATAAATTTCATCAAGCTGGATACGATTCAGCAAGTCTGGCGAGTGGGTCGACACAATGACTTGGCCACCTCGCTCAGCATACGCTCTGAATTCCTCGGCCAATTCGATCATAAGGCTGGGATACAGCTGGTTCTCAGGCTCTTCAATACAAAGTAACGGGTGCGGTACGGGATCATGAAGCAACAAAAGATAGGCAAACATCTTGATAGTTCCGTCGGAAACATATCTAGAAATGAACGGATCTTTGAAGCTGCCATCCTGAAAGCGCAGCACAATGCGACCATCTTCAGTTTCTACTGCTTCAACTTCCTTAACCCCGGGAACTCTCTGCTTCATTTTCTCCAGTACAAAGTCAAACTTGTCCCGGTGATTTTCATACATAAACTGAGCGACTAACGCTAGATTTTCCCCATTAGGCGACAAATGTTCCGCGTAGCCTGCCTCTTGAGTTCTGCGCGCTTCATGTATATGAAAATCAGAGAGATGCCATTTTTCGATAAGCTGCCTAAATGCACTAGCTGCTTTGAACCTTTGGAACTGCCCAAGCCCCTTAATCGCTAAAATATCAGCACTTTCCAAGGTTTGTTGCTCGCGAGACAATTCTTCGTCAGGGCGATCAAAATCTTCCTCGTTTTCAATGGCGAATCCACTGCCATTTTTGAAATTCAAAAAGTTGAAAGGAGACCCATAAGCTGCACGCTTATACTTCAGTCGCTCTTCGGCAACTATGGGTTTGCCATCATCCAGCTTGATAGAGACGCTATAAGTAACAAGACGCTCTACCGTGGCAATTGGCATTCGAAATTGAAGTTCGATATAGATCCCATCATCCTCGCACCCCCTAGAAACGACTTCCTTATACCCGCCCCTACGTTGAAGCGCAGCTCGGACGTTTGTATTTAGACAGTCCCTCAGAAAGCCAAACACATCAAACAGTGTTGTCTTGCCGCTTCCATTCGCCCCAATGAACACAGCAAACTTCGGAAGGTTCTTCAGCTCTACATCATAAAGCGCCTTAAAACGCTTGACCTTAATGGTTTCGAGCTTCATTGGCTCTCCTTTCCGAGGTTGAGGTGAGATTCTTTAAGGTGATTGCGATAGGACAGAATGCCACTTTGGTCACTATTAACCAAGTTTCTCTGCTAGATCCTGAGGACTGAGGTGCGTGTAGCGCTTGAGCATCGCGAGGGTCTTGTGCCCGGTAATAGAGGCCGCCTCCATCATGGTGAACCCCCGCTCGAAGAATCGACTCGTCGCCTCATGGCGAAGGTCGTGAAGGCGCAGGCCTTCAATCCCAGCAGCCACGCAGGCCCTCGGGAAGTAATTGCTGATCGTGTTGAGTGCCAGGCTGAAGTACCGCCCGCCATTGATCGGTGTGGGCAGCCCCTCGAGCAGGGCGATTGCCCGGGAAGAAAGCGGCACCGCGCGGCGCTCGCCGTTCTTGGTGTCTTCCAGATAGGCAACCTTGCCTCGCACCTGGTCGCGGCGCAGGAGCAGCAATTCAGAACGACGCATTGCCGTCTCAACCGCCAACTCGATGAATACCGGTAACTGAGCATTGATCTGGCCTGCCGCTTTGTAGAGAGCCGTGAGCTCCGCCGGCGTCGGCCGCCTATCCCGCTCCTTGCTACCCTTCGGCATCCGGATCGCCCGGCAAGGGTTGGTCAGTCCTTCGATACCCCACTCCTTGGTGGCCACCGTGTAGAGGTGGCTGATCACCGCCAAGTTGAGTCGAACCGTCGCAGTCGACTTCCCTTCTTTGAGCTCGGCATCGCGGTACGCAGCCATGTCGCTTGAGCGGATGGCGGCAAGCCCCTTACTGGCCAGCTTGTGCTCCTTCCACTTCTTGATGCGGACCTCCTCCTGCTTGGCGCCCTTCTTGGTCGAGGTCACCTCGGACAGGTATCGGTCCAGCGCCTCGGCCAGGGTGGTGCTCTCGGCCTCGCGCATGTCGACGAAGCGCGCACGCGACATATCGCCTTCAACCTCAGCCGCCCAGCGCTGGGCTTCTGCCTTGGTGTCGAAGGTAGCAGAAAGGGTTGGGTATCCTTTGCGGCGGATCTGGGCGCGCCAGGCGTCCCCGCGTTTTTCGTAGTAGGCCATGGCCGCGAATTTATGGGGGAGCATGGGGGAGCGTCAAGCGGTAAAATATGTCGACCACTTCCGCCAAGAGGCTCGAACCATCTTGCTGACCCGAGAAAGATTACGTGAGCAGCTGACATATGACCCCGAAACCGGAGAGTTCAGGTGGGCGGTCCGCAAACAGAAAGTGAAGCTCGGCTCGGTCGCCGGAAAGGTGAAAAAGTCTGGCTACGTGGAAATTCGTATCGACCTGGTCAGCTATCAAGCGCACCGCCTGGCATGGCTGTACGTGACCGGACAGTGGCCCCAGGGCGATATCGATCACATCAATCGGAGTCCTGGCGATAACCGGTTCGTGAATCTGCGCGAGGCCAGTAGGTCGCAGAACCTTTGCAATGTGGGCGCCCTGTCTACATCGGCGACCGGCGTGCGCGGAGTGGATCTCCACAAGGCCAGCGGCAAGTACCGAGCGAGGATCAGGGCGAACGGCAAAAGGATCGAGCTAGGCCTGTTTGCGACCCTGGAAGAGGCAAAGGCTGCCTACGCCATAGCTCGTGATATCCATCATGGCGAGTATGCAGAGGCAGTGCTGGGGGACCTTGGGGGAATTTGATTGCACCAAAATTCCCCCAAATGAAAAAAGCCCCGAGGGCTATAAGCGCTCGGGGCCTTTAATATGGCGGAGAGATAGGGATTTGAACCCTAGGTACTGTTGCCAGTACAACGGATTTCGAATCCGTCCCGTTCGGCCACTCCGGCATCTCTCCAGTGGCGCGCATGATACCAGCAGTTTGCCGAAAGGCAAAGCCTGTTTGCGAAAAAAATTCGCGTGGTATCAGGCGCTTGCGTGAACTTGCCGGTTACAGCGGCACGCCCAGGCGTTTGGCAACTTCTTCGTAGGCTTCGATAACGTCGCCCAGACCCTGGCGGAAGCGGTCCTTGTCCATCTTCTTGCGGGTCTCTTTGTCCCACAGGCGGCAGCCGTCCGGGCTGAACTCGTCACCAAGGACGATCTCACCGTGGAATACGCCGAACTCGAGCTTGAAGTCGACCAGCAGCAGGCCGGCGTCGTCGAACAGCTTGTTCAGCACTTCGTTGACCTTGAGCGACAGGGCTTTCATCTTCACCAGTTGCTCGGCGGTGCCCCAGCCGAAGGCAACAACGTGGGATTCGTTGATGAACGGATCACCCTTCTCGTCGTTCTTGAGGAACAGTTCGAAGGTCGAAGGCTCGAGCTTGATGCCTTCTTCGACGCCCAGGCGCTTGACCAGGCTGCCGGCAGCGTAGTTACGCACGACGCATTCGACCGGGATCATGTCGAGCTTCTTGACCAAGCACTCGTTGTCGCCCAGCAGTTTGTCGAACTGGGTCGGGATGCCGGCTTCTTCAAGCTTTTGCATGATGAAGGCGTTGAACTTGTTGTTCACCATGCCCTTGCGGTCGAGCTGTTCGATGCGCTTGCCGTCGAACGCCGAGGTGTCGTTGCGAAACAGCAGGATCAAGCGGTCAGCGTCGTCGGTCTTGTAAACCGACTTGGCTTTGCCGCGGTAGAGTTCTTCACGTTTTTCCATGATGGGCTCCGCTTGCTAAATGATGGGCTAGGCGATTTCACGCCAGTCGAGCCCGGAATCCTGATTGGCCACTTGTAGCCAGTCCGGGTCGCAGCCGAGGGTATCGACGAAGCATTGCCGGGCCAGCTGTGGCTGGTTGTTCTTGCTGCTGAGATGGGCCAGCACCAGGTGTTGCAGGTTCTGCCAGTCCAGCTCCGACACCAGGCGCGCGGCCTGATGGTTGTTCAAATGTCCGTAGTCGCCGCCCACCCGCTGCTTGAGAAACATCGGATAAGGCCCGCGTCCGAGCAGGTCGCGACAGTGGTTGGCCTCGATCAGCAGGGCGTCCAGGCCCTGGTAGCTGCTGAGCAGGGCCGCATCATACGAGCCCAGGTCGGTCAGCACACCGAAGCGCCGGCTGCCATCGCCAAATACGTACTGCAGCGGCTCCAGCGCGTCGTGAGTGACGCCGACGGCGGTAACGCTCAAGTCGCCCAACTGCAAGGTGTCGTTGGCGGCCAGGAAGCCTGCGGCTTCGACCGGCTTGCGCATGCCGCGCAAGGTGCCGCGGCTGAGGTAGACCGGTACATTGTAGCGCCGTGACAGCAACCCGACCCCATGCACGTGGTCGGCATGTTCGTGGGTGACCAGCACCGCGCTCAATTGCGCCGCAGAAACGCCGAGCAGCGCCAGGCGCCGCTCGGTTTCACGCAGGGAAAAGCCGCAATCGACCAGTAGCAACGTATTGCCACTGGCGATCAGCGTGCCATTTCCCTGGCTTCCACTTCCAAGTACGGCGAAGCGCACTTAACCCAGGTTGTCCTGAATCACGCTCAGCACGCGGCGGGCGACGTCTGCCGGGGCCACGGTGTTGATGTTCTTCTCGACGGTCACCTGAACGCTTTCGCCCACCTTGCTCAAGCGAACCTGATAACGCTCGGCACGGGCTTCACGCTCTTCCTTGCTCGGCGCGCTGCCGAACAGGCGACTGAAGAAGCCTGGTTGCTCCTTGGTCTCGGCCTTCTCGGCGAGGTTGATGTAGTACAGGCCCAGGCTGCGGTTGATGTCTTCAACGCGCCATTCACCCTGTTCCAGGGCACGGCCAACGCTGGACCAGGCGCGATCGAGGTCGGCGCCCAGGTTCAGCACCGGGTTGCCGCTGCCGTCTTCGCTCAGGCTGACGCGGCTCGGGGCATCGAAATCGCGGGCTGCGAGCAACGACACCGAACCGCCCTTCTCGGCACTGCGGGTCATGCTGGCGAGCATTTCGTCGACCAGGATGGCGTCGACACCGGTGTTGTTCGAACGCGCCGGGAAGTCTTGCTCGGCAGTGCTGCCGGCCGGACGTTCGACGGTGACGATGTAAACCTCACTGGTGTTGCGCTGCACGCCCGGCTCGATGCGGATGCGCGCACGGACTTCGTTGTCGCTGCTGCTCGAGGCACTGCCCAGGCGCTTGGCCATGGACGCCGAGAGCTCGTCGAAACGCTGCCAGGTGGTGTTGAATTCGCCAGTTTGCGGACGCTCTTCGGCGATCCGGAAGCCGTTGTCTTCGAAGAACTGACGCGCCACCGGCCAGACTTCAGCCGGCGAACGCTGGGCCAGGACCCAACGCGAGCTGCCGCTCTTCTGCAGGCTGAAATCGCTGATGTCGGCACCGGCAGTCAGCGGTTGCGGACGCGGCACTTCGAACTCGCCCTTGACGTTGTCGTCGGCGACGTTGCGCGGAATCGGCAGCAGCGGATCGAGCCGCTTGGCACTGCTGACGTCCGGTGGCAGCTGCATCGGCGGCTTCTGGGTGGCCTCCAGATAATCGCTGCCACGGTCACGGAAGTAACCCTCTTCGCCCCAGAGCCAGCCACAACCGCTGGTGCTGGAGATGATCAAGGCAAGGGCGGAAAGACCAGCCAATCGCTTCATGCGGTGTACGTCCTCAATTAAAACTTCAGGCCGCACTGGCGCATCGCCTGGCGTACCGTATCGTGACAGGATTCGCTCAGCCAGGTCAGTGGCAGGCGGATGCCCTTGTGCATCAGGCCCATTTCAACCAAAGCCCACTTCACCGGAATCGGGTTGGCTTCGATGAACAGGTCCTTGTGCAAGGGCATGAGTTGTTCGTTGATCGCGCGAGCCTTCTCGGCATTGCCCGCAAGGGCGGCTTCGCACAGGTCGGCCATTTCCCGCGGGGCGACGTTGGCGGTCACGGAAATGTTGCCCTTGCCGCCCAGCAGGATCAGTTCGACGGCGGTCGGATCGTCGCCGGACAGGACGATGAAGTCCTTGCTCACGCCGTCAAGGATGGCTTTGGCGCGCTTCAGGTCGCCGGTGGCTTCCTTGATGCCGATGATGTTCGGCACGGTCGACAGGCGGATCACGGTCTCGGCCTGCATGTCGCAGGAGGTGCGGCCGGGTACGTTATAGAGGATCTGCGGGATGTCGACGGCTTCGGCAATGTGTTTGAAGTGCTGGTACAGGCCTTCCTGGGTCGGCTTGTTATAGTACGGCACCACCAGCAGGCAGGCATCGGCACCGGCTTCCTTGGCGTTGCGGGTCAAGTGCACGGCTTCGCTGGTGGAGTTGGCGCCGGTGCCGGCGATCACCGGGATACGGCCATTGACCTGCTTGACCACCGCCTTGATGACTTCAATGTGCTCATTGACATCCAGGGTCGCCGACTCGCCGGTAGTACCGACGGCAACGATGGCGTGGGTGCCGTTTTCCAGGTGGAAGTCCACGAGTTTGCTGAGGCTGTCCCAATCAAGACGCCCTTGTGCATCCATGGGTGTGACCAATGCCACCATACTGCCCGCAATCATGAAACTGCTCCTGCCGGAAAAAGAGAGCGGTAATGGTACTGGCGCCATCGGCCTTGCACAAGCGAAGCAGGCGGGCGGAGCATTCCCCTCCGCGGCCATTTTCGCTACCCTTCTGTCTTTGATCGGTACATAGTGGCCCGCCGGGCTGCCGACAATGCGCGTAGCCAGCGCCCCAAGGCTCGATCCTGAGCCCCGGGTCCTGCCTACCGGCCTTTGTGCCACGTCTGGTACCGACCGCTCATCGCTTTAGGAATGCTGCATGTCCACCCCCACCGTTCGCGAACAATTCCTTGTCATCAGCGCCCTGGGTGCCAATCCCATGGAGCTGACCAACATCCTGTGCCGGGCCAGCAACGACAATCGCTGCTCGGTCGTCACCTCGCGCCTGACCCGCCACGGCGAGTGCAGTGCCCTGGTGCTGCAGGTCGCCGGCAGCTGGGACGCCCTGGCGCGCTTTGAAACGGCCCTACCGGGCCTGGCCAAGAAGCACACCTTCACCGTCAACGTGGTGCGCAGCGCCGAACTGGAAGTGCGCCCGCTGTCGCTGCCGTACGTGGCCTATGTCAGCGCCGCCTATCGCCCGGACATCATCAACGAACTGTGCCAGTTCTTCATCGACCACCACGTGGAGCTGGAGAACCTGACCTGCGATACCTACCAGGCCCCGCAGACCGGCGGCACCATGCTCAACGCCACCTTTACCGTGACCCTGCCGGCCGGTACCCAGATCAGCTGGCTGCGCGACCAGTTCCTGGACTTCTCCGATGCCCTGAACCTGGATGCGCTGATCGAACCGTGGCGCCCACAGAACCCGATGTAAGGAAGCTTTACATGGCCGTTGAACTCGACCAACCCGTCGCCGAATTCCAGGCCCAGGCCACCAGTGGCCAGAGCGTCAGCCTGGCTGAGCTCAAGGGCAAGCAGGTGGTGCTGTACTTCTATCCCAAGGACAGCACCCCGGGCTGCACCACCGAAGGCCAGGGTTTCCGTGACCAGCATGCGGCCTTCGAAGCAGCCAACACCCTGGTGTTTGGCGTTTCGCGCGATGGCATCAAGTCCCACGAGAACTTCAAGGCCAAGCAGGCCTTCCCTTTCGAGCTGATCAGCGACAAGGACGAGGCCCTGTGCCAGCTGTTCGACGTGATCAAGCTGAAGAAGCTCTATGGCAAGGAGTATATGGGCGTGGACCGCAGCACCTTCCTGATCGACAAGGATGGCGTGCTGCGCAAGGCCTGGCGTGGGGTCAAGGTGCCAGGGCATGTGGATGCCGTACTGGCTGAGGCGCAGGCGCTGAACAAGGCCTGATAGCGCTTTACCTGTGGGAGCTGGCTTGCCAGCGATTGCATCACCGCGCTAGCCGCAAGGGCCAATGCGCCTGTATCGCTGGCAAGCCAGCTCCCACAAAAGCTCAAAGCAGCGGCGCCACCATTGGCTCGCGCCGCGGCCAGGCATCCAGCACGGCCTTGAACAAGGTCGCCAGCGGGATGGCAAAGAAGATCCCCCAGAACCCCCACAACCCGCCAAACAGCAGCACCGCGCAGATGATCGCCACCGGGTGCAGGCTCACCGCCTCGGAGAACAGCAACGGCACCAGCACGTTGCCATCCAGGGCCTGGATGATCGCGTACACCACCATCAGGTAGATGAACTGATCGCCCCAGCCCCACTGGAACAGTGCAATCAGGGTCACCGGCACGGTCACCACCACCGCGCCGACATAGGGCACCACCACCGACAGGCCGACCAGCAGGGCCAGCAACGCCGCATAGTTGAGCCCCAGGCTGATGAAGGCGATGTAGGTGGCCACGCCACAGATCAGGATCTCGATGCCCTTGCCGCGGATGTAGTTGGCGATCTGCCGGTTCATCTCTTCGGCCACCCGGGTCATCAGCGCCCGCTCCTTGGGCAGGTAACCACTGACCCAGTGGGCGATCTGCTCGCGGTCCTTGAGAAAGAAGAACACCAGGATCGGCACCAGCACCAGGTAGATCATGATGTTGACCAGCAGCGGCAGGCTCGACAACGAGAAGGTCAGCGCCCACTGGCCGAACTTGCCGATCTCGCCGCGCATCACCTCGATGGCCTGCAGCACCTGCTCGTCAGAGACCAGGTGCGGGTAGCGCTCGGGCAACAGCAGCAACAGCGACTGCCACTTGCCGAGCATGCCCGGCAGTTCGTTGAACAGGGTGATCAGCTGATGCCAGAGCAGCGGCACCAACACCAGCAGGAACACCGCCAGGGCGCCCATGAACAGCATGAACACCAGCGCCACGGCATAAGGCGTGGGCACCCGCAGGCGCTCCAGGGCGTTGACCAGGCCCTGCATCAAAAATGCCAGGACCATCCCCGCCAGCACCGGCGCAAGCATGCCGCCCAGGGTCAGGACGGCGGTGAACGCCAGAAACAGCAAGACCGCCAACACCACCGCTTCTTCATCGGAGAAGTAGCGCTGCATCCAGTCGCGAAGCACCTTGAACATTGACGATCCTTTAACAGAGAAAACTCAGGCCTTCTTCAACCAGTAGCGGTACACACCGGCCTCGACCTCTTCGAGCAGCAGCGTATGACCGGCCAATTTGGCAAAAGTGCGAAAGTCGCGCTGGGAACCGGCGTCGGTGGCAATCACCTTGAGCACTGCGCCACTGGCCAGGCGATTGAGCTCCATCTTCGCCTTGAGCAGCGGCAGCGGGCAGTTCAGCCCGCTGGCGTCGAGTTCGGCGTCATGGGTCGGGATAGCGCTCATGGGGTTCTCCAGGCAGAAATACGGGCACAGGTAGCATTTTGAACAAGCCCGGTAGGATACCGCCACTGGTCGCCAACGTGTGAGCGGGCTACAGTAAGGTTCTTTGTCGACCAGAGCTTCGTGCATGAATTTTCTGCGCCCTACCCTGCTGACGCTGGCCTGTTTGATGGCGCTCCCCAGCCATGCCGACGACCTGCCGTCACTCGGCGACGCCAGTTCTGCCATTGTCTCCCCACAACAGGAACACCAGTTGGGCCGCGCCTGGCTCAGCCTGCTGCGGGGCAATGTCAATCAACTGAACGATCCCCAGCTCAAGGATTACGTCGAAACCAGCGTCTACCGTCTGGCCGAAACCAGCCAGCTGCAGGACCGGCGCCTGGAGTTCATTCTCATCGACAGCCGTGAACTCAACGCCTTCGCCGCCCCTGGCGGGATCGTCGGGGTCAACGGCGGGCTGTTCCTCAATGCCCAGACCGAGGGCGAGTACGCCTCGGTACTGGCCCACGAACTGGCGCACTTGTCGCAACGCCACTTCGCCCGCGGCGTCGAGGCCCAGCAACGCATGCAGTTGCCGATGATGGGCGCGCTGCTGATCGGTATCGTCGCCGCGGCGGCGGGTGCCGGCGATGCCGGTATTGCCGCGATTGCCGGCACCCAGGCGGCAGCCATCCAGGAACAGCGGCGCTTCTCCCGGCAGAACGAACAGGAAGCCGACCGCATCGGTATCCTCAACCTTGAGAAGGCCGGTTACGATCCGCGCAACATGCCGACCATGTTCGAGCGCCTGATGCGCCAGTACCGCTATGACGCCAAGCCGCCGGAATTCCTCCTGACTCACCCGGTCACCGAATCGCGGATCGCCGACACCCGAAACCGCGCCGAACAGGCGCCCAAGGGCGGCACCGAAGACAGCAAGCGCTATCAGCTGATTCGTGCCCGGGTGGCGCTGATCTATGAAGGCACCCCCGGCCTTGCGGCCAAGCGCTTCCAGGCGCAGCTCGATGAAAACCCGCAGCAGGACGCCGCCCGTTACGGCCTGGCGCTGGCGCAGATCAAGGGCGGACGCCTGAACGAGGCGCGCGAGAACCTCAAGCCGCTGCTGGCCAAGGCACCCAACGACATCACCTACAACCTGGCGCAGATCGACCTCGACATCACCAACAACCGCTTGCCCGATGCCCAGCAACGGGTCGAGCGGATGCGTGGCCTGTACCCGGGCAACTACCCGCTGCAACAGGCGCGCATCGACCTGCTGCTCAAGCAGAACCGCCCCGCCGAGGCGGAGAAGGCGCTGGATGCCTTGCTCAAGAATCGTCCGCAAGACCCGGATGTCTGGTATGACGTGGCGGAAGTGCGCGGATTGTCGGGCAACACCATCGGCCTGCACCAGGCCCGCGCCGAGTACTTCGCCCTGGTGGGCGACTTTGACCAGGCCTTGCAGCAGCTCGACTACGCCAAGCAGCGGGCCGGCAACAATTTTGTCCTGGCGTCGAAGATCGATGCGCGTCAGCGCGAGCTGATGGAGCAGCAGCGGATGGTCAAGGACATGATGCGCTAAGACCGCATGAGGCTGCTTCGCAGCCTATCGCCGGCAAGGCCGGCTCCCACAGTAGATTTGCATGCACCGAACCTGTGAGAGCTGGCTTGCCAGCGATGGGGCCGTCAGGCGTTACCGGACAGCTTCATCCGCGCCGCCTGGGTAAAGTCGAGCATGCGCTTGAGCGGCTTGATCGCCTGAGGGATCAGCGCCGGCTCGACGAAGATCTCGTTGCTGCCTTCACGCAGGCACTGCAAGGTACGCTCCAGGGTATTCATCGCCATCCACGGGCAATGCGCGCAACTGCGGCAGGCCGCGCCGTTACCGGCGGTGGGCGCTTCGATGAAGATCTTGTCCGGGCACAGCTGCTGCATCTTGTAGAAGATGCCGCGGTCGGTGGCGACGATGAAGGTCTTGTTCGGCAGGGTTTGCGCCGCGGCAATCAGCTGGCTGGTGGAACCGACCGCATCGGCCAGGTCAATCACCGCCTCAGGCGATTCCGGGTGCACCAGAATCGCCGCATCCGGGTACAGCGCCTTCATGTCGGCCAACTGGCGCGACTTGAACTCTTCGTGAACGATGCAGGCACCGTCCCACAGCAGCATGTCGGCACCGGTCTGTTTCTGGATATAGCGGCCCAGGTGCTGGTCCGGGCCCCAGATGATGGTCTCGCCGTTATCCATCAGGCTTTCGACGATTTCCAGCGCGCAGCTGGAAGTCACTACCCAGTCAGCTCGGGCCTTGACCGCCGCCGAGGTGTTGGCATACACCACCACGGTGCGTTCGGGGTGCTTGTCGCAGAACGCCGAGAACTCTTCAACCGGGCAGCCGAGGTCGAGCGAGCAAGTCGCCTCGAGGGTCGGCATCAGCACGCGCTTTTCCGGAGTGAGGATCTTGGCCGTCTCGCCCATGAAGCGCACACCGGCCACCACCACGGTCGTGGCTGCGTGGTTCTTGCCAAAGCGGGCCATTTCCAGCGAGTCGGACACACAGCCGCCGGTTTCCTCGGCCAGGGCCTGGATCACCGGGTCGCAATAGTAATGGGCAACCAGCACCGCATTTTGCGCCTTGAGCTCGGCGGCGATGGCGGCACGGTAGTCGGCCTCTTGCTCGGGCGTCAGCGGCTTGGGCTGCTTGGCATCGAGGTGAGCCTGGACGAGAAGGCGTTCGGAAATCTGGGTCATGATCGCTGGACCTGCAGGCGCTTGAGCGCGTAAGTCGAGTGTATCACCGAGCCCTGGCAAATCGGCTACAGGCTCCGCAGGCAGGGCGAAACAGCCTTGCACACAGAACCACGGACCAGCTGCGGCCTCGGGTTTTTATAGGATGCCGAAGGCTACAGATAATCGGATGAATTCAAAAGGTTTTTTTAGTGAAACAAGCCCGGGGCGGGCGCCCCGGGCCTGAACATCAACCGCCTGTCGCCTGCATGGCGCTGGCATTGGCCATGATCACGCTGGCGAACTGCTCGACGGTCATCTTCTGGCCGTTGAAGTCGACCATGCCATCGGCATAGTGCAGCGTGGTAACGATGTCGTTGCCCTCGACCTTGGCCATCTGGCTTTGCACCGCCATCATGCTGACCATTTCCCCGGCCTGGGCCGCTTGCTGGGAGACGATGGCAGCATCGGTCTGGCCTTCGAACTGCGCCTGCAGGGTCGCCAGGTCACCGATCATCGGCTTGGACAGCGACAGCTTGCTCTGCAGCTGGGTGATCAACTGCTTGTACAGCTCCTGCGGTGGCAACTCCAGAGAACTCGGGTTGGCCAGGTCAACGCTGAAGTTGAAACGGCTTTCGCCATTGGCAGTCTTGAACGACAGGTTCTCCAGGGCGATCTGCGGCTTGGCCGCCAGCAGACGCTGCACATCGCTGCGCACCTGGGCCGTTTCGGCCTCGGTCATCGCCAGGTCCGGCATGCCTTCACCTTCGGCAGCGGCCTTTTGGAACTCCGGCAGGCGGCTCTGGTACCAGCCGATCAGCGCCTGCATGGCCGGGATGTCGAGACGCTTGAGGCTCCAGACCATCTCGCCGGCACCGATGGCCTTGCCGTCGAAGTTGATGTCGGCAACCTTGTATTCCATGCGCACCGAGAGCTTGTCACCGTCGTTCTTGTACTCGTTGTTCTGCGCCAGGCCCTTGAGCGCCAGGACCTTCTGCTCGTCGCCGAAGGTCGCGACCGTGTCAGCCACGGCCATGTCCATCTTGCCGACATAGAAGCCGAACGGCGTCTTGGTCATGTCGCCGGTCAGGCTCAGGCCCTTGATCTCGACTTTCAGCACTTTGCTGTCGGGGTCGACCAGGTTCAGGCTCAGGCCGGCCGACTGGCCGGTGAGTTGCACATGTTCGGCGCCTTCGTTGCCGTGGCCACTGACTTCAAACCCGGAGAACTTCAGCGACGAGCCGTCCTTGCTCCACTCGATCGGCGCCACCTGGAAAGCACTGTCCATCGAGCGATCGTAGCCGTAGGCAACCTGGCCTTGCAGCGGCGAAACGTCCTTGGTCAGGGCGAACCAGTCAGCAGTGGCAGCGTCTTTTTCCAGGGCGTAGTGGCTGGCAGCCATGACCGGCATCAGTTTCAGTGCCTTGACCCGCGACAGCGGAAACGGCCCGTGTTCGATCTGGTCGACAAAATTCAGCTCGAAACTTTTGCTTTCTTCACCAACCTGCAGGTTCTGCACCTTGAGGCGGTATTTGGCGGTACTGCTGAACAGACGGCTGTCCAGCGATACCAGTTGCAGCTCCATAGTGGTTTCCATGCCCAGCAGCGCCTGCTTGGTCTGGGCATTGGATTCGGCGATGGTGGTTTCGAGCACGCCGGGCAATTGCTTGCCGGTGTACCAGGCACCCGCGGTGCATGCCGCTGCCACTACCACTGCGAGGCCGAGTACGCCTGTAGATTTCTTCATGAATTGTTTCGCTTCCATTTGTAGAGAGTTGTTGCTTTGGCTAAGCCTTGCGGCCTATTCGTTGACGTCCATGTACTCGCGGGCCCAGACGATGTAGTCGTCCGGCTGCGTGTAGGTATGGGTGAGTTCGGTGGCGCTCAGGTCCGAGGTGCTGCAGGTGATGCCGCGCTGCTCGCGCAGGCAGTCGTAGGTGGCCTTGATCGCGGCAAAGTAGGCGCCATGACCATCGACGGCAATGCGCACACCCAGCTCGGCCAGGCGCGCATCATCATGCAATTGCGGGTTGCCGTAGGTCACCAGCATCAGCGGCACGCTCAGGTGTGCGGCGATCTGTTCCAGGTGCTCGAAGTCGCGGATGCCGACAATGCACAAGGCGTCAGCGCCAGCGTTCTGGTAGGCCACGGTGCGGGCGATGACTTCTTCGGTAGGAATCAGCGCCGCGTTGGTGCGGGCAATGATCGACAGCTCAGGGTCAACCCGCGCCTCCAGCGCTGCACGGATCTTGCCGACGCCTTCGGCGATGCTGATCAAGTCGGTGGACTTGCGCCCGAACTGGGCCGGCAGCAGGGTGTCCTCGATGGTCAGCGCGGCAATCCCGGCACGCTCAAGTTCGGTCACCGTACGCATCACGTTGAGCGCGTTGCCATAGCCGTGGTCGGCGTCGGCGATCACCGGCAACTGGGCCACCCGGCCGATCCGCGTCGCCTGCTCGGCGAATTCGCTGAGGCTGATCAAGGCAAAGTCAGGGGCGGCCAGCACCTGCAGGGAGGCTACCGAGCCCCCGAGGATACCCACCTCGAAGCCCAGATCGGCGGCGATACGCGCCGACATCGGGTCGAACACGGAGGCGGTGTGGTAGCAGGCAGGGGAGGCAAGCAGTTGACGGAACGCGCGACGCAGGTCTTGGTGGGAGGCTCTTGGCATGGTCTTTCCAGGCTATCGACTTCATTTAGTAGGTCGAACATTACCACTGGTGGCTATCTGACTGACAGCGCCGCGCGTTTGAGGGTCTCGCTGGGCAGTTCCTTGAACAGCTTGCGGTAGCTGTCGGAAAACCGCCCCAGGTGCCAGAACGACCAGTGCATGGCCACCTCGGCGACGGTGGTGTCGCTGGGCCCGCAACTGAGCAGTTCTCGCCGTGCACTGTTGAGCCGGCGCAGGCGCAACCACTGCGCCGGGGCCATGCCGGTGAAAGTCTTGAAGGCATGCTGCAACTGGCGCAAGGACACCCCGGCGACCTGCGAAAGCTCCATCAGGTTAAGCGTTTCTTCAGGACAGTCCGCCGCCCATTCACCGACTTTACGCATGATCGCCCGTTCCTCGGTACGCCGCCATAACGCCCCGCGATCGAGGCAGATGCACGCGTTATCGAGGATGAACAGGCAGTCTTCGAGCAGCTGTTCGGCCAGTGCATCCTGGCTTGGCGGGTCGATGGTCTGCGAGATGCGCGTGAGCGTCCCGCTCAACCAGCGGCTGAACAGCTCGTTCTGCATCGAGTTCAGCGGCGCCATGAACAGCCCGTCGAGGCGGGCGATGTCCAGGCCGTGGCGCTGGACGAATTCCGGGCCGAACACCACGGCCACTTCCTGGTAGTTCTCCGGAGTGATCCAGATGTTGCGGCTTTCGCCATTGAGCACGTAGAGGCTGTGGTCGCTGCGGTCGAAACAGAACGCCAGGGAGCCGGCCGGCGCACTGAAGTTCTGCTCGACCCGGGTGTTCATGCACTCCTCGTAGATCTCCACGCCGTGCAGGTCGAGGCAGCGCAGCTGACCGGCGAAATGCCCGGGAGACATCTGTTGGTAGTGCTGGGTCCAGCCCGGGGTGGCACGGACCTGTTCGGTGACATCGGCGGTGTTGAAAGCTTGGACCCGCAAAGGCGTTGACGCTGTCATGAGCTGCTCTTTATGCACTCTTTTGGTGCATTTTAGTCTTGCTGAAAGTGGATAGATCGAATGCGCACGCGTCACCCAAGATAGACCTCAACGCGCTACAGGGGAAGCCGCTTGGGTGGCAAGCCGGTCGCAACTGCCGGTCCTGGCGTGGATAAAACCAACAACGAGGTCTTTATGAATGCCCCTTTCGATCAGCTGTCTGCGTGGCTGAAAGAACACAAGATTACCGAAGTCGAGTGCGTGGTCAGTGATCTGACCGGTATCGCCCGCGGCAAGATCGCACCGACCAACAAGTTCCTGCATGAACGAGGCATGCGCCTGCCGGAAAGTGTGCTTCTGCAAACGGTAACCGGGGACTTTGTCGACGACGACATCTACTACGACCTGCTCGATCCTGCCGATATCGACATGGTCTGCCGCCCGGATTCAGCGGCGGTGTATGTGGTGCCATGGGCCATCGAGCCGACCGCCGTGGTCATTCACGACACCTTCGACAAACAGGGCAACCCGATCGAACTGTCGCCACGCAACGTGCTCAAGAAAGTCCTCAAGCTCTACACCGACAAGGGCTGGCAGCCGATCGTCGCCCCGGAGATGGAGTTCTACCTGACCCAGCGCTGCGAAGACCCGGACTTGCCGCTACAAGCGCCACTGGGCCGCTCGGGCCGCGCCGAAAGCGGCCGGCAGTCGTTCTCGATCGATGCCGCCAACGAATTCGACCCGCTGTTCGAAGACGTCTACGATTGGTGCGAAGCCCAGGGCCTGGACCTCGACACGCTGATTCACGAAGACGGCCCGGCGCAGATGGAAATCAACTTCCGTCACGGCGACGCCCTTGACCTTGCCGATCAGATCACGGTGTTCAAGCGCACCATGCGCGAGGCCGCGCTCAAGCACAACGTCACCGCCACCTTCATGGCCAAACCGGTGGGTGACGAGCCGGGCAGCGCCATGCACCTGCACCAGAGCGTGATCGACATCGCCACCGGCAAGCCGATCTTCGTCGACGACAACGGGCAGATGAGCGAGCTGTTTTTGCATCACATCGGCGGCCTGCAGAAGTACATCCCCAAAGTGCTGCCGATGTTCGCCCCCAACGTCAACTCGTTCCGGCGCTTCCTGCCCGACACGTCGGCGCCGGTCAACGTCGAATGGGGTGAAGAGAACCGCACCGTGGGCTTGCGCGTGCCGACTTCCAGCCCCGAGGCCATGCGCGTGGAAAACCGCCTGCCGGGCGCCGATGCCAACCCCTACCTGGCGATTGCCGCCAGCCTGCTGTGCGGCTACCTGGGCATGGTCGAGAAGATCAACCCCAGCGCCCCGGTGCAGGGCCGCGCCTACGAACGGCGCAACCTGCGCCTGCCGATCACCATCGAAGACGCACTGGCGCACATGGAGGACTGCCCGACCATCGAGCAGTACCTGGGCAGCAAGTTCGTGCGCGGCTATGTGGCGGTCAAGCGCGCCGAGCACGAGAACTTCAAACGGGTGATCAGTTCCTGGGAGCGCGAGTTCCTGCTGCTCAGCGTTTGAGCCCGACCTTGTAACAAGTATCGAAAACAACAATTCGAAAAGGTGTCGATATGCGTCCCATGAAAACAGTCGTTACTGCAACCCTGGCGCTGCTGGTCAGCGCCGCGGCCCAGGCCCAGCCCAGTGTCAGCGTGTACAACTGGACCGACTACATCGGTGAAACGACCCTGGCGGATTTCCAGGGCAGCACCGGTATCAAGGTCATCTACGACGTGTTCGACTCCAACGAAACCCTGGAAGGCAAGTTGCTGGCCGGCCGCACCGGCTACGACGTGGTCGTGCCTTCCAACCACTTCCTGGCCCGTCAGGTCGAAGCCGGGGCCTTTCTGAAACTGGACCGCGAGCAGCTACCGAACTGGAAGAACCTCGACCCGGTGCTGCTCAAGGCCCTGCAGGAGAACGACGCCGACAACCAGCACTCGGTGCCCTACCTGTGGGGTACCAACGGCATCGGCTACAACGTCGACAAGGTCAAGCAGGTGTTGGGCATTGATCACATCGACTCCTGGGCGGTGATGTTCGAGCCCGAGAACCTGAAAAAACTCAGCCAGTGCGGCGTGTCATTCATGGATTCGGCCGACGAGCTGTTCCCGGCAATCCTCAACTACATGGGCATGGACCCACGCAGCAACAAGCCTGAAGACTACAAGAAGGCCGAGGCCAAACTGCTGACCCTGCGCCCCTACATCACCTACTTCCACTCGTCCAAGTACGTCTCGGACCTGGCCAACGGCGATATCTGCGTAGCCTTCGGCTATTCGGGCGACGTGTTCCAGGCCGCCAACCGCGCCAAGGAAGCCAACAACGGCGTCAACATCGCCTACGCCATTCCCAAGGAAGGCAGCAACCTGTGGTTCGACCTGCTGGCCATCCCCTCCGACGCCAGCAACCCTAAGGAGGCCTATGCCTTCATCAACTACCTGCTCGACCCGAAGGTGATCGCCAAGGTCAGCGGCGTGGTCGGCTATGCCAACGCCAACCCGCCGGCCAAGCAGTACATGGATGCCGAACTGGTCAACAACCCCGAGGTGTACCCGCCGCAAGAGGTGCTGGACAAGCTGTATGTCTCCAATACCCCGACGCCGGCGATCATGCGCCTGATGACCCGCTCCTGGAGCAAAGTGAAGTCGAACAAATGAACCAGTACACCTCTGAACACGCCCGCTCCTACTACAGCGCCACGGCCCACAAGCTGGCGCCCTACTCTGCCCTGAGCGCCGACCTGCAGGCTGATGTCTGCGTGATCGGCGGCGGCTTTACCGGGGTCAACTGCGCCATCGAACTGGCTCAGCGCGGGCTCTCGGTGATCCTCCTGGAAGCCCGGCGCATCGGCTGGGGCGCCAGCGGTCGCAACGGCGGCCAGTTGATTCGCGGTATCGGCCACGAGGTCGAGGGCTTTGCCCGCTACGTCGGCCAGGACGGGGTGAAGTACCTGCAACGCGCCGGCATCGAATCGGTCGAAGTAGTGGCCGAGCGCATCCGCGCGCACGGCATCGATTGCGACCTGCGCTGGGGTTTTTGCGAACTGGCCAACACCCCGGCGCAGTTTGCCGCCTTCCGTGCCGAGCAGCAGAGTCTGGCCGAGCTGGACTATCGCCATGAAACACAATTGGTCGGGCCCGGGCAGATGCATCAGGTGGTCGCCTCCGACGTCTATGCCGGCGGCCTGATCGACCGCGGTTCGGGCCATCTGCATCCGCTCAACCTGGTGCTTGGCGAGGCGCGCGTGGCCGAGTCCCTCGGCGTACGTATCTTCGAACAGAGCGCGGTGCTGGAGATCAGCCATGGCGCCACCGTGCAGCTACGCACCCGCCACGGCACGGTTCGCGCCGGCAGCCTGGTGCTGGCCTGCAACGCCCACCTGGATGAACTCGAGCCGCGCTTGAGCGGCAAGGTACTGCCCGCCGGCAGCTACATCATCGCCACCGAGCCGTTGTCACAGACGCAGGCCGAGCAATTGATTCCGCAGAACCTGTCGCTGTGCGACCAGAAGGTCGGTCTGGACTATTATCGGCTGTCTGCCGACCGGCGCCTGCTGTTCGGTGGCGCCTGCCACTACTCCGGGCGCGATCCTGCGGACATCGCCGCCTACATGAAGCCGAAGATGCTCAAGGTATTCCCGCAACTGGCGGACACCCGCATCGACTTTCAGTGGGGCGGCAAGATCGGCATCACCGCCAATCGCTTCCCCCAGGTCGGCCGCCTGCAGCAGCACCCGAACGTGTTCTATGCCCAGGGCTACAGCGGCCATGGCCTGAACGTCACCCATTGGACCGCGCGGCTATTGGCCGAGGCCATTCATGCCGGGCACAGCCAGGGCCTGGATGTGTTCAGCGCCGTGCCGCACCTGACCTTCCCGGGTGGCAAGGCCCTGCGCTCGCCACTGCTGGCCCTGGGGATGTTCTGGTACCGCCTGCGTGAGGTGCTGGGCTAACTCAGCCGGCCGCCGGCAACACGCTCAGCGGGTCGATCGGCTTGCCGCTCTGGCGGATTTCGAAGTACAGCTGCACCCGGTCGGTGTCCAGGTCGCCGGCTTCGGCGATCTTCTGGCCCTTGCTGACGGTCTGGCCTTCCTTGACCAGCAACTTGCTGTTGTGACCGTAGACGCTGGCATGGGAGGTGCCGTGCTGGAGGATGATCAGGTTGCCGTAACCACGGATGTTCGTCGCGAACGCCACCTTGCCGCCGAGGCTGGCGTACACCGGCTGCCCCGGAGTGGCGGCGATGCGAATGCCCTTGTTGAGCTTGTCGGCGGACGAGTAGCGGCGGATCACCGTGCCCTGCAGCGGCCACGCCCACCCGCGCAGGGTGACCTTGGTGGCCGGCGCCACGGGCCTGGCCTTGCTGGCACTGCTGGTGCTACGGGTGGTGGTGGTGCGCGTGGTGGTTTTCGAACCACCGAAACGAATGGTCTGGCCGACATTCACCGCATAGGGCGCGCTGATGCCGTTGTAACGCGCAAGCTCCTTGAAGCTCCAGCCATGGCGCGAGGCGATCGAATACAGGGTATCGCCGCGCTTGACCTTGTAGGTGCCGGCCACGACTTTGTTGGCAGAGGTACCGGGGCTTGGGGAATGCGAACTGCATGCGGACATCGCCAGCATTACGGCGATCAGAACAAACCTGAAAAACACACCACTTCCTTTTCCCGGAGACGCCATTGACGAGGGCGCTACTATAAATCAGTCGGCGACATTTCGCGGCAAAGTCCGTGCAAGTTCGATAAAGGCGCGGGTCGCTGGCGAGATGATTCGCTCATCGACCACCGCCAGCCCCACCGTACGCATGACCGGCGGATCGAGCGGGCGCTGCACATAATCCAGGGTCGTGCGCAACGGCAAGGACGATTGGGCAACGATGCTCAACCCGTCACCGCGGGCGACCACCTCCAGGGTGCTGAGCAGTTGCGAGGTGCGGTAGCGAATCCGTGGCTGCAGCCTGGCGGCGAGAAACAGCCGCGAGACGATCTCGGCGGAACCGGCTTCGGTCAACACGAAAGGGTCGAGGCAGAGCTGCTTGAGGGTCACGGCGGGGTGCTGCGCCAGTGCATGGTCGGTGGGCATGAGCACGACCATCTGGTCCTCCAGCAACGGGCAGGTATCGAACTGCTCCTCGGGCAGCACCACAAAGCCGACATCAATGCGCCGCTCCTGCAGCCATTGCAGCACCTGGCGATCCGGGCCTTCGTCGACATGCACCTCGATGCCGGGATAAGCCTGGCGATAGGCGGCAAGGATGGCCGGCAGCAAACGCACCGAGGCCGTCGGCCCGAATGAGCCGATGCGCAGCGTCCCCCGCTTCATCCCGAGGGCATCCAGAGCCTCCTGGCGCATGGTTTCGGCCAGGCCGAGCATCGCTTGCGCCCGTTGCAGCAGGCGGCTGCCGATATCCGTCAGTTCGATATCCCCCTGCTGACGCTCGAACAAGGCCACGCCAAGCTCCTGCTCCAGGGCACGAATGGCGTGGGAAACACCCGATTGCGAGATTTTCAGTTGCGAAGCCGCCAGGGTGAAGCCTTTACGCGCCGCCACCACGGCGAAGATTTCCAGCTGGGTCAAGGTCATCGGCAGCGACATCCCATGAGCGATTGCTCATTTCCATATGAGTTTGCATTCGTAGCAGTATGGCGCATCGACTTTACCTCGTCAGCCAGGTCCGCCCATGCCGTCTCACTATTGCACCTACCTGAAACTCGCGCTGGTTTCGATGATCTGGGGCGGCACTTTTGTCGCCGGCCGCGCCCTGGCCAGCGGTATCGATCCACTGTTGCTCGGCAGCCTGCGCTTTATCCTGGCCAGCGTGGTGCTGATAATCATCCTGCTGGTCTCGAAAAAAGGTTTCGTGCGGGTTAACGGGTCCCAGCTCGTGCAGATCCTGGGCTTGGGCTTTTTCGGGATCTATGCCTACACCCTGTTCTTCTTCCACGGCTTGCAGTACACGGATGCCTCAAGGGCCTCACTGATCGTTGCGAGCAATCCTGCGGTCATGGCGATCGTGACCTACCTGTGTTTCAGGCAGCGCCTTGGCCGGGCCCAACTGCTCGGCGTCGCCCTCTGCCTGTTGGGCGCCGGCTGCGTGGTGCTGGCCAGGGCGCCTGGGGCGATCGGCCAGGGCAACTGGATCGGTGATGCGTCGATCTTCGGCTGCGTGCTGAGCTGGGTGATCTTCAGTGTGTTCTGCACCCGCGTGGTAACGCAGATCGGCGCGCTGCACACCGTGACCTATGCGGTGTTCGCCGGGGCGGCGATGCTCAGCTTGCACGCGGTGGTCAACACCAGCATGAGCATCGCCTCAATACGCTTGCTGTCGGCGCGCGACCTGATCAGCCTGGCGTATCTCGGGGCTGTGGGTTCGGCGCTGGCGTACGTGATGTACTACGACGCCATCGCCCGTATCGGAGCGACCCGCGCCGGCAGCTTCATCGCCCTGAATCCGCTGACCGCCGTAATGGCCGGCGCCTTGCTGCTGGGCGAGCAACTGACCGGCGCCATGCTGGCCGGCGGGACGTTGGTGATCACCGGCATACTGCTGGTCAACCGGGTGCCTGCGGCGCTCAGTTGTCCTGCTTCCAATGCAGGTTCACCTTGCCTGTCTCGCCCGGAACGAGAGTGACCGCACCCAGCTGTTGTTCGCCATTGCGCGAGGCAACCAGGTTGTATTTGCCCGGCGGCAGCTTGACGTAGACCATCGGGCCGACCTGGTTGAGTTGCAGCACGGTTTGACCTTGCGGCCCCTGGATCGTCAGGTCGACATCCGGCACGTACTTGTTTTCCGGGCCGGTGGAGAACGTCAGGTGCAAGTTGTAGCCCTGGACTTGCTGAATGGCCCGCGACTCATCGATGCCGATACCGCCGGTGACATAACTTACGCCATTCTGCTCCTGGGATTGCAGCTGCACCCCGGACATATCGACAGGCTCCTGGTACTGCGAAGCCTGCAAGCGCTGCGCCGGCCAGGCCAGCAGTACAACGGCCAATGCAGTGGAAAACGCCAATATGCTGAAGGATTTCATTGCCATGACTCCTGCGCGACAGCGTACAGACCATTTTACGCCGCTCCTCCCTGGCGTTTAGATCGATTCGGCGTGAGGGTCGCGAGCAATACAATGACGATTTCGTACCGTGCTAGAGTCTGCGGCCCAATCTGAAGGTGGACCACGAATGGAACTCTCCCCCGCCGAACATCAGCTGCTGCAAGCCCATCACCTGGCTCTGTTTGAAGGCTGCGTGGTCTTCGACACTCAACCGCCCATCGACGCACAAGCTCTGGCCCGGGTCGAAGCCCACCTGGCCGGCCCGGTGCCTGCCGGTCTGTTGCAGCTATGGCAGACCTGCTTTGGCGGTCGCGTCGGCTACGACCTGGAGGTGGTCTACGATGGCCATCGCCACCCATTCTCCTTCAGTGAACTGTTCTATCCGGACAGCGACGGCTACCGCGACCTCTGGGGCTGGATCGAACACGAACTGGAACAGGCCGAAGAAGCCGCCCGGGAACAGGGTCGCCCATGGAGCGGTAAACTGGACTACCTGCCTTTCGCAGGTTTCGAGTACCTGGAGCGCCTTTACGTCTGCGTCACCCCGGGCCCGGACCATGGCGCGGTGATTGCCTGGAGCCGCGGGTTGCCGCCGGCCTGGGCCGGCAGCCTGCACCAGGACAGCCTCGCGCGCATCGCTGATGACGTCGGTGGACTGTTTCGCCTGCTGGCCTATGAAGAAGACCCGTTCGACCCGCAGGCCGAGTACAGCAGCGCCAGCGAACTGCTTGAAGCGCTGGATGAACTGGAGGGGGCCGGTGAGGTGGGCGTGGCGCTCAAGGCAAGGCTTGAGGCGTTGCTGCGTCAGCGCCTGCTCGACTGGCGCCCGGCCCTGGCTGACGGCAGCCTCGCCCATCAGCCGCGCCTTCGCCAGCTGGCGATGCTCGATGCCGCCGAACAGGGCGACATCCCGCGCTTGCAGACGCTGCGCGACGCGGGCTGCGATCTGACCGAAACACTGCGCGGTCGCGGTGCAAGCCTGGAATCTTGCCTGCAGCACGGGCACCTGGAGGCTGCCAGCTGGTTACTCGACCAGGGGGTCCCCGTGCAAGCAGACACCCTCCTGGTGGGCGCAGCCCAGATCACCCCGGCATTGGCTGCCCGCTTGCTGGGCATGGGCGCCTTGAGCGAACCTGGCGCCGTGCTGAGCGCCGTTGCCCAGGACCACATGGCAAGCGCCGAGGTCATGACCCGCCCGCTGCTCGAAGCTTCGCCGGCCAGTGCCAGCGCCTTGCGCGAAGCGCTACTGGAGCGCGCCGAGCAGCAGCGACGCGACGCCAAACGGATCAAGGCCGGCAAGCTGTTCAGCAATCGCAGCGCCGTTGACTACCTGGCCGAAGCCGAGCGTATCGACACGCTGCGCCAGCGCCTGTTCACCTGAGGACGACTGTCAGCCGTTGCGGGCTTTGATGTAGGCAAGAAAGCTGTCAAGGTCCGAACTGCTGAGCATCCTCGATACCGCCTTGACTTCGTCCATAGGCCAGTCCCACCAGGCAGATTCCAGCAGGATGTTGCGAACGTCTTCGTCAAACCGCCACCTGATCTGCTTGCAAGGGTTGCCACCTACCACCGCAAAAGGGGGCACATCGCGGGAGACCATCGCTCCGGCGGCGACAATTGCGCCGTGGCCGATGGTCACGCCCGAGAGGATCACCGCGTTGGTGCAGATCCAGCAATCACTGCCGATCACCACATCGCCTTTGCTGGGCGCATAGTCCTTGATGTCCTTGACGGCATCGACCATGGCCGGAAACGGGTAGGTGGTCAGCCAGTCGGTACGGTGCTCACCGCCCAGCAGAATCTGTACCCCCGCCGCGATCGAGGTGTAGGAGCCAATTTTCAGTACAGTGTCATCGCCAAATTCGACGACTTCCGGAATGCCATAGGTGCCTACCCCGACACTGTATCGGGGATAGCGCAGCCTGATTTTTTCTGCAGCGCGCTCGAGCTTGTCCATCGAGCGCAATCGCTTGCGCTCCCGACGCTGTTTCAAGAGGTCGAATAACTTCACAAAGGGGTCCTTGCTGATCAACGGTGCAGTACGAGGCGTTTCAAGCGTTTGAGCGTTGTACGGTTGTAATTGCGCAACGGAATCGTGCGTAACAGGCTCCAGGCGAACTTCTTGTCGGCAACCACCGCATACTTCAATGCCTTGTTGACCAGCACCGTCCTGCCCTTCTGGTAACCGGGATGCGCCTGATAAGGCGCCATTGCCAGCATATCGGCATCGAGCAACACCTTGAACCTTCGAGACAGGTTATTGGGGTGTCGACGGTAACGGGTGACACAGATGGGCAACTCGTGAATCTCGTAACCCTTGCTGGCAATTCTGAGCGTTATCTGGAAATCCTGGACTTTGATGTTCGGGTCGTAAAACTGCGCCGCCTGCAAAGCCTCCATGCGGTACAACGCGCCGGGGGCGCCAATGACCACCGCTTCGCTGATGATCTGATCGAAGCTGAACTTCTTCACCTTGGTACGGTGCTGGGCCTTGATCTCGGCACCGTCGCTGTCCATATAAGCGACCAGGGCACCTACGCAGCCCACTTTCGGGTGCTCATCCAGATACCTGGCCCTGACGCTGAGCGAATGGGGAAGCATGATGTCGTCCAGATCCGGGGTGGAAACATACACACCCCTGGCATGCTTGAGGCCGTTGTTCAGCGTAGCGCTGACGCCCTGGTTCTGCTGGGTCAGGAGCTTGAAATCGTAAGTATCCTGCAGCGCCCGGAGCATCGCCAGGCTGTTGTCCGTCGAGCCATCGTCAACAATGATGACTTCGAAGTTGGAGTAGTCCTGGGCAAAGATGCTTTGCAGCGCAGCCTCAAGGTACTTCTCGGCGTTGTAGCAAGGAGCAACGATGGAAACCAGCAGCTGCGATGCCAGTGGCTGGGAGAGCGGCTGCAGATGCTCGGTGGTCATTGCGGGTAATGCCTCGCGCCGGCCTCCCTGTGGAGGCTGTTGCTGATCGTCTGAATCAAAAAGTGGCCACCATCATGCTGGAACTCGTCGCCATTGTCATGATGCGGCGGCACCTCGGTGTCAGCCGATGCGCCCGCAGCCAGAAATATTCAGAAACATCTAAATACTGAAAAGAATACAGCCGGAGAGATTATCATTAAATTGCAACTGCTAATAATTCTCATAAACACTTGCATTTATTTATCCCTGGGTGACACCTTACATGACTTGCGAAATTGCCCGTAGCCGTTCTTCACACTCCTTCATGGCTTCAGCACTGGGCCTGGCCGTCGCTTCGGCATCGAGCTGTTCGCTCGCAGAGCAGACTTCCAGCCCGCCTCTTGAGCTGGGTAACATCAACATTGATGCCCAGGCCAGCGGCGACTACAAGACCGAACGCTCGGCCTCGAGCAAATACGCCACACCGCTGCTCGACACCCCGCAGACCATTACCGTGGTGCCCTCCCAGGTGATCAAGGAGCAGCAGGCGCTGAGCCTGCGCCAGGTACTGTCCAACGTCTCCGGCATCACCTTCAACGCCGGTGAAGGCGGTGGCGGTTCGGGCGACAGCATCAACATCCGCGGCTTCTCGGCCAACAGCAACATCCAGATCGACGGCCTGCGCGACAGCGCCCAGACCAACCGTACCGATACGTTCAATGTCGAGCAGGTCGAAGTCATCAAAGGCCCCAACTCGGTGTTCGGCGGCGCCGGCACCACCGGCGGCAGCATCAACATCATCAGCAAGCAGCCCCAGGACCAGGCCTTCACCCGCCTGGGCGGCAGCGTCGGCACCGACAACTACTACCGCATGACCCTGGACAGCAACCAGCCACTGGAAGGCGCGGGGCAAGACAGCGCGTTTCGCATCAACCTCATGGGCCACCAGAACGACGTGGCCGGCCGCGAACAGATCGACCGCGAGCGTTGGGGTATCGCCCCTTCCCTGCGCCTGGGCCTGAGCGAATCCACGCGCCTGACCCTGAGCGCCTTCCACCAGGTCGATGACAATCTGCCCGACTACGGTGTGCCGGCCCTGGATGGCAAACGCCTGGCGGGGGTAAACCGCGAGGACTACTTCGGCTGGAAGAACCTCGACAAGGAAGAGATCGAGCAAAGCTCATTCACCGCCAACTTCGAGCACGACTTCAACGATAACCTGCGCCTGCAAAACCTCACGCGCTACAGCCACATCGCCCGCGATACCACGGTGTCCGCTTCCCACGTCAACACCACCGGCGTCCCCCCGGGCCGTTACCGCCCCGCAGGCCCGCAAGGCTATGGCCGCGACGCAACCACCGAAATGTGGATCAACCAGACCAACCTGATCAGCAACTTCAACCTGCTGGGCATGCGTCACGACCTGGTCAGCGGCATGGAAGTGTCACGCGAAACCATGGACCTGAAAACCTACGGCTACGGGCTCAGCAACGCCCTGTATCCAGCCAACGGTTACGACCTGAGCAACCCGCCAGGACACTGGTCGGGGCCCGCCAACAAGGCCACCAGCGGCTACACCGACACCGAACTGACCAACCAGGCGCTGTATGTGTTCGACACCATCGCCCTGCATGAGCAATGGGACCTGAACCTGGGCCTGCGCTATGACAAGTTCAAGGGCGAAGCCCAAGGCTACGACGCTGCACATGTGCGCACCTCCGACTTCGAGTCCACCGACGAGAAGCTCAGCGGGCGTGCCGGGCTGGTCTACAAACCCACCGAGAACGGCCGTATCTACCTGGCCTGGGGCAACTCCTTCAACCCCTCCGCCGAGAGCCTGGCCTCTACCGGCGGCGGCCTGAGTGCTACCACCGAAAACCTGGCCCCGGAGAAAAACGAGACCTGGGAACTGGGGACCAAGTGGGAGTTGCTCGACAAGCGCCTGGAACTGGACGCGGCCGTGTTTCGCGTAGAGAAGACCAACGCCCGCGAAACCATGGCCGACGGCTCGACCCAGTTGGCCGGCAAGCAACGCGTGCAGGGTGTGGAAGTCGGCGTGACCGGGCACATCACCGAGCAGTGGGACGTGTTCGCCAACTACACCTTCCTCGACAGTGAAACCCTCAAGGCCGCCAACACCGCAGCCGGTATCGCCCGTGAAGGCCAGGCGCTGGGCAACACCCCACCACGCTCGCTCAACCTGTGGACCACCTACGAGCTGCCGGCTGGCTGGACCCTCGGCTATGGCGCGCGCTATGTCAGCGAACGCAACGTGACCTCCAGCACCAGCGCCAAGCTCGACGCCTACTGGCTGCACAATGCCATGGTGGCGTACCGGGTCAACGAAGACCTCGACCTGCAGCTGAACGTCAACAACCTGTTCAACAAGGACTATGTCGAGCGTGTACGCCAGCAGAACGGCACCGATGCGCGTTCTTCGGCCATCGAGTATGGCGATGCGCGTTCGGCGATTCTCTCGGCGACCTATGCGTTCTGATTTGTAGGAGCGAGGGTGCAACCTGCCTCGCGATTGCGTATGTCCTTCATATCGCAATCGCGGGGCAAGCCCGCTCCCACAGAAACGAAAAAGCCCGCGACCTTTGCAGGACGCGGGCTTTTTCTTACAGCGTATGGTGGGTCGTGTAGGATTCGAACCTACGACCAATTGGTTAAAAGCCAACTGCTCTACCAACTGAGCTAACGACCCGTTGGATGGCGCGTATAATACTGATTTCTAACAGGAAATCAACACCCCATCGCAAAATAATTTAAAAATATCTGGTCGGGTCCTCTACACCGGCAGCTTTGAAGCCGTCGGCGCGCAGGCGGCAGCTGTCGCATTTACCACAGGCGCGGCCTTCATCGTCGGCCTGATAGCAAGAAACGGTAAGGCTGTAGTCAACCCCGCGGGCCATGCCGGCCTGGACGATCTGCGCCTTGCTCAGGTTCTGCAGCGGCGCCTGGATACGGAAGCCCTGCCCTTCGACACCGGCCTTGGTCGCCAGGTTAGCCATGCGCTCGAAAGCCTCGACGAACTCCGGACGGCAATCCGGGTAACCGGAATAGTCCACGGCATTGACGCCGATGAAGATATCGCGGGCCTCCAGCACTTCTGCCCAGCCCAGGGCCAGGGACAGGAACACGGTGTTGCGCGCCGGCACGTAGGTGACCGGGATGCCTTCACTCGGTGCTTCGGGCACATCGATGCTGCTGTCGGTCAGGGCCGAGCCACCGATGCCGTCCAGGCTCAAGCCGATGACCTTGTGCTCGACCACGCCCAGGTCGCGGGCTACCCGCGCTGCGGCGTTCAGCTCAGCGCGATGGCGCTGGCCGTAGTCGAAGCTCATGGTGTAGCAACTGTAGCCTTCAGCCTTGGCCATGGCGACCACGGTGGCCGAGTCCAGACCACCGGAAAGCAGAATTACCGCACGTTTCTCAGTCATAGCATCGCTCCTGTCAGCGTCCCGGCTCGTCGTTCCATAGCAGCTTGTGCAGCTGCATCTGGAAGCGAACCGGCAAATTATCGGCCACGATCCAGTCGGCCAGGTCAGTTGCGCTCACCTGATGGTGGCTTGGCGAGAACAGCACTTCGCCGGCACGTTTTTCCAGGCCGTACTGAATGAGCTTGGACACCGCCCAGTCATAGTCTTCACGAGAGCAGATGACGAACTTGACCTGATCGTTGCGGGTCAGCAGTTCGATGTTCTCGTAACGGTTGCGGTGCACTTCTTCCGAGCCTGGGGTCTTGAGGTCGACGACGCGGCTGACCCGGGTATCGACCCTGGAAATATCCAGGGCACCACTGGTCTCCAGCGAAACGTCGTAACCGGCGTCACACAGTTGCTTGAGCAAAGGGATAGCGTTGGGCTGGGCCAGCGGTTCGCCACCGGTTACGCAGACATAACGCGGCTTGAAGCCAGCGACCTGTTCGAGGATCGAATCAAGGGAGCGGATACTGCCGCCGCTGAACGCGTACTCGCTGTCGCAGTACTGGCAACGCAGCGGGCAGCCGGTGAGGCGAACGAATACCGTGGGCAGCCCAGCGGTACGCGTTTCACCCTGCAAAGAGTAAAAAACTTCGGTGATACGTAATGTGTCTTGCATAGTCGCCACGGGCGTAACAGCTAAACAGGCTGTCCGCCTCCGTCAGGCACCACTGAGAACTCGACATCGCGTAGTTCGCAGCAGCGTGTTTCATAAAAGGGCAGTGATTCTAACGAAAAAACCCGCGACTAGCGCGGGTTTCTTTTAAAGCGACCGACTCAGAGCTTCTGCAAGTCGCGCTGGGCCAGTTGTGCAGCCGAGGTCCCCGGGTACTGGGTGACCACCTGCTGGAGAATGCCCTTGACCCGGTCGGTGTGACCCAGGCGGCGCTCAACATCGGCCAGCTTGTACAGCGAATCCGGCACCTTGTTGTGCTTGGGATACAGCTGGCTGACCTTGGCGAAGGCTTGCCCTGCAGCTTGCAGGTCGCCCTTGGCCAGGTTCACTTCACCGAGCCAGTACTGCGCGTTGCCGGCGTACTGGCTGTTCGGGTACTTGCGCAGGAAGGCGTTGAACGCCTGGCTGGCCTTGTCGAAATCCTTGGCTTTGATCAGGTCGAAAGCAGCATCGTAGTAGAGCTTTTCTTTCGCCGGATCGCCAGGTTCGCTACTGGCTGCTGGCTGGCCGGTGGCAGCACCAGCGGCAGCGCCTGCAGCGGCACCGGCGGCTTCGCCACCGGTGGAGGAATTATCAGGAGTGGCGGCAGGTGCAACACCGCTTCCAATACGCCGATCCAGGTCCTGGTAACGCTCCAGGCTCTCCTGTTTCATGCGTGACACATCATTTTGCAGCTCTTCAATGATGCCTTGTTGACGCGCGATCTGCTCCTGCATTTGCTGCAGTTGCATGAACAGCTGGCCCTGTGCCGAGGCAGGGGCCGTAACCCCTCCCCCGGCATAGGCGCCGTTCGTACCATAACCCGCAGGCGGATAGCTGCTTGCGCCGCTATAGCCTGCGTTGTCATCAACAACAGGAACCTCAGCCCAGGCCATGAGAGGCAGGGTGAGAGCCAGGACGGTTACAGCACGACGGCACGTTCGCATATCGAATTACTTACGCAGTTCGACGCGACGGTTCTGAGCCCAGGACTGCTCGTCGTTACCGGTAGCAACTGGACGCTCTTCGCCGTAGGAAACCAGTTCCAGCTGGGCAGGAGAAACGCCTTGCAGTACCAGGTAGCGTTGAACGGCTTTCGCACGACGCTCGCCCAGAGCCATGTTGTATTCGCGAGTACCACGCTCGTCGGTGTTACCTTCCAGCACGACGCGAGCGCCGTTGCCTTTCAGGTCCTTGGCATGAACGTCCAGAGCGCGCATGGCTTCTGGCTTCAGGTCCGAGCTGTCGTATTCGAAGTAGAAGGTGGTGATTGCGCGCAGAGCAGCTTCTTCGCTCAGGCTGCCGTCAACAGCGCCAGTGTTGGCACCGTAGCCAGCGTTAGGATCGACTTGGCCTTGACCTGCGTCGTCACCGCCTTTCGAGGAGCAACCTACAGCTACGGCCATGGCCAGAGCCAGCGCAGCAAACTTACCAAACTTCAGCATTTCCATCGTGAAACTCCTAATGAACCCCAGTGTGTTAAGTAAAACGTAAAGCGCCGCGTCAGTTCAGGTAAGGGGACCAGGACGGTTCTCTGACTTCGCCTTGAGCGGTAGGAAGCGGGAGCCTCACGCGTCCGTTGAGAGAGACGAGCATCAAGACTCCCCGGCCCTGCTGGCGGGTGGCGTAGATTAGCATGGTGCCGTTGGGCGCAACAGTGGGTGACTCATCAAGACTTGTTTCCGAGAGAATCTTTACACTGCCGCGTTGCAAATCTTGTGCAGCCACTTTGAAGTTGGTGAAACCTTGTTGGCGATGAATCATCACCAGGGTCTTTTCATCCGCCGACAGTTTAGGGTTGGCGTTGTAGTTACCCACGAAAGTTACCCGCTCTGCACCACCACCGGAAACATTGGTTTTGTAGATCTGTGGTTTACCACCGCGGTCGGAGGTGAAGTAGATGGTCGAGCCATCTTTACCCCAGAACGGTTCGGTGTTGATACCAGGACCTGCAGTCACGCGCGACAGTTGGCGCGAACCCATGTTCATCACATAGATGTCCGGGTTGCCGTCCTTGGACAGCACGAACGCCAGGCGCGAACCATCCGGAGACCAGGCTGGCGCACCATTGAGGCCTTCGAAGTTGGTGATCTGCTCACGGCGACCGGTGTCGATGTGCTGAACGAAGATGCGCGGACGCTTCTGCTCGAACGACACATAGGCAATGCGCTTGCC
Source organism: Pseudomonas sp. JV241A (assembly GCF_900275665.1). Lineage (NCBI taxonomy): Bacteria > Pseudomonadati > Pseudomonadota > Gammaproteobacteria > Pseudomonadales > Pseudomonadaceae > Pseudomonas > Pseudomonas sp. JV241A. The sequence continues at coordinate 46,629 of NZ_OPYO01000029.1, forward strand.
ATCCGGGGCAAAGCGCGGCGACAGGATCGGCTCACGCGATTGCAGCAGGGTTACTGCCCGCGCACCGTCGTAGTCGGAACGCTGCAGGGTGTAACGGGTGTTGTTGGTCGAGAAGCGCTCGGCAGTCACGTACAGCATGCGGGTAGAGAACGCACCCTTGATGCCGGTGAGCTTTTCGAACGACTGGTCGGCGATGTAGTGCGACATGTCGCGAAGTTGGTCGACACTGCCCGAGACGCTGCCGGTCAGCACTTGCTGCTCGGTGGCGACGTTGAACAGCGCGTACTGCACCTGCAGGCGACCGCCCGCAGGGACGATGCTGCCGACCATGATGTACTGGGCGCCCAGGGCTTTCCAGTCACGGAAGATCACTTCGCTGGCCTGGCTCGGCTGGCTGATCATGTTCTGCCGCGGGATCGGCGAGTAATAACCGGAGTTGCGCAGGTCATTACCAATGATGTCAGCCATGTCTTCAGGCAGCACGCTACCGCCCTGCAGACCGAACGGCACGACGGCGATCGGCGTCGCGCGATCGCTGCCGCTGGTGACCAGGATGTTCTTTTCATCTGCTACGGCCAACCCTGCTGCACAGCAGAGAACAACCAGCAGTCCTCGAAGAAGGTTAATCACAAGGCTAGATCCTCAGGTGTGAATGTCATCTTGAATGAACGATAGGGATTGAATTCGCTCGGTTTCAAGCCCTGCATCTCGGTTAAACGACCAATGTTCTTGACCGCTGCCACAGCCGAGCTGTCAAACGGACCGTCACCACTGGAGCGGGCTACGCTCACCGAGGTAATGGTGCCATCGGGCAACATGCCGATCTGCAGGACCACCGTCATGTTCTTGCGCGCAGAAGGCGGACGTGCCCAGCCCTCGGCCGCACGTGCACGAATCAGGTCGTCGAAATCGCCGGCTACCTGATCACCCTGCTCGTCAGCCAGGGCTTGCTGCCGTTCGGTGGTGTCGGACAGAAGCTCGGCCAGGGCCTGGGCTTTCTTGTCTTCCGCCGCCTTGCGGGCTGCATCCTGTGCCTTCTTCTTGGCTGCATCAGCTGCAGCTTTCTTCTTGGCGTCTTCGGCGGCTTTTTTCTTCGCCTCTTCAGCCGTTGCTTTTTTCTTCGCGTCCTCGGCCGCCTTCTTCTTGGCGTCCTCGGCTGCTTTTTTCTTGGCTTCTTCAGCCGCCTGCTTCTTGGCCTCTTCGTCAGCCTTTTTCTTGGCTTCCTCTTCGGCCTTCTTCTTGGCGATGTCAGCCTGTTGCTTCTCGGTGGCCTTCTTCGCCTCTTCGGCTTTCTTGGCTTCGGCGGTTTTCTTCGCTTCCTCGGCCTTCTCGGCCTGCTCGGCTTTCTTCGCTTCGGCTTCGGCTCGCGCCTCTTCGGCCTTTTGAGCAGCTTCTTCTTTCTTTTGTTCCGCAGCCTTCACTGCCTGCTGCTCGACCTTCTTCTGTTCCATCTGCTCTTCTTCGGTTTGACGCGAAGCAGTCTTCTTGGCTTCACCGGCAATCTTCTGATTGGTCTGGGTGGTCGCCTGACTCTTGGATTTCAGCTGGTACAGGGTTGCCTGGACAATAGGCTTGGCCGGCGGCAGTTCCGGGGTCATGGCAAAACTGACGAACAGCATGCCGAACACCAGAACGTGCAGCGCAATGGCCCAGACACTGGGCCAGAAATAGCTTTCCGAGGCGGATGGCTCTCGCTGTTGCATCAGGGCGCCTCGGTAATCAGGCCAACGTTACCGACACCTGCCTTCTGCAACCCGCCCATGGCACCCATGACCGCGCCATAGTCGACGGACTTGTCACCACGGATGAAGACCTGGGTCTGCTTGCCCTGGTCACGGCCGGCGCTGATGATCTTGGTCACGGCGTCGGTCATTTGCGGCAAGGTCATGGCCTTGTCCATCTGCTTGTCGGTGTCGACCTCGCTGCCAAGGTTCCAGAAGTAGGTCTTGTCAGCCTTGATCGAAATGGTCAGGACCTGGGTGTTGTTGTCCTGCGGCAAGGCTTCACTGGAAACCTTGGGCAAGTCGACCTTCACGCCCTGGTTGAGCATGGGTGCGGTCACCATGAAAATCACCAGCAGTACCAGCATCACGTCGATGTATGGCACCACGTTCATTTCGGCGACCGGCTTGCGTTTGTGGCGAACTCGGGCCATGGGCTTTTACCTGATCACTCTTCGCTGGTGTGCACTTTACGGTGCAGGATGGCCTGGAACTCGTCGGCGAACGTGTAGTAACGGCCGATCAAGACTTCACTGCGGGCAGCGAAACGGTTGTAGGCAATAACCGCAGGGATCGCGGCGAACAGGCCGATCGCGGTGGCGATCAGGGCTTCGGCGATACCCGGGGCCACGGTGGCCAGGGTCGCTTGCTGCGCCGAGGCCAGGCCGCGGAAGGAGTTCATGATGCCCCAGACGGTACCGAACAGGCCGATGTACGGGCTGGTGGAACCAACGGTGGCGAGGAACGGCAGGCTCTGCTCGAGCTTCTCTTCTTCACGGGAGATGGCGACGCGCATGGCCCGGCCAACGCCCTCCATGACCGCATCAGGGTCGACGCCCGGCTGCTGGCGCAGACGCGAGAATTCCTTGAAGCCGGCGCGGAACACCTGTTCTACGCCCGAATCCGGGTCCGGGTTGCTGCCAGCCTGACGGTACAGCTTGGACAGGTCGATGCCCGACCAGAAGCGCTCTTCAAAGCTGTCCAGCGCACGACGACCGGCGCGCAGCATGGTGCTGCGCTGAAAAATCATGATCCATGACGTTACCGATGCGGCAACCAGAATCAGCATGACCAGCTGTACCACGATGCTGGCATTGCTGACCAGGCTCCACATGGAGGTATGGTCGACGACGTTAGCTTCCACGCTTAATCTCCTGCATTTGAATGAGTACCCGGATCGCCCGCCTCGGCAAAGGCCGCGCGCAGCGCTGGGGGAATGGCCCGGGGTTTGAAAGTATCGGCGCGCACACAGGCCACCAGGAACTGCCCTTCGCAGAGCAGCGTTGCATCTTTTTCGCGCCATACCTGCTGCACGAAGCGCAGGCTGGCGCGGTTCAATTCAAGCACTTGCGCGGTGACCCGCAATTCGTCGTCCAGCCGCGCTGGCGCGTGATAGCGCGCCTCGCTGGAATGGACCACGAACAGCAGGTTTTCCTGCGCCATTGCCGACTGGGCAAAGCCCAGGGCACGCAACCGCTCGGTGCGGGCACGTTCCATGAATTTCAGGTAATTGACGTAATACACCACGCCGCCGGCATCGGTATCTTCGTAATAGACACGACAACGATGTGCGAACGGCTCTAGCTCAATTTGCGCGCGCATACTCTAGTGCTAACTCCTCAGCTTGCCAATCCGCCCCGGCAACTGTTTTTCATCGATTATGTCGTATTGCCAGCGTGACTGAGCCATGCCCGCGGATAGGACCACAGAAACGCTGGATAAATCTGTCACTCATCGGCCTGGGCGGAAAAACCCTCACCGGTGATCGATTCCCCCATCCGATTGGGAATATTCAGACCGAAATGCAGGTACGCGTGCCGGGTCACCACCCTGCCCCGTGGCGTGCGCATGATGTAGCCCTGCTGGATCAGGTACGGCTCGAGCACGTCCTCGATGGTGTGACGCTCTTCGCTGATGGCCGCAGCCAGGCTGTCGACCCCCACCGGACCACCGTCGAACTTCTCGATCATGGTCAGCAGCAAGCGCCGGTCCTGGTGATCGAACCCGCGCTCGTCGACATCCAGCAGGTTCAGCGCCATGTCGGCAACCGGTTTGGTGATATGGCCCTTTCCGCGCACTTCGGCGTAGTCGCGCACCCGCCGCAGCAGGCGGTTGGCGATCCGTGGCGTACCGCGGGCCCGGCGGGCGATCTCGAAGGCGCCTTCGTCCTCGATGGGCAAGCCAAGAATGCCACCGGAACGGCTGACGATGGTCGCCAGGTCCTCGGTGTTGTAGAACTCCAGGCGCTGGACGATGCCGAAGCGGTCACGCAGCGGGTTGGTCAGCATGCCGGCACGGGTGGTGGCACCGACCAGGGTGAACGGAGGCAAATCGAGCTTGATCGAGCGCGCCGCCGGCCCTTCGCCGATCATGATGTCGAGCTGGAAGTCTTCCATGGCCGGGTACAGCACTTCTTCGACGATGGGCGACAGGCGATGGATTTCGTCGATGAACAGCACGTCATGGGGTTCGAGGTTGGTCAGCAAGGCAGCCAGGTCACCCGGGCGTTCGAGGATCGGCCCCGAAGTGCTCTTGATCGACACGCCCATCTCCTGGGCAATGATATTGGCCAGGGTGGTCTTGCCCAGCCCCGGCGGGCCGAAGATCAGCGTGTGGTCGAGGGATTCGTTGCGCCCGCGGGCGGCCTGGATGAACAAGGCCATCTGTTCGCGCACCACCGGCTGGCCGATGTATTCGGCCAGGCGCAATGGACGGATCGCCCGGTCCTGGACCTCTTCTCGGTCGCGCCCGGTGGCGGCTATCAGTCGATCGGCTTCAATCACTTAGATCATTCCCTTAAGGCTGCGACGGATCAGCTCTTCACTGCTCAGGCCCTTGGCATCCACGGCGGCCACCGCCTTGCTGGCTTCCTGGGGCTTATAGCCCAGGGAAATCAGCGCGCTGACGGCATCGGCCTCGGCGCTGGAGACGCTGGCAATCGGCAGTGGACCATTGGGCACAAGGGCAAACATGGCCGGTGAGGTTTCCCAGGCCTTGAAGCGATCCTTGAGTTCAACCAGCAGGCGCTCGGCGGTCTTTTTACCGACCCCGGGCACCTTGACCAGGGCCGAGGCATCCTGGGCCTGGACACAGCGTACCAGTTCGTCGACATCCAGGCCCGACATCAATGCCAGGGCCAGCTTGGGCCCCACGCCGTTGAGGCGGATCAGCTCGCGAAACAGCTCGCGTTCGCGCTTTTCATGAAAGCCATACAGCAGATGAGCGTCCTCGCGCACCACCAGGTGGGTGTGCAAGGTCACCACTTCGCCAACCTTGGGCAAGCGGTACAGGGTGGTCATCGGCACTTCGAGCTCGTAGCCCAGGCCGTTGACGTCGACAATCAGGTGCGGCGGCTGTTTTTCAGCCAGGGTGCCGCGCAAACGTCCAATCACGTTCCGATCCTTCCTCATGGGCACCGGCAAGCGACCGGTCAACCCTAACAGCAAATGCAATGGCCGAAGGCATTGCCCGGGCAAAATTTGTTTCAGCGGATGATGCTATCAGAGCCGCAAGCGCCCGCTGCGACTACGCGCCGTGCCCAGGCCATGGGGCACCAAGCTTGAGCGGGTGTGGGCATGGCACAAGGCGATGGCCAGGGCGTCGGAAGCGTCAATCTGCGGCTTCTGGGTCAGCTTGAGCAGGTGCATGACCATCATCTGCACCTGCTCCTTATTGGCCCCACCGGTGCCGGCAACTGCCTGCTTGACCTGGGTGGCGCTGTACTCGGCAATCTCCAGGCCTTCTTCGATGGCGGCGACAATAGCCGCGCCGCGCGCCTGACCGAGCTTGAGCGCCGAATCGGCGTTGCGCGCCATGAACACCCGCTCGATGCCCATGGTAACCGGGCCGTGCTGGCGAATGATCTCGCGCACCCCGCGAAACACGATCTGCAGACGCTCCGGCAGCTCGCCCGCGCCAGTACGGATGCATCCGGAAGCCACATACTCGCAGCCACGACCGCTATGGCGCACCACGCCATAACCGGTGATGCGCGAGCCGGGGTCGATGCCAAGAATCAGAGTCATACGTCTTTGCGCCATAGTAAAAACAGAAGCCGGACCGGCTCGCAGGTGCAATGCAACTGCAGGCAGATCCGGCCTCGGGCCGGCAGGAGCGGGCTTGCCCCGCGATTGCGCACTACCGCCCAATCGCATCGAGAGGCAAGCTCGCTCCCACCTGAATGAACAACTTGAGACTAGCCGAGCTGTTCCATGACTTCGTCAGGAATCTCGGCGTTGGAGTAGACGTTCTGCACGTCGTCCAGGTCTTCAAGCATGTCGATCAGCTTGAGCACCTTCTGCGCGCCGTCCAGGTCAAGTTCGGCACTGGTGGTCGGCTGCATGACGATTTCCGCGTCCGCTGCCTTGAAACCGGCCTCTTCCAGGGCATTGCGCACGGCATAGAAGCTGTTGAACGAGGTGAAGACCTCGAACGAGCCATCTTCGTTGCTGACCACGTCGTCGGCATCGGCCTCCATCGCCGCTTCCATCAGCGCGTCTTCGTCGACACCGGCGGCAAAGCTGATCTGGCCCTTGCGCTCGAACAGATAGGCCACCGAGCCGTCAGTCCCCAGGTTGCCACCGCACTTGCTGAACGCATGGCGCACAGCCGCTGCGGTCCGGTTGCGGTTGTCGGTCATGGCTTCGACCATCACCGCCACGCCACCCGGGCCGTAACCTTCGTAGCTGAGCTCTTCGACGTTGTCGGCTTCGGCCGTGCCAGCACCGCGGGCAACCGCCCGGTCGATGATGTCGCGGCTCATGTTCGCCCCCAGCGCCTTGTCCAGGGCCAGGCGCAAGCGCGGGTTGGAGGCTGGATCGCCGCCGCCCTGCTTGGCGGCAACGGTCAGCTCACGAATCCACTTGGTGAAGATCTTGCCTCGCTTGGCATCTTGGCGCTCTTTGCGGTGCTTGATGTTTGCCCACTTGGAATGACCAGCCATAACGCACTCCGAATCCTTTGTAACAATGCCACGCCCCGGCCGCGCTCATGCCCGACCGAGACCTTGAAATTCATGCGCCTTAACGCAAAGGCGCATCCATATGGATGCGCCCGGGGTCTGCTTACTCAGCCTTGGGCTGTTCGCGCAGACGGATATGCAACTCACGCAGGGCCTTGGCATCGACCAGGCCAGGGGCCTGGGTCATGACGCACGCAGCGCTCTGGGTTTTCGGGAAGGCAATGACTTCGCGAATCGACTGGGCGCCAGTCATCAGCATCACCAGACGGTCCAGACCGAAGGCCAGGCCGCCATGCGGCGGTGCGCCGAACTTCAGGGCGTCGAGCAGGAAGCCGAATTTCTCTTCCTGTTCAGCCGCTTCGATACCCAGCAGACGGAAGACCGCCTGTTGCATTTCTTTGCGGTGGATACGGATCGAACCGCCACCCAGCTCGGTACCGTTGAGGACCATGTCGTAAGCACGCGACAGCGCGGTGGCCGGGTTGGCCTCCAGCTCTTCGGGGCTGCATTTTGGCGCGGTGAACGGGTGGTGCAGCGCAGTGAAGCTGCCGTCGTCGTTCTCTTCGAACATCGGGAAGTCGACAACCCACATCGGTGCCCACTCGCAGGTGTGCAGGTTGAAATCGTTACCGACCTTGATCCGCAGGGCGCCCAGCGCCTCGCTGACGATCTTGGCCTTGTCGGCGCCGAAGAACACGATATCGCCGTCGACCGCGCCAACGCGATCGAGGATCACGTTGAGGTTGGCCTCAGGGATGTTCTTGACGATCGGCGACTGCAGGCCTTCAACGCCCTTGGCGCGCTCGTTGACCTTGATGTAGGCCAGGCCCTTGGCACCGTAGATGCCGACGAACTTGGTGTAGTCGTCGATGCGGCTGCGCGGCATGCTCGCGCCACCTGGCACGCGCAGGGCGGCAACACGGCTCTTCGGATCGTTGGCCGGGCCGCTGAACACCTTGAATTCGACTTCCTTGAGCTGATCGGCAACGTCAACCAGTTCCAGCGGGTTACGCAGGTCCGGCTTGTCGGAACCGTAGCGGCGCATGGCTTCTTCGAAGGTCATGTGTGGGAATTCGCCGAACTCCAGGTCCAGGACTTCCTTGAACAGCTTGCGGATCATGCTTTCGGTCAGGCCCATGATCTCGGACTCATCGAGGAAGCTGGTCTCGATGTCGATCTGGGTGAATTCCGGCTGACGGTCGGCGCGCAGGTCTTCGTCGCGGAAGCACTTGGCGATCTGATAGTAGCGGTCGAAACCGGCAACCATCAGCAACTGCTTGAACAGCTGCGGCGATTGCGGCAGGGCGAAGAAGCTGCCTGCGTGGGTACGGCTCGGCACCAGGTAGTCACGCGCGCCTTCAGGGGTGGCACGGGTGAGGATCGGCGTTTCGACATCGAGGAAGCCGTTTTCATCAAGGAAGCGGCGGATGCTGGTGGTGATGCGCGAGCGCAGGCGCAGCTTCTCGGCCATTTCCGGGCGACGCAAGTCGATGAAGCGATAGCGCAGGCGGGTTTCTTCACCAACATCGGAGTATTCGTTGAGCGGGAACGGCGGGGTTTCCGCTTCGTTCAGGACGGTCAGCTCGTAACCCAGCACTTCGATGGCGCCGGACGCCATGTTGGCGTTGACCGCGCCAGCCGGACGCGGACGCACCTTGCCGGTGATCTGTACCACGTACTCGCTGCGCACGCGATCGGCGGCGGCGAAGCTTTCTGCGCGATCCGGGTCGAAGACGACCTGGGCCATGCCTTCGCGATCACGGATATCGAGGAAAATCACCCCGCCGTGGTCGCGGCGACGATGGACCCATCCGCAAAGGGTAATTTCCTGACCTTCCAGGCTCTCGTTCAGTTGGCCGCAATAATGGCTGCGCATCATGATGGTGGTTTCGCTTCTCGTCATTCGTATGTTCAGTGGAGGCCTTGATGCCCCAAAGGGCTAATAGTGCAAGACCCTGCCGGTGCAATCAACTCAGTCGGCCTTGTCGCCGCCTGCCAGGTTCTTTTTCGCACCGGTCTTGAAGTCGGTTTCGTACCAGCCCGTACCGCCCAGGCGGAACCCCGGGGCCGAGATCAGCTTTTTCAATGCGGGCTGCTCACACGCCGGGCAATCGGTCAGCGGCGCGGCGCTGAGCTTCTGGAGGACTTCCAACTGATGATTGCAGGAAGCACATTGATAGTCGTACATGGGCATAGGCGTGTCTCGTTAACCACAGCGCGGGCTGGTTCAGGCAGTAAAGCGCGGGATTATATATGGTTAAGGAGTGCTGTGCAGCCCGGCAACCGACTAGCGTGCCACCTTTGCCCCCAGCAGATAGACCACGCAGACCACGCGGATCAGCCCGCTGAAATTTTTCACCCCGCCATGGCGCAGGTGCACTTCGCGGTCAACGTACGACAGCACCGCATTGACCGAGCATTTGTTCGCCTCGGCAATGCGCTCGAGGATGGTCCAGTAAATCTCCTCCAGGCGCAGACAGGTGGCAAAACCGTTCAGCCGTACCGAACGCGATAACGGCTGGGCCAGGCCCATGTTGAAATTTGCCTCGAAAGGATCGATGCCATCCTTGTGCGGCACGCTGGCTGCGCGCCCCGTGCGATTCATCCATGCCGACATAGTCGTACCACGCCACTGTTTAACAGGGAAACAAACCCGGACGTTTGGCACGCACGGGAACTTGCCCTTAATAAAGCGCCGTGACTCGCGCCGGCACCAGCAGACGCAGTTATTCTGAATGTAGGAATACTCGGCGCTGGACCCGGTACTTGAAAACACCGGAAAGTGCTTCCGTGCCAACTAAAATGCCCGAACCTCATATAGAAGCTCGGGCATTCAAACAACGCGCGTTAAATCAGCCGGTCACTTGCCTTCAAGTAGCGAACGCAGCATCCAGGCAGTTTTTTCATGCACCTGCATGCGCTGGGTAAGCAGGTCGGCGGTCGGCTCGTCGCTGACCTTGTCGAGCAGCGGGAAAATGCTGCGCGCCGTACGGGTGACCGCCTCCTGGCCTTCGACCAGCTGCTTGATCATCTCATCGGCGGCGGGCACGCCCTCCTCTTCTTTAATAGAGGAAAGCCGCGCATAGATGGAATACGCTCCCGGCGCCGGGAAGCCCAGGGCGCGAATACGCTCGGCAATCGAATCGACCGCCAGGGCCAGTTCGTTGTACTGCTCCTCGAACATCAGGTGCAAGGTACGGAACGCCGGGCCGGTGACGTTCCAGTGAAAGTTGTGGGTCTTCAGATAAAGAACATAAGTATCCGATAACAGACGCGACAAACCATCCACGATGGACTTGCGATCTTCTTCACTGATACCGATATCGATAGCCATGCAGTTCCCCTTTCCTTGGCGCTTGCTGATCAAGCGGCTACAAACCACTGTACCAAGAGTTTTCACCGGCTGCAGCCTCGTGCCTGCGACACAGGGCTGCAGCCCACGCGACACACGGTTGGCCGCTGATTTGAGAACCCCGGGGCTTTGCTGTTAAATAGGCAGCGTGCCGCCCGCGCCGATTGTCATTACGCGGGCGCATAGGCTGACCCATTTCACGTTTTTGCGCTTTTTTACCCGTGCGCGCCGTGAAGTCAGCTCTTCCTGTGATCCGCCTTATCAATGTGAGCCAACCAACATGTTCAAGATCGTCCACCTGTTGACGGGCGTTGCAGCCTTGCTGCTGTCCTTCATACCCAGCCTCAGAACCGAAGCCATTCCCTTCCTGCAGCAACCGGAGGCGATTTTCCTCGCGCTCTTCGGCCTGCTCAACCTGGTCATCGCTCCCGTGCTCCCGCAGCACTATCGGGGCGCCCGCCAGCAACTGCAACGCGCCGCCAGTGTTTTGCTGGTCGTTGCCGTGATCCTGCAGACCGTGACCCTGCTGGCCCGTCCCGAGCTCGGTAACCTGCCGGCCCTGGCCTGCGCCCTGCTGGCCACCGTCCTGCACCTGATTGCCGGCTTTGCCAAAAGCGCTGCAAACCGTAGCCAGAACACCCAGTACGACATGTCCAATCGTGATACCGGTACGGTGAAGTGGTTCAACACCTCCAAGGGTTTCGGCTTTATCTCCCGCGATTCGGGCGATGATATCTTCGTCCACTTTCGCGCCATTCGTGGCGAAGGCCACCGGGTTCTGGTCGAAGGCCAGCGCGTCGAGTTCTCGGTAATGAACCGCGACAAGGGCCTGCAGGCCGAGGATGTGATCGCCGCCCCACGGCGCTGATCGGCTGAAACAAAAAACCGCGACGGCATCACTGCCCATCGCGGTTTTTTTACGCCCCGAAATCAGTAATGCGGCGGCGGTGCTTCTTCTTCGCTGGCTTCGTACTGACCGACCATCTCTTCGTAGCGCTTTAGTAGCGCGGCCATCTGCAACTGCAGACGCTCAACAACGCGCTGCTGCTCGACCAGCACATCGTTCAAGGCCAGCAAGGTATCGTCCTGAAAGGCCAACCGGCTTTCCAACTCGGTCACTCGCGCTTCAAGGGTCATGATTCAAGCCTCCATGAACTGAAAGTCGTCAACCAATATCTCGGCAAGACGCAAACGGACATCCGCCAACTGTTGCGGCGAATATTCAATCGCAGGTTTATTGCCCCATACTGGCGCCGGCCAGGCCGGATCAGTGCGACGACGAACAATGACGTGCATATGTAGCTGGCTAACTACATTGCCCAGGGTCGCCACATTCATTTTATCCGCAGCAAAGCTGTCCTTGAGCAGTTGAGCCAAGGCTGTAGTTTCTTTCCAGAGCTGCTGCTGATCACTGTCATCAAGTTGAAACAATTCGCTGATATCCGCACGGCGCGGGACCAGGATAAACCAGGGATAGTTGGCATCCTTGCTCAACAACAGACGACAAAGAGGAAAGTCACCCAGGCACAAGGTGTCTTGTTGAAGGCGTTGATCCAGAACAAACACAGCGAAATCTCCTACAACCGCACAGAACCTCGCCCACGCAACCACCGTGAGCCACAGCCAGCAGGATACTCCTCCTCAGCCTCAAGGGCATTGGTTGCTACCCTATAAAATGAAGAGATGCACCACTTTGCCCCCGCGCCTCGCCGCGAAAGGTCCTTGGGCGAGCAGGTGTTACGCCGCCCGAACGGTGAAACGCTACTTTTCGCACCAAAATGAAGCCGTCCGTCCGGTCTGTGCCCACCGAACATCCACAAACTACTCAGCTTTAGCCTTCAGCGGTAACGCTTTGACTTTACGGCCAACTTTTATACTTATTCCAGCGGGATCGCTGACGGCTAACCAAAGGTTCTTTGACCCCCGGTTTATCGGCACCAAACCGCCCTTGAGCGCAGAAAAGTGAAAATTTCGTGAACCCTGTTCGATTTTGTGCACGCTTGTTGCATTGTCATCCGCCACAGTCGGCACGCCACCTGCATTGATGCGGTGAGCGGCGACAAATAACAACAGCCGCATGGGGTAACCAGGGAGTTTCGGGGGCAGGGGCTAGATTATTTTTACCTATCCTTAATCCACTTGAAACAGCGCTGGAGTTGTACGGCCCGCGAAAACCCGGGGCGTGATTTGCGACAAGGACATAACTGTTAGCGACATGACCGTAAAGTTACCGAAAGGTTCTCAACGCCCATATCGCCAACGATGGTCAGCGTGATATACATTTTCGCCGACACAAAAAGAAAGAGCCGCGCTGTATAAAAAAACCAAACAGCGACGGCAGTACTCTTCCTAAAAACCAAAGGAGCAAATCACGATGCGCGTGATGAAGTGGAGCATAATCGCCCTGGCTGTTGCAGCCGGCACCTCGCAATTGGCAGTGGCCTCTTCTCAGGATGAGTCCAAGGGTTTTGTTGAAGACAGCAAGCTGAACGTCAAACTTCGCAACCTCTATTTCAGCCGCGACTTCCGTAACCGTGAAAACAATCCGCTGGGCAAGACCAAAAGCTATGCCCGCGAATGGGGTCAGGGTTTCATCGGCACCTTCGAGTCCGGTTTTACCCAAGGCACCGTAGGCGTAGGCGTTGACGCCATCGGCCTGCTGGGCCTCAAGCTGGACGGCGGTAAAGGCACCTCCGGCACCGGCTTGTTCCCAACCGGCTCCGACGGTCGTTCGCAAGACGACTATTCCAAGGGCGGTGGCGCGGTCAAGTTCCGCATTTCCGACACAGTCCTGAAAGTTGGTGACCAATTCACCGCATTGCCAGTCTTCGCCACTGACGACAGCCGCCTGCTGCCTGAGATGGCCCAAGGCACCCTGATCACCAGCAACGAAATCAAGGGCCTGACCCTGCACGCTGGCCACTTCACCAGCCTCACCGGGCAAGAACAGACCAACCGCGACAGCCTGCACCTGACCCAGGCCGACGTGGTCGGCGGCACTTATGCCTTTACCGACTCCCTGAGCACCAGCCTCTACTACTCCAAGGTCGAAGACTACTGGCGCAAATATTACGCCAACGTCAACTGGGCGCTGCCGATCAGCGACGATCAGGGCCTGGTGTTCGACTTCAACATCTATGACACCAAGAGCGACGGCACGACCAACTATGCCGCCTACGATGGCGACAAACTTGATAACCGTGCGTACAGCCTGTCGGGCGCCTACAACATTGGCGCGCACACCTTCACCCTGGCCTATCAGAAAGTCAGCGGTGACGGCGACTACGGCTACGGCGTTGACGGTGGCGGCACCATCTTCCTGGCCAACTCCATCGCCCGTTCCGACTTCAACGCTGAAGACGAGAAGTCCTGGCAAGCTCGCTACGACCTGAACATGGCCACCTTCGGCGTACCAGGCCTGAGCTTCATGACCCGTTATGTCAAAGGTACCGGCGCCAATGTTGCCTCCACCGACAACGGCAAGGAATGGGAACGCGACATCGAGGCCAAGTACGTCCTGCAGGAAGGCCCGGCCAAAGACCTGAGCTTCCGCATTCGTCAAGCGACTTATCGCTCCAGCGATGGCGTTTACTACGGTTCGGACTCCATCGACGAACTGCGTCTGATCGTCGAGTACCCGCTGAGCATCCTGTAAGCCTCGGGCTTTCAGTATTCCCAGTACGAAAGAGCCCGGCACTGCCGGGCTTTTTCTTGTCTGAATTCGGGCTGACAACGCCTTCGTGCTCCGGCATCCTGTACGCCACCGAATCGCCCCCGTACAATGCGGGGTCATTTAAAGTCTTAAGCAACCGACAACGGCCTACCATGCGCACCAGTCAATATTTGCTCGCTACCCAGAAAGAAACCCCTTCCGACGCGGTCGTCATCAGCCACCAGCTGATGCTGCGTGCCGGCATGATCCGCAAGCTCGCATCCGGCCTGTATACCTGGCTGCCGATGGGCCTGCGGGTAATGCGCAAGGTCGAAGCCGTGGTCCGCGAGGAAATGAACGCCGCTGGCGCCCTTGAAGTGCTGATGCCGGCCATCCAGCCTGCCGAGCTGTGGCAGGAGTCCGGCCGCTGGGAACAGTACGGCCCCGAGCTGCTGCGCCTCAAGGACCGTCACGGTCGCGAGTTCTGCGTGGGCCCGACCCACGAAGAGGTCATCACCGACCTGGCCCGTAACGAGCTCAACAGCTATAAACAGCTGCCGCTGAACATGTACCAGATCCAGACCAAGTTCCGTGACGAGATCCGTCCGCGCTTCGGCCTGATGCGTGGTCGCGAGTTCATCATGAAGGACGCCTACTCCTTCCATGCCGATCCGGCTTCCCTGCAGGAAACCTACGATCGCATGCACCTGGCCTACAGCAACATCTTTACCCGCCTGGGCCTGGACTTCCGCCCGGTGCAGGCCGACACCGGCTCGATCGGTGGCAGCTACTCCCACGAATTCCACGTGCTGGCCGAGTCCGGTGAAGACGATGTGATCTTCAGCGACAGCTCCGACTACGCCGCCAACATCGAGAAGGCCGAGGCCATCCCGCGGGAAACCGCGCGCCTGGCGCCGACCGAAGAGCTGCGCCTGGTCGACACCCCGGACGCCAAGACCATCACCCAACTGGTCGAGAACTATGGCCTGGCGATCGAAAAGACCGTCAAGACCCTGATCGTCCACGCCGCCGAAGAGGGCAAGCTGATTGCCCTGATCGTCCGTGGCGACCACGAACTGAACGAAATCAAGGCCGCCAACCTGCCAGAGGTTGCCAGCCCGCTGGTCATGGCCACCGATGAAGAACTGCGCAACGCCATTGGCGCCGGCGCCGGCTCCCTTGGCCCGCTGAACCTGCCGCTGCCGTGCATCATCGACCGTTCGGTCGCCCTGATGAGCGATTTCGGCATCGGCGCCAACATCGACGACAAGCACTACTTCGGCGTCAACTGGGAGCGCGACCTGCCGGTTCCGCAAGTGGCCGACCTGCGTAACGTCGTTGCAGGCGACCCGAGCCCGGATGGCCAGGGCACCCTGGTGATCAAGCGCGGTATTGAAGTCGGGCACATCTTCCAGCTCGGCACCAAGTACAGCGAAGCCCTCAAGTGCCAGGTCCTGGGAGAGAACGGCAAGCCGGTGACCCTGAGCATGGGTTGCTACGGTATTGGCGTATCGCGCGTAGTTGCCGCGGCCATTGAGCAGAACTACGACGACAACGGCATTATCTGGAGCGATACCCTGGCACCGTTCCAGATCGCCCTGGTACCGCTGCGCTACGAAACCGAGCAGGTTCGCGAAGCCACCGACAAGCTGTATGCCGAACTGACCGCCGCCGGTTTCGAAGTGCTGCTGGATGACCGCGACAAGAAAACCAGCCCGGGGATCAAGTTCGCCGACATGGAACTGATCGGCATTCCACACCGCATCGTGGTCAGCGATCGCGGCCTGGCCGACGGCAACCTGGAATACAAGCACCGCACCGAGCGTGACGCACAGCCGCTGCCAGTGGCCGAGGTGCTGTCGTTCCTGCAAGCCCGCATTCGTCGCTAAGCCAACGCAAGAGTAATCATGTTCAAGCGAAGTACCATCAACCTGGGGGGCGCCGCACTGTGCGGCGCCCTGTTCCTCAGCGGTTGCGCCAACCAGATGTCACAGCGCAGCGAACATGAGGAACGCATCGAGCGCAAGCTGCTCGAACACAGCCTGCAGATCGATGCCGGGGACCCCAAGGTACTCGAGCTGCCGCAACGGCGTGTGCGCATCCACGAACAGAAGAACTTCGAAGTCACCGAGTTTGAAGTCACCCGTCGTTATGATCGCTACACGCCTTACCAGCCCTGGCGCGAAGTCTATGAGATTCCGCTGGGCGCGGTGGCGGTGGTGGCCGGTGTCGGCGCCAACGTGGTCAACGTCTTTGCCCTGGGCAACTTGCCCGACAGCGTTACCCACGACTGGTTGAGCTATGGCTTCGACGGCCTCAACCCGTTCATGAACGCCCAGTCCAACGGCCGTGCCCAGCAGAACCTGGCGGGCATCACCGAAGTGCAAAAGGACAAGCGACAGGAATACACCAGTGTGCCCTGGAGCGAGCGGCCGGTATCGGTCAAGGCCGGCAAGATGGACCATGAGCTGACCACCGACCGAAATGGCGTGCTGCACCTGAACCTGCTCGACAGCCCGTTCAGCGAGCAGAACCTGACCCACATCGGCACCCTGCATCTGCAGGTAGTCGATGAAGACAACAACGTGCGTGGCGATGCCAGCCTGCTGATCAGCGCCAGCCTGCGCGGCAAACTGGTGGAAGCCCACGAACTGATTTTTGACGACCTGGAAGACGATGAAGTCAGCCAGTGGGTGCATCGGGTCAAGCGCCTGTCGGAGCTGGGCCTGGAAGAAGAAGCCAGTGAACTGGAGCAGAGCCTGATTGAGCTGACCCGCAACGATCCGGAGCTGCAACAGGAGTTCCTCAAGTCACTGACCAAGGACGCTGGCCGCCTGGTTGCCGACCCCGGCGCGCACTGACCTTCGCTACACCCGGATAGCGCCAGCCTGCTGGCGCTGCCCTCCTCACTCCTGAGTGAACAGCTCCAGCTGCTCATGGGCACCGCGCAAATCCTGCAAGCGCACGCCGATCCCCAACAGTCTCACCGGCTTGCCACCACGGGCAAAGGCCTGGCTGAGCAATTGCTGATAGCCACCAAGGTCACGCCCCGCCCCCGACTGCTCAAGGGTGGTCTGGCTGAAATCATGGAACTTCACTTTGACGAACGGCTTGCCCGGGCGATAACTGTCGTCGATACGTGCCATGCGCCCGGCCAGGGTTTCCATCAGCTCTGGGAGTTTTTCCAGGCAACTGGCCAGGTCCGGTAGATCGGTGTCGTAGGTATTTTCCACGCTGACCGACTGACGACGGCTGTCATTCTGTACCGGACGGTCATCGATGCCCCGCGCCAGCCCCCACAGCCGCTCGCCAAAGCTACCGAACTCACGGGCCAGGGCCAGGCGGCTCCAGTCGCGCAGTTCCAGGCAATTGATAATGCCCAGGCGCCCCATCTTGTCGGCGGTGACCTTGCCTACCCCGTGCAGCTTGCTGACCGGCAAAGCGGCAACGAAGTCTTCGACTTCATTCGGGGTAACCACAAACAGGCCATTGGGCTTGCGCCAGTCACTGGCGATCTTGGCCAGGAACTTGTTCGGCGCGACACCGGCCGACACGGTGATATGCAGCTGTTGGGCAACCCGCCGGCGAATATCTGCAGCAATCCGCGTGGCGCTGCCGGCGAACCAGGAACTGTCCGACACATCCAGGTAAGCCTCATCCAGCGACAGTGGCTCGATCAGATCGGTGTACTCGCGAAAGATCCCGTGAATTTCCCGCGAGGCTTCTTTATAGGCATCCATGCGCGGTTTGACGATCAACAGGTCCGGGCACAGCTTGAGGGCATGACGCGAGGACATCGCCGAGCGCACCCCGAACGCCCGCGCCTCATAGTTGCAGGTAGCGATCACCCCACGCCGCTCCGCCGAGCCGCCCACCGCCAGTGGCCGTCCGACCAGGCGCGGATCGTCGCGCATTTCGATGGCGGCGTAGAAACAATCGCAGTCGATATGGATGATCTTGCGTTGAGACATAGGGAGCGTAAGAACAGGTTTAAAGTGATGTAAGCAGTATCTCACCCGATAGCGCCCCACGCATCACAACTAATTCATTCACCCCCGGATCCCCTGCGAGGCCCGCCCTTGCTGCCCTGCAGCCCTTTTCAGGTGCGCTAAGCGATTGAAGGAGAAAGGATTTCTGTAAACAGGCTATTGACAGCTCCGGGCAAAACTGTAGAATCTCATTCCACAGGCGCGGGATGGAGCAGCCTGGTAGCTCGTCGGGCTCATAACCCGAAGGTCGTCGGTTCAAATCCGGCTCCCGCAACCAGATTCAGGAAAGGCCACTCTCACGAGTGGCCTTTTTCTTTGCCCGGAATAAAGTGCCAGGTAATTTTTTATTGTAAATCAACAATTAAGCGTTGACAGCCAAGCTCAACGCTGTAGAATCCGCCCCACAGACGCGGGATGGAGCAGTCTGGTAGCTCGTCGGGCTCATAACCCGAAGGTCGTCGGTTCAAATCCGGCTCCCGCAACCAAACAACAGAAAAGGCCACTTTGAAAAAAGTGGCCTTTTTTGCATCTGCTCGTTCGACCATTCGCCCTCCTCGCCTGCCCCCTTCCCACCCGGGGCAATATGAAACTTCTTTAACTATCCTCAAGGCACTCAGCGGCCCGATCATATCGGACATTACGCTTCCAAAGGGATTGGTACTTTGACCGGATACAACCTTCCTGCCGCGCGCAAGCCACGAGGTGGTTGATGCGCGCCCAGACGCCCGAAACACAAGCTCCTGTTACTGCCGCACTGCCCAATGCCGAGCATCGCCTGCGCTGGCTCGAACGGCTGAGCAAATACCGCCAGCCGATCGGCCTGGGCGTGACCTTGTTGCTGTTTGCCGTGGCGTTGATCGCCTGCCGCCATCTGCTCAGCGAGCTGGACATCTATGCCCTGCATGACTCACTGCTCAGCGTGCCCCCGACTTCGCTGATGGGTGCGGTCATGGCCACGGTCGTCGGCTTCGTCATCCTGCTTGGTTACGAGTGGTCAGCCAGCCGTTACGCCGGCGTCCAGTTACCGCCGCGTACTCTGGTGATGGGCGGCTTCAGCGCCTTTGCCATCGGCAACGCTATCGGCCTGTCGCTACTGTCTGGTGGTTCCGTGCGCTATCGCCTATACGCCCGTCACGGCATAGGCGCCGCCGAAGTCGCCCGGATGACCCTGTTCGCCAGCCTTTCCCTCGGTTGTGCCCTACCGCCTCTCGCGGCCCTGGCGACCTTGAGCAACCTGCCGGCTGCCGCTTCAGCCTTGCACCTCTCGCCTGCGCTGCTGGCTACGATTGCCCTGGCCGTGCTTGGCTTGAGTGCGGCGCTGGTCTACGGACTTTATCGCCGACGGCTGCCCGAACAACCACTGGCGGACAATCTGCTGGTGCAGGCAGGCCGGCGCACCCTGCGCTTGCCAGGCACGCGCCTGACCCTACTACAACTGTTCATTACCGCCCTGGACGTTGCCGCTGCCGCCACCGTGCTTTACCTGCTGCTGCCGCAAGCACCGCCGTTTGGTGCCTTCCTGCTGGTCTACCTGCTGGCGCTGGCAGCCGGGGTACTCAGCCATGTGCCCGGCGGTGTCGGGGTGTTCGAAGCGATCCTGCTGGCGGCCTTTGCCGACAAGCTCGGCGCTGCGCCACTGGCCGCCGCACTGCTACTCTATCGCTTGATCTATGTGGTGTTGCCGCTGCTGCTGGCCTGCATTCTGCTGCTCGCCAGCGAAGCCCGGCGCCTGTTGTTTGCCCAACAGGCGATCAGGGCTGCTTCCGGGCTGGCGGCACCGGTGCTGGCGGTACTGGTATTTTTGTCCGGCGTGGTGCTGCTGTTTTCTGGCGCCACCCCGGAAATCGACGGACGCCTGGAACACCTGGGCTTTCTCGTACCGCACCGACTGATCGACGCCTCGCACTTCGGCGCCAGCCTGATTGGCGTGCTGTGCCTGCTGCTGGCCCAGGGCCTGCGGCGGCGCCTGTCGGCCGCCTGGATCCTGACCACCATCCTGCTACTGGTCGGCGCCCTGCTCTCGCTGCTCAAAGGCTTTGACTGGGAAGAGGCCAGCATCCTGACCTTGACCGCGTGCCTGCTGGCCGTCTTCCGGCGCTCTTTCTACCGACCCAGCCGCTTGCTCGAGCTACCGTTCTCGCCGGTCTACCTGGCGGCCAGCGCCTGCGTCCTGGGTGCGTCGGTGTGGCTGCTGCTGTTCGCGTACCAGGACGTGCCCTACAGCCATCAGCTGTGGTGGCAGTTCACCCTCGACGCCGATGCCCCGCGCGGTTTGCGCTCGGCCCTGGGCAGCGCGGTATTGCTGGTGATCGTCGCCCTGACCTGGTTGCTGCGCACCGCACGTCCGGTGATCCACTTACCGTCGGCCGAAGAACTGCAACGGGCCAGCACTATCCTGCAGGCCTCCGACCAACCCGACGGCGGCCTGGCACTGACCGGCGACAAGGCGCTGCTGTTCCACCCCAACGACGATGCCTTCCTTATGTACGCCCGGCGCGGGCGCAGCCTGGTGGCGCTATACGACCCCATCGGGCCGGCCCACGAGCGTGCAGAAATGATCTGGCAGTTCCGCGACCTGTGCGACGTACATCACGCCCGCCCGGTGTTCTACCAGGTCCGGGCCGAGAACCTGCCCTTCTATATGGACATCGGCCTGACCGCGATCAAACTGGGCGAAGAAGCCCGGGTCGATCTCAAGCGCTTTGACCTCGAAGCCAAGGGCAAGGAAATGAAAGACCTGCGCTACACCTGGAACCGCGGTGGCCGCGACGGGCTCAGCCTTGAGGTGCACGAGCCAGGCCAGGCGCCGATGGATGAGCTCAAACTCATTTCCGATGCCTGGCTCAGCGGCAAGAACGTGCGCGAGAAAGGCTTCTCCCTCGGTCGCTTCAGCCCAGAGTACCTGCAGCACTTCCGGATTGCCCTGATCCGCTTCGAGGGCCGCCCGGTGGCCTTTGCCAACCTGCTGGAGACCCGCAGCCTGGAACTGGCCAGCCTCGACCTGATGCGCGCCCACCCCGAAGCGCCGAAGTTGACCATGGAATTCATGATGATCGGCCTGATCCAACACTATAAGCAGCACGGCTATGGGCGCTTCAGCCTCGGCATGGTGCCGCTTTCCGGCCTGCAACCACGTCGCGGCGCGCCACTGACCCAGCGCCTGGGCTCGATGGTGTTCCAGCGCGGCGAGCAGCTTTACAACTTCCAGGGCCTGCGTCGCTTCAAGGACAAGTTCCAGCCGGACTGGGAACCCCGCTACATGGCCGTGCCGGCCGGACTCGATCCACTGGTGGCACTGGCTGACACTGCCGCCCTGATCGCAGGCGGCCTGACTGGATTGGTGAAACGCTGATGATTCGACGCTACTGGCTGTATGTACTGATCCCCTTGCTGCTGGCCCTGCTGGCCACAGCCCTTGGCTTCTGGCTATGGACCCGCCCGGCACCCGAGGCGACCCTGGAGCACCTGAGCCTGACTGATGGCAGCAGCCTGATCCGGGTCAACCCAGGTACCCGTGCCAAGGCGCGAGTCGCCATCGCCGTGCCCCAGGACCAGGCCCTGAGCGAGAAACAACTGCTTGACCTGAGCCAGAGCGGCGAAGCGCAGCTGGTCCAGCTGATCCTCCCACCCGCCGATTGCAGCAAGCAGCAACAGGCCATGCAGCAGGCCCTGCAACAACTCAAGGGCGCTCCGACGCTGGTTGCCGGTATCGGCCCAGGCGCGGCCCAGGCCTGGAGCTGGCTGGCCAGCCAAAGCGATGACAAGGCCCAGGCAATCTCGGTGGACTTCAATCTGGAGCAACCCGGCTGCGCCACGCCACTGCCCAAGTCTGCCGCCCACGGCCACTGGAGCGTGGCCTGGAACGACAACCCGGATGACGCCAGCGCGGCCTTCGTGCGTGATCAGCCGAATGCCGAGACCAGCATCAGCGACTACGACATCCACCTGCCGCAGGTGCTCAAGGCCCAGTTGACCCAGGCGCTGGTCGGCGACGATGGCAACGCCATGAGCATCCCGGTGGTCGAGGTGCCGGCCGGGCAAACCACCGATACCGTGACCCTGTTCCTCTCCGGCGATGGCGGCTGGCGTGACCTGGACCGCGACGTGGCCGGTGAGATGGCCAAGCTCGGCTACCCGGTGGTCGGCATCGACACCCTGCGTTACTACTGGCAGCACAAGAGCCCGGAACAGAGCGCTATCGACCTTTCGGAACTGATGCAGCACTACCGGCAGAAATGGGGGACCAAACGCTTCGTGCTGACAGGCTACTCATTCGGCGCCGACGTGCTGCCGGCGATCTACAACCGCTTGCCGGCCGAAGACCAGAAGCGCATCGATGCAGTGATCCTGCTGGCCTTTGCCCGCAGTGGCAGCTTCGAGATCGAGGTCGAGGGCTGGCTGGGCAATGCCGGTAAAGAAGCGCCGACCGGCCCGGAAATGGCCAGGCTGCCAGCCGCCAAGGTGGTCTGTGTGTATGGCGAGGAAGAGGCAGACGAGAGCGGCTGTACCGACCACACTGCCGTCGGCGAGCGCCTGAAGCTACCCGGCGGGCATCACTTCGACGAGAACTACCCGGCGCTGGCCAAGCGCTTGATTGGCGACATCGAGAACCGCCAGGGCAAGACCCGCGTCGCCGAGCAGGATTGAAGCGCGCCCCGGCGCGCAGCTGCAAGCTGTCAGCCTCAAGCTGCAAGCTAGAGCCAATCGCGCACGGCTCTTGCTTGCAGCTTGAGGCTTGTAGCTTGCAGCTACCTATATCTCTACCTGTGTACCCAGCTCGATCACCCGGTTCAACGGCAAATTGAAGAACCTCAGATTGCCGTTGGCATTCTTCAGCAAAAAGGCAAACAACAGCCCCCGCCAACGCGCCATGCCCACCAGCCGCGACGCAATCACCGTCTCGCGGCTGAGGAAGTAGGTGGTACGCATCGGGCTGAAATCCAACCCCTCAAGATGGCAGAGCTTCAACGCCGCTGGCACATCCGGCTCGTCCATGAAGCCAAAGTGCAACAGCACCCGGTAGAAACCCTCGCCATATGCCTCGACTTCAAAGCGTTCCTGCGCCGGTACCCGCGGCGTATCCTCACTGACCACGGTCAGCAGCACCACCTGCGAATGCAGCACCTGGTTGTGCAGCATGTTGTGCAGCAAGGCATGTGGCACCGCATCCGGGCGCGCAGTGAGGAACACCGCAGTTCCCTCGACCCGATGCGGCGGCTGCACGCGAATGCTGCCGATGAACAGCGGCAACGGCAGGCTGCCTTCGTCCAGGCGCTCGACCAGGATCTGCTTGCCGCGCTTCCAGGTGGTCATCAGGACGAACAGGACAATCCCCGCCAGCACCGGAAAGGCCCCGCCCTGCACCACTTTCGGCACGTTGGCGGCGAAGAACAGGCCATCGACAAAGAGAAAGCCCAACAGGATCGGTACCGCCAGCAGCGGCGGCCACTTCCACAGCAGCAACATCACCGTGGACACCAGCAAGGTGGTCATCAACATGGTCCCGGTCACCGCCACGCCGTAGGCCGAGGCCAGCGCCCCGGAGGATTCGAACCCAAGCACCAGAAGAATCACCCCGATCATCAGCGACCAGTTCACTGCCCCGATGTAGATTTGCCCCTGCTCGTCACTGGAGGTGTGCTGGATCTGCATGCGCGGCACATAGCCAAGCTGGATCGCCTGGCGGGTCAGGGAGAAGGCCCCGGAAATCACCGCCTGGGAGGCGATCACCGTGGCCAGGGTGGACAAACCGACCAACGGTATCAGCGCCCAGTTCGGCGCCAGCAAGTAGAACGGGTTGCGCGCCGCCTCCGGGTTCTGTAGCAGCAAGGCACCCTGGCCGAAGTAGTTGAGCACCAGCGCCGGCAGCACCAGGGCGAACCAGGCGCGGGCAATGGGTTTACGGCCGAAGTGGCCCATGTCGGCGTACAGTGCTTCGGCGCCAGTCAGTGCCAGCACCACGGCGCCGAGAATCGCCACGCCCATGCCTGGGTGGACGATAAAGAAGCGCACCGCCCAGACCGGGTTGAAAGCCTTGAGCACCTCAGGGCTCTGGATGATGCCATGCACACCCAAGGCGCCGAGCACCACGAACCAGGTGACCATCACCGGCCCGAAGAGGATGCCGATGCGCGCCGTACCGTGCTTCTGGATCAGGAACAACGCCACCAGCACGATCAACGCCACCGGAATGACCCAGTGATCGATGCCGTCGAAGGCCAGTTCCAGGCCCTCCACCGCCGACAGTACCGAAATCGCCGGAGTGATCATGCTGTCGCCGTAGAACAGCGCCGCGCCGATCAGCCCACAGCCGACCATCAGCACCTTGAGTTTCGGGTAGGGCGCCGAGGCCCGCCGGGCCAGGGCGGTAAGGGCCATGATGCCACCTTCACCCTGGTTGTCGGCGCGCAGGATGAACAGCACGTACTTGACCGACACCACCCAGATCAGCGACCAGAGGATCAACGCCAGGATGCCCAGCACGCCGTCATGGTTGACCGGCACGCCATAACCGCCGGAAAAAACTTCCTTGAGGGTATACAGGGGGCTGGTGCCGATATCGCCGTACACCACCCCTACGGCTGCCACCAACAGGCTCAGCGGCTTTGCCGACGAATGCCCGCTATCGGTCTGACTGCTTGCCTGAACCATCCACCACTCCCGCAACCAAGACCCTTGAGGCCGGTAAGATTCGCGCCAGACGCTATGATTTCTGCTATCGCGCCGCCGGCACTGTCAGGGCCCGATGCAAACGCAGGCATATCGCCGCGAAGCATAGCTGAGCGTTCGTCGTATTTCTGCTGGTCAAGTGACTTTGCGCTCGCTAGAATTGCGCACTTTTTGATCAGAGGCGCCCAAAGCGCCCATCAGGTTTGCCCGCCTGTCCGGCCAGGCAAGCCCTTCAACACCGAGGTTAGTCATGTCCACCACCCCTACGCCCACCACGCCCAAGGTCGGCTTCGTTTCCCTGGGTTGCCCCAAGGCCCTGGTCGATTCCGAGCGCATCCTGACCCAGCTGCGCATGGAAGGCTATGAAGTCGTGCCCACCTACCAGGACGCCGACGTGGTGGTGGTCAACACCTGCGGCTTCATCGACAGCGCCAAGGCCGAATCCCTGGAAGTGATTGGCGAAGCCATCAAGGAAAACGGCAAGGTCATCGTCACCGGCTGCATGGGTGTCGAGGAAGGCAGCATCCGTGACGTGCACCCGAGCGTGCTCTCGGTGACCGGTCCGCAGCAGTACGAGCAAGTGGTCAATGCCGTGCATGAAGTCGTGCCGCCGCGCCAGGACCACAACCCGCTGATCGACCTGGTGCCACCACAGGGCGTCAAGCTGACCCCGCGCCACTACGCTTACCTGAAGATTTCCGAAGGCTGCAACCACAGCTGCAGCTTCTGCATCATCCCCTCGATGCGCGGCAAGCTGGTCAGCCGCCCGGTCGGCGAAGTGCTGAGCGAGGCCGAGCGCCTGGTCAAGGCCGGGGTCAAGGAAATCCTGGTGATCTCCCAGGACACCAGCGCCTACGGCGTCGACGTCAAGTACAAGACCGACTTCTGGAACGGCCGTCCGGTCAAGACGCGCATGCTCGAGCTGTGCGAAGCGCTGAGCAGCCTGGGCGCCTGGGTGCGCCTGCACTATGTGTACCCGTACCCGAACGTCGACGACGTGATCCCGCTGATGGCTGCCGGCAAGATCCTGCCGTACCTGGACATCCCGTTCCAGCACGCAAGCCCCAAAGTGCTCAAGTCGATGAAGCGTCCGGCCTTCGAAGACCGCACTCTGGCGCGCATCAAGAACTGGCGCGAGCAGTGCCCTGAGCTGGTCATCCGTTCGACTTTCATCGTCGGCTTCCCGGGTGAAACCGAAGAAGACTTCCAGTATCTGCTCGACTGGCTGACCGAAGCCCAACTTGATCGCGTCGGCTGCTTCCAGTACTCGCCAGTTGAAGGCGCCCCGGCCAACGACCTGGGCCTGGATGAAGTCCCGGACGACATCAAGCAGGAGCGCTGGGACCGCTTCATGGCCCACCAGCAGGCCATCAGCACCGCGCGACTGCAACTGCGCATTGGCAAGGAAATCGACGTGCTGATCGATGAAGTTGAAGAAGAAGGCTCGGTTGGCCGCAGCTTCTTCGATGCCCCGGAAATCGACGGCAACGTGTTCATCGACGGCAACCACGGCTTCAAGCCGGGCGACACGGTACGCTGCCGGGTGACCGACGCCGACGAGTACGACATGTGGGCCGAACCGATCTGATTCGGCGCCGATAAAAAAAGCCCTGCCAGCAATGGCGGGGCTTTTTTTTGCAACTATGGTTTCTTCAGTTGCCCCGAGGAGACCACCGCAATGCGCAGGCATATGACCGTGCAGACCCCTGGTCTGCGCGACTACCCGGAGCTGGCGCGGGTGTGGGAAGCGTCCGTGCGTGCCACCCATGACTTTCTCCCCGACAGTTACATCTGCCTGCTGCGCGAGCTGCTGCTCAGCCAGTACCTGGACGCGGTGATGCTGATCTGCTGTAAAGATGCCAGGCAGCGTGTCCATGGCTTTGCCGGGGTCGCCGGCGGGCGCGTGGAGATGCTCTTCATCGACCCCGAGATGCGCGGCCAGGGCCTGGGCTCGCGACTGCTGCGGGTGGCCATCGATGAACTGCACGCCGAGCAACTGGACGTCAACGAGCAGAACGCCCAGGCCCTGGGCTTCTACCTGCGCCAGGGCTTCGAGGTGGTGGGCCGCTCAGAAACGGACGGCATGGGCCAGCCCTATCCCCTACTTCACATGAGGCTGATTCGTACGCAGTCTGCCCGCACCGGCTGAAGGTCTGTGTAATCCCTCTCTGAAAAATGACGAAACTGCAGATTAATGGCCGGATCAACGAATGTTCCCGGCCCCAACCCCGCCGGGGCAGTTACAATGGGCACCTTTCCCTGTGTCTACGGCTGTCGTCATGTCTGAACCCATTCGCCTTTCCAAACGCCTTATCGAACTGGTCGGTTGCTCCCGACGGGAGGCCGAGCTGTACATCGAGGGCGGCTGGGTCACGGTGAACGGCACCGTGATCGACGAGCCGCAGTTCAAGGTCACCGAGCACAAGGTCGAATTGCGCCAGGGCGCCAAGGCCGAAGCCCTGGAGCCGGTCACCCTGCTGCTCAACCAGCCCGCCGAGCTCGACCTCGACAGCGCCTGTGCCAGTATCAGCGCCGATAGCCTCTCGCAAGAGCACAGCTACAGCCGTCGCCCGCTCAAGGGCCACTTCGCCCGCCTGAGCTGCGCCGCCCCCTTGCAGCAAGGTGCCAGCGGCCTGCAGGTGTTCACCCAGGACTGGCGCGTGACCCGCAAGCTTGATGCCGACCTGGCCAAGCTCGAACAGGAATACATCGTCGAAGTCAGCGGCGAAATGATTGCCCACGGCCTGGAGCGCCTGAACCGTGGCTTCAACTGGAAAGGCAACGAACTGCCGAAGATCAAGGCCAGCTGGCAGAACGAAACGCGCCTGCGCATGGTCCTGAAAAACCCGCCAGCCGGGCTCATCAACCTGCTCTGCAGCAGTGTTGGGGTCACGCCGGTGAGCATGCGCCGGATTCGCCTGGGCGGGGTCGCCATGAGCAAGCTGCCACTGGGCCAGTGGCGCTACCTGGCAACCAGCGAAAGATTCTAAGCAACACGGCGCCGTCACCCAGACGGCGCCCCTGAACAGGATTGTCCCCATGATTCACAACGATGTACTGCGCAGCCTGCGCTACCTGCTGGACGTCAACGACGCCAAGCTCACCGATATCATCAAGCTGACCGGCTTCGAGGTGTCCCTCGCCGACATCGCCTCCTACCTCAAGAAGGAAGACGAAGAAGGCTTCGTGCGCTGCCCGGACGAAGTCATCGCTTACTTTCTCGACGGCCTGGTGATCTTCAAGCGCGGCAAGGACGACAGCCGCCCGCCACTGCCCATCGAACTGCCGGTGACTAACAACATCGTCATGAAGAAGCTGCGCGTGGCTTTCGAGCTGAAGGAAGACGACCTGCATGCGATCCTCAAGGCCGCCGACTTCCCTGTATCGAAACCGGAGCTCAGCGCCCTGTTCCGCAAAGTCGGCCATAACAACTACCGCCCATGCGGCGACCAGTTGCTGCGCAACTTCCTCAAGGGCCTGACCCTGCGGGTTCGTGGCTGATTCCCCGATGAACTACAGCGTTGCTCCAATCGGCCACGTTCGCTCCTGCTTCAAGGAAAAGTTCGCCATTCCGCGCCAGCCACAACTGGCACCGGCTGCCCGTGGGGTATTGGAGTTGCTGCCGCCCTACGACAACGGCGAGGCCGTGGCCGGGCTGGAGCAGGTCAGCCATGTCTGGCTGCTGTTCCTGTTCCACCAGGCCCTGGAAGACAAGCCACGGCTGAAGGTGCGCCCGCCACGGCTGGGCGGCAACAAGTCCATGGGCGTGTTCGCCACCCGGGCTACCCACCGGCCCAACGGTATTGGTCAGTCGGTGGTCAGGCTGGAGAAGGTCGAGGCCGGTCGCTTGTGGTTGTCTGGTATCGACCTGCTCGATGGCACGCCGGTGCTCGATATCAAACCCTACGTGCCCTACGCCGATTCGGTGGCCGGAGCGGTCAACCGCATGGCTGATGCGCCGCCTGCGCCGATTGCGGTGAGCTGGAGCGATACTGCCCTGTGCCAGGCACGCGAGCACGCCCTGCGCCTCGCCGAGCCACTGGTGGAGCTGATTGAACAATGCCTGGCCCAGGACCCGCGCCCGGCCTACCAGGTACCGCCACCCGAGCGCGTGTACGGGGTCAAGTTCTGGGATGTACAGGTGCGCTGGCACTACCCGCAGCCGGATCAGATCCGGCTGCTGGAAGTGGTGATGGACCAGTAGGGCACAAAAAAAGCAGGCCGAAGCCTGCTTTTTTTGTTTTCAGCGCCGCTTACTTCTCGACGAATGCACGCTCGATCAGGTAATCACCCGGCTCGCGCATACGCGCCGAGATCTTCAGGCCGAAGCTGTCGAGCACTTCGCTGGTCTCGTCGAGCATGCTCGGGCTACCGCAGATCATCGCACGGTCGTCCTGCGGGTTGATCGGTGGCAGGCCGATGTCGCTGAACAGCTTGCCACTGCGCATCAGGTCGGTCAGGCGGCCCTGGTTTTCGAACGGCTCGCGGGTTACGGTCGGGTAGTAGATCAGCTTGTCACGCAGCGCCTCGCCGAAGAATTCGTTCTGCGGCAGGTGCTCGGTGATGAATTCGCGGTAGGCGACTTCGTTGACGTAGCGTACGCCGTGGACCAGGATCACTTTCTCGAAACGCTCGTAGGTTTCCGGGTCCTGGATGACGCTCATGAACGGCGCCAGGCCAGTGCCGGTGCTGAGCAGGTACAGGTGCTTGCCCGGGTTCAGGTCGTCGAGTACCAAGGTACCGGTAGGCTTCTTGCTGATGATGATCTCATCGCCTTCCTTCAGGTGCTGCAGCTGGGAGGTCAGCGGGCCGTCCGGCACCTTGATGCTGAAGAACTCCAGATGCTCTTCCCAGTTCGGGCTGGCAATCGAGTAGGCGCGCATGAGCGGGCGGCCATTTGGCTGTTGCAGGCCGATCATCACGAACTGACCGTTCTCGAAGCGCAGGCCCGGGTCGCGGGTGCACTTGAAGCTGAACAGGGTGTCGTTCCAGTGGTGAACACTGAGGACACGTTCGTGGTTCATGTTGCTCATGTACGGGCTCCTGAAGAAAAACGCGGCGCTAAGCGAGAGCGCGATTGCGCAATAGTTTAGTGCCAGCGACAATATCTGTTAAATGAATTATCAAGATATGTCTTATCGGTTATATAGATATGCGATTTACCCTTCGTCAGCTCCAGGTGTTCGTTGCCGTGGCCCAGTACCAAAGCGTCTCGCGGGCCGCTGGGATACTGGCGTTATCGCAGTCGGCCGCCAGTACATCGATCACTGAACTTGAGCGCCAGTCCAGCTGCCAGCTGTTCGACCGCGCCGGTAAACGCCTGAGCCTCAACGCCTTGGGCCATCAACTGCTGCCCCAGGCGGTGGCCCTGCTCGACCAGGCCAAGGAAATCGAGGACCTGCTCAACGGCAAGTCGGGTTTCGGCTCGCTGGCGGTGGGCGCGACCCTGACCATCGGCAATTACCTGGCCACCCTGTTGATCGGCAGCTTCATGCAGATTCACCCGGAAAGCCAGGTCAAGCTGCATGTACAGAACACTGCGCATATCGTGCAACAGGTTGCCCATTACGAAATTGATCTGGGTCTAATCGAAGGCGACTGCAACCATCCGGATCTGGAAGTCCAGCCCTGGGTCGAAGATGAACTGGTGGTGTTCTGCGCACCCCAGCACCCGCTGGCCAAACGCGGCCAGGCAAGCATGGAAGAGTTGACCCACGAGGCCTGGATCCTGCGCGAACAAGGCTCCGGCACGCGCCTGACCTTTGATCAGGCCATGCGTCACCACCGCTCGAACCTCAACATCCGCCTGGAGCTGGAACACACCGAGGCGATCAAACGGGCGGTCGAGTCGGGCCTGGGCATTGGCTGCATCTCGCGCCTGGCCCTGCGCGACGCATTTCGTCGCGGCAGCCTGGTGCCGGTGGAAACCCCCGAACTGGACCTGGCCCGGCAGTTCTTCTTCATCTGGCACAAGCAGAAGTACCAGACTTCCGCCATGCGCGAGTTTCTTGAACTGTGCAGAAGCTTTACCGCAGGCGTCAGCCGCAGCGACGAGATCGTCCTGCCGACCATTGCTTAAAGCAGGATCACCGCCCAGACCAGGCCGACCATGCTCAGGGCGACGAACTGGGCAGCACTGCCCATGTCCTTGGCATTTTTCGACAACGGGTGGCGATCGAGGGAAATACGATCGATCGCTGCCTCCACCGCCGAATTCAGCAGTTCGACAATCAGGCCCAGCAAGCACACCGCGATCAGGATCGCCCGCTCGGCGCGGCTGACATCCAGCCAGAACGCCACCGGGATCAGCAAGACGTTGAGCAGCACCAGCTGCCGGAACGCAGCCTCGCCAGTGAAAGCGGCGCGCAGGCCGTCAAACGAATAGCCCGCGGCATTGAAAATACGTTTAAGGCCGGTCTGGCCCTTGAAAGGCGACGACATAGAAGATCACTTATTCCACTGAAAGCGCTGCAGCCTAGTGTAGATCGGGTTAAAAAAGCGTGAAGGCCAATGGCCTTAACTGGCTGAAACCGATTCCAGTTGTTGCAGCAGCAAGGCGGCCTGGGTACGGGTACGAACGCCGAGCTTGCGGAAGATCGCCGTGACATGGGCCTTGATAGTCGCTTCCGACACGTTAAGCTCGTAAGCGATCTGCTTGTTCAGCAAGCCCTCACAGACCATGGTCAGCACCCGGAACTGTTGCGGCGTCAGGCTCGCAAGGCCTTCACTGGCGGCCTTGGCCTCGGCGGACACGTCGACTTTCTCGAAGGCCTGCGGCGGCCACCAGACCTCGCCATCGAGGACCTTCTGCACGGCGTCCTGAATCACTTCCAGCGGGCTCGATTTGGGGATGAAACCACTGGCGCCGAATTCACGCGACTTGACCACGACTGCGGCTTCTTCCTGCGCCGAGACCATCACCACCGGAATCTGCGGATACTGCCCGCGCAACAGGACCAGCCCAGAGAACCCGTAGGCTCCAGGCATGTTCAGGTCCAGCAGCACCAGGTCCCAGTCGGACTTTTCAGTCAGGCGGGTTTCCAGTTCGGCGATGCTTGCCACTTCAACCAGACGTACATCCGGGCCCAGGCCCAGGGTGACGGCCTGGCGCAACGCACTGCGAAACAGCGGGTGGTCGTCGGCAATCAGGATTTCGTATGTGGCCATCGATCTAATGATCCTGTTCTGTGCAGGCGCAGGAAGGAAGAATAGGCGCCTGGCGGGCAACTCGAGGCTACGGCAACGCCGTAAGCCCAAAAGGCACATCGAGGCCAGGAAAAACAGCGTTTCAAGCCTTCGTCGTGCCCGAATCGGCGCCAAGGATGCCGAGCCTGGATCGGGTGGTCAAGTTCAATACCCGCCCCTGCTCGCCCCCCTGGCCACCAATCCGAGCATTATGCCGCAAAGTGCCGCGCCTGCCCCTTGTACTATAGGAAGGTATGCAAACGCTGGTGCACGGTGTCCTGTTCATCCAGCGGCAATTGATGCTTGGCACTCAGGTAATGGGTGGTGAACACGTCCAGGTAGGCGTCCAGCGCCTCGGCAGCGCGTTGATCACCCGCCAGTTCCAGGCACATGGCCGCCACTTCGGCGGTGCAAAAGTGATCGTCACGCTTGGAGCGGCGCAGGCGATAGCGCGAAATCTGCTCCGGTTGCAGGCTCAGTACCGGAAAACGGTTCAGGTACGGGCTCTTGCGAAACATCTTGCGGGCTTCGGTCCAGGTGGCGTCCAGCAGGATGAACAGCGGACGCTTGCCCGGTACGCGCGCCACCTCGTTGACCACCCGCCCAGGCTCGACAAACTCGCCGGGGAAGACAATGTAAGGCTGCCAGTGCGGCTGCTCGAGCAAGGCCAGCAAGGACTCGTCGACGGCCGTACGCTGCCAGCCGAATGCCGAGGTGTCGGCAATCAGGTCGGCGATCAGCCAGCCGGTATTGGTCGGTTTGAGTGGCTCGGTGTCATGCATCAGCAGGCACATGCCTGAATCGGCCGGCACTTGCGGGCGCCAGGCACACAGGCAATAGCTGAAAATCACCCGGCATTGAGGACAGCGCGGCGCCCGGGAGCCGCGGGCAACGAAGGGTTTGACACTGCGCGCCAGGCGCTCGGCGCGCAGGCGCGATACGGCATGACTCATGACTGGGCACAACGTGGGCAAGAAAGGGATGGCACTGCTCGGACTCGGCAAGACAGGAAACCCGCACAGTTTATCAGAGCCTGCCTACTGGTTGACGGGATTTGCCGTGCAGCTCTAGCGCCGACTCCCTATAATCCTCAACCTGTCGCTACCCGCTGGCATTGCCGTTGCGCCCGTGACGGAACACCGTGCGCCGTTGTTGGTCCAATTGCCAGTTACTGAACCAGGAGAGATTCATGCTGCGTTTCATCGCCCCGTCCTTGAGCCTGTTGCTCGCCCTGCCACTGGCGGCAAATGCTGCGTCCAAGCAGGAATACGAGCTGAGCCAGATGCTGCAAAAAGTTGCCAAGCAGAGCAGCGTGGGCACGCCGCGGGCGATCAACGAAGACATCCTCGACCAGGGCTACACCGTCGAAGGCAAACAGCTGATCAATCACCTGAGTGTGCTCCCCAGCCATGCGCAAAAAATGCAGGCCGACCCGAACAGGGTGCGCAGCCAGTTGGGTGACAGCGTGTGCAAGAACTCCGGCTTTCGCCAGTTGCTCGCCAAAGGCGCGGTGCTGACCTACCGCTTCACCGAGTACAAAACCAACCGCCCGGTTAGCGAACAGGCATTCAATGCCGCCAGCTGTGGCCTGAAAATCCAGAAGTAACTGTTTTAGGCCACTCGCTCCCTGTCGCGCCGCTGTTTTTCATCGGCGCGCAGTTCGGCCACCAGCGCCTGGATATACCGCGAGTGCCGCTCCCCTCCCCCCAGCCGTCGCAGGCACTCCTGTTCAAGGCTCAGGTTATTGGCCTGCGCCGCACGCTCAAGCATCCGGTACAGCTGCTCGTCGAGCTCTAGGTTAAGCCGTTGCATGCTGCAGCCTCCCTGCACCGCGACTGTCGCTCTGGACTTTCAGTTAACCAGACCCACGCAATGATTGGATCCTGGCTGACGAGCGGTCCCTGCTCATGCCCGGTTCAGAGCGGATCATCCTGCATAAACACGCGCCAGGGTCTAGATTGATAGCAACCACCCTGTATTTTTCGGGCAAGCAAAGGGGGTTGCCCATTGCTGCTATGCGTTGCACTTGAAGACATGAAGAACAATAAGTTGTATGGACCCATTACCACTGCACTGAGACCTTGCAGGTCTACTGCAATGCTCGGGGGCCACACTCGAGCCACGGCAGCCAGCGACACATGCAGTGTCGCGGCCGGGCAGCCCATTGCCACCCGGTCAGAGGTTTTGCTGCAGAAGGAGACGTTTGAATGCCTTACCAACCGAACGAACTGCTATCGAGTCACTTCAGGAACAACGGAATCGACCTGAGCAAAATTGAAGAACAACTGAACCTGGTCGCGCCCAACAGCCCCAACCTGCCGCTGTACCGCGACATGATGCTGACCGTCCTGCGCATGGCCCATGACGACCGCAACCGCTGGAACGCCAAGATCACCCTGCAAGCCCTGCGCGAGCTTGATCACGCTTTTCGCACCCTTGAACAGTACAAGGGGCGCCGCAAGGTCACGGTGTTTGGCTCGGCTCGAACGCCCATTGAACACCCGATGTATGCCCTGGCCCGAGAACTTGGCGCAACCCTGGCACGCTCCGACCTGATGGTGATTACCGGCGCCGGTGGCGGCATCATGGCCGCCGCCCATGAAGGCGCAGGGGTGGAACACAGCCTGGGCTTCAACATCACCCTACCCTTCGAGCAACATGCCAACGCCACGGTGGACGGCACCGACAAGTTGCTGCCGTTTCATTTCTTCTTCATTCGCAAGCTGTTCTTCGTCAAGGAGGCCGACGCCCTGGTCCTGTGCCCAGGCGGGTTCGGTACCCTGGATGAAGCCCTGGAAGTACTGACCCTGATCCAGACCGGCAAAAGTCCGCTGGTGCCGGTGGTGCTGCTGGATTCGCCAGGCGGCACCTTCTGGCAGGAAGCCCTGAATTTCATCACCCGCCAACTGGAAGAGAACCGCTACATCCTGCCCAGCGACATGAAACTGCTGCGCCTGGTGTACACCGCCGACGAAGCGGTGGAAGAAATCAACCAGTTCTACAGTAACTACCACTCCAGCCGCTGGCTGAAGAACCAGTTTGTGATCCGCATGCAGCATCCGCTCAGTGAAGCGGCATTGTTTGATTTGCAGGAAGGGTTTGCCGATTTGCGCCTGAGCGGCAACTTTCATCAGCACGCCTACGGAGGCGAGCAGCATGACGAAGCCCGCTTCAGTCATTTGACACGCCTGGCCTTTGCCTTTAACGGGCGCGATCAGGGACGCCTGCGCGAACTGGTGGACTTCATCAACCTGTCGGAAAACTGGGCCAAGCCGGAGCCCATGCACACCACCCAACGGGCACGTGAAGCGCTGAAAGTCACCTGAGCCGTCAGTCGTCCAGCCCTCGGCCGCTCAACAGGCGGCCGACCGACTCCATGGAGAAGCCACGGTAAACCAGAAAACGGGTTTGCTGTGCGCGGCTGCGCGGATCGACAGGTAACTGGCCGGCAAACTTGCGCTGCCAGACATCCAGTAACCGGGCCGACCAGTCCACCCCGCATTCACGCAGGGCCTGGTCGATATCACCACGGTGCAGCCCGCGCTGGCCCAGCTCTTCACGAATACGCGCAGGGCCATAGCCCGAGCGTGAACGGTAGCTGATGAAGCTTTCCAGGTAACGGGCTTCACTGAGCAGGCCCTCTTCCGTCAGACGGTCGAGCTCCTGATCAATCAATTCGGGGGGAGCGCCGCGCTGACGCAACTTGCGCGTCAGCTCGACTCGACCGTGCTCGCGACGTGCGAGCAGGTCCATGGCTGTCCGCCTTACGGCGACGGGGGTATCGAGTACGGCGGACATGGGGGCGATCAGTAGGCGTCAGCTTCGGCCACATCGTCTTCAGGCTCAGCAGTAACCGCAGCAGCTTTGCCAGCCGCTTCAACGGCACCGGCATTCAGCAGCTTGTCGCGGATCTGCTTCTCGAGAGTCGCGGCGATTTCCGGGTTCTCCTGGAGGAACTTGGCCGAGTTGGCCTTGCCCTGACCGATCTTGCTGCCCTGGTAGCTGTACCAGGCACCGGCTTTTTCCAGGAAGCCGTGCAGCACGCCGAGGTCGATGATTTCGCCGTTGCGGTAGATGCCCTTGCCGTAGAGGATCTGGAACTCAGCCTGACGGAATGGCGGTGCCACCTTGTTCTTGACGATTTTGACCCGGGTTTCGCTGCCGACCACTTCGTCGCCTTCCTTCACCGCGCCGGTACGGCGGATGTCGAGACGGACCGAAGCATAGAACTTCAGCGCGTTACCACCGGTGGTGGTTTCCGGGCTGCCGAACATCACGCCGATTTTCATGCGGATCTGGTTGATGAAGATCACCAGGCAGTTGGCATTCTTGATGTTACCGGTGATTTTACGCAGCGCCTGGGACATCAGACGAGCCTGCAGGCCCACGTGCATGTCGCCCATTTCGCCTTCGATCTCGGCCTTGGGTACCAGGGCTGCCACGGAGTCGACGATGATCACGTCAACAGCGTTGGAGCGCACCAGCATGTCGGTGATTTCCAGGGCCTGTTCGCCGGTGTCCGGCTGCGAGACCAGCAGGTCGTCGACGTTGACGCCCAGCTTGCCGGCGTATTCCGGGTCCAGGGCGTGCTCGGCGTCGACGAAGGCACAGGTAGCGCCAGCTTTCTGTGCCTGGGCAATCACCGACAGGGTCAGGGTGGTTTTACCGGACGACTCAGGGCCGTAGATTTCGACGATACGACCTTTTGGCAGACCGCCAATGCCCAGGGCAATGTCCAGGCCCAGGGAGCCGGTGGAAATGGCCGGAATCGCCTGGCGCTCGTGATCGCCCATGCGCATGACCGCGCCTTTACCGAATTGACGCTCGATTTGCCCCAGGGCCGCAGCCAAGGCGCGCTTCTTGTTGTCGTCCATTGAAGTCCTCACGTAATCGATAGGGCCTGACGGCCAGAACACCTGTATAAGTAGCCAGTATTATTCCACAGGGTTTTCTTCCCGCCTACCCCCGATGTGCGATTTACTCTGCACCAAGCTGTAACAAGCCCTCTAGCGCGGCGATTACCGTTTGTCGGCGAACCGCGTCACGGTCGCCGTCGAAGTGCCTGCGCTCGCTGCTGACATCGCTGCCATCGGCCCAGGCCAGCCATACCGTACCCACCGGTTTCGTCGGCGAGCCGCCATCAGGCCCGGCCACGCCGCTGACCGCCACGGCAAAACGCGCGCCACTGGCGGCCTGGGCGCCACGGACCATGGCCTCGACCACTTCCTGGCTGACCGCCCCTACTTGAGCGAACAGCGCCTCGGGCACCGCCAGCTGGCGGGTCTTCTGGCTGTTGGAATAAGTCACGTAACCGGCCTCGAACCAGGCCGAGCTGCCCGGAATGCGGGTAATGGCCTCGGCAATGCCACCACCGGTGCAGGATTCGGCCGTAGTCACCTGGGCATTGAAGCGGCGCAGATGTTCCCCCAGGCGGGCGGACAGTGCAGTGATCGGGTCCATGACAAGCTCCTTGTTCAGTGCAGATGCTTGCGCCGCGCCAGTACCTCACGAGGGAAGCGAAACAGCAGGTTGTAACTGAAGAATGCCATCACATAGAACGCCAACAGTGACAGCATCGCGACAAATGGAAAGAACGCCACGCTCAACCCGAAAAAGCGAAATTTCCTCGAGTGAGTGGCAAAGTCGGTGAACGTAAAATAGTTCTGGTAGATCAGAAAAGCATCCAGCAGCACACAACCCAAGGCGATCACGGCATATTTGCCGATAGAGACCTGAGGAGGCGCAGCCGGCTGCAGCCGCGATCGCCTCATGATACCTACCGTGATCCACAAGGAGAAAACCGGAGCCGCCACGGCAATGTAGTTGCCGATTGCCTTGGCCGTCAGCGGGAAGAGCGACGACCAGACACCCACCTGGCCAAACAAACAGCCATCGAGAAATCGGTCAAGCTCGAAGTAGAAGCCCTCATGTGCCTCGGCAGGTACCCGCCAGGCCAACAGCAAGATCGGTAGCAGGCTGACGGCAATCAGCAGGTACGGGATATGCAGGTAGGCCCCCTGCTGTTCGCTCCCTTTCAGCACATTCATCCTTCAATCCGCCCTTTCATTTGCTCGTCAGGGTGCTACTGCATTGAGCACCATCTGATTGAATGACTCCATTGCCTGCGCATCGATATAAGACGAAACGGCAGCCAGAATCACCCCCGTGGCAATGATACCCGCACCAGCGGCCAAGCCGGGTGCCAGCACCAGCGCCAGGCCCGCCCCCAGCACTGCACCGGCGGCAGCCCCCACCAGCGTACCCACGGCAATGCTTTCAAGCTCGAGAAAAAACGGTTTCCATTCACCGCTGCTGAAACCGCTTGCCGCCTTCTGCGCCAGGGTCGTTGCCTGGACCACTTTACCGGTGACGCCAAAGGCCTTGCCCAAGCGTTGCAAGTTGTTGGCATAGGTTGCCGCATCCAGGGCGTTGAGGGCCTGGGCGATGGCGGCGGTGTCCTTCTGGTTCATCTTGAAGCCCGGGTTGCGCGTGAGTTTTTCAAACGCCTGCATGGCTTGATCGTAGCTTTTGACCGTCTTGCCGGCGATGCCTTGCTTCAGTTCCTCTGCCGCCTTGCCCATCTGTGTGCCGAAGCGGCTGGAGACTTCCTTGCCGACATCACTGGCAAAGGCCAACGCACTTTTGTACGCCTCCTGCTCCGCGGCCTCGCGCGCTTGCGCCTGCAGCTTGTCGAGCTTTTCCTGAAGCATGGCATTGGCACTCAAGTCGACATGCAGGCTCAAGCCAGCGCTCAGCACGTCCAGTACCTGGTCGATGGCAGGCGGGATGTGCTCATCGTCGAGGGTTTTCAACTCAGCGACCATCTTGTCGATGTTGCGCTCGAGCAGCTCGCTGCCGGGCGAGGTGGACAGGCGCAGGCGGTTGAATTTGATCAGTTCATCGCGCTTGGCCATCATCCCTTTCACCGCACTGACGGAGCGTTCGAGCTTTTGTGCCGGGCTCAGGGCAGCATCACTGCCTGCCGCGGCTTCGGCAGCTCTCTGCTCGGCGTCGAGGCTTGCCGGCAGGTTGCGCTCCTTGACCACGAAGCTGCCGCGAATCTCATCGCGCACTTCCAGGATCTGGTAGGGAAGAATGCCCCAGACCCCGACGCCAACATCGTAGTAGGCGTCGATACTGGGCCAGCCGTCCCCGGACAACACCGATTCGACAATGGTGGCGTTGAACACCACCGCGCCATTGAACGCCGGGCCGGCGGTTTTGCTGACGCCGTCGATCGATACCGACACGGAACCGACCACGGAGCTGATATCACCAGCGCCCCAGAATCCGCCGAGTATCCCGCCACTACCGGCACCACCACTGCCGTTGCCGCTGTTGCCCGGCGGAATGCCGCGATCGACAACAATATTCTTTTCACCCATTACAAAGTCCTTTTCGTTGAAACGTCATTAAACAAATGTGCGCTCAGCGCACCAGCCCGCGCACGTACGCCTGGCAAGCGCGCAAGGCGATCAGTCCGCGGTCACCGTCTTCGGTGATGGCGATAATTCGTCGAGCATGCGCCGGGTCAAGTCGGGCGCGTACGGGGTCATAATCCACGCTGCCGGTGCCGGCGGTGGCAGGCAGGCCGGCGCAACCGGCGGCGTCGCGCTCGACCAGGACCGACAGCCGCAGGTCAGCAGTAGCCAGGCGATCACGCAGGCGTGCCTGAGTCTGTTGGGCATCGAGTAGCTCCTGATAATGGTGTTGCTCACTGACCTCCAACCGTTGCGCCAGCCCCTGACGTTGCAGGCGTTCGGCGACCAGTTGCGCGGCAGCGGATTCGGCCTGTGCTTGCCACTCCCGCCCATGCTGTTCGGCTTGCTCCGCCAGTTGCCGGCCCATGCGCCAGCCCTGAACCTGCCAGGTCAGCGCACAGGCCAGCAGCGTCAGCAGCAGCAATCCTCCGAGCTGCAGGCGGTTCAACACAGCACCTCACGGGCCCGCGCCCAGAGTCTCAGGCGATCCTCCAGGCCGTTGAGCCCGCCATTGATATGCCGGGTGATACGGTTGAATTCGCTGCGGTCTGCCAGTTGATTGAGGCCGCGCGAGTGCCAGAACCAGCCCGCCGACTCAGCCGCCCATTGCGGCTGTTCAAGCAGTTGCGGTTGCTTGAGCAGGCGCTCGTCACTGAACAGGGCCATGCTGCAGGCCCGATAGTTGTTGCGCCCGGTGACCTGGATCAGGCCGCGGCCGCAATACAGCTGGCCGTCGCCATCAGCTTCGGGGGTATTGCCCAGGCGCAGGGCCAGGGTGCCGGTGTCGTAGCGCGCCAGATAGCGATCGTTGCCCAGCTCTTTCACATAGCGCAACTGGCCGGACTCATGCCCGATCTGGGCGAGGAAAGCCGCTTTGCGCCGCGGGGTGTCGATTTCCCAACGGGCCATGGCAGCATTCAACACAGGAACGAAAACGCCCGCTTGCTGGCGGGCGTCGGGGAAAATCAACTTCAGCGTTTTTTCAGTTAGCGCCATAGATTCCTCACGCGTATTGCTAAGTCCATTCAACGGGAATCACCGCCCTTGCGCGGTCTGGCGCCCTTGGCCCGGGCCTTGCCCTGCTTGCCACCATTGCATTCGACCGTGGTCGTCCAGCCGGAAGCCGTGAACACCTGCTCCACCGACTCCACCAGGTACTCACCATCGAGTCCGATCTTGAAGCCCTTCAATTCCACGCTCCGTTCGGTAAACACATCTGTACGCCCGGGTATATCCAGACGGACACTGGCGGTACTGCGGTTGAGCGCCGCCAGCCTGGCTTTGGCCACCTGCTCGGCGGAGGCCTTGTCAGGGTAAAGGTGGCGGTCAGTGTGAACCGGCGCCATCCCCTGCGGCGTCGAGTCGTTCGCCAGGTCGACCACCACGAGCTGACCACTGCGCTGGTCCTGATGGCGGGTCTGCACCGCCTTGTAAGTCCCCTTGTCGGCCAGGCGAAATTGCCAACGCGTGACATCCGCACGGCGCAGGCCAACCACGCCAAGTGCCTTGCCGCTAGCGCTCTGCCCACCCTGACGCGGCAGCACCAGCAGGACGCCGTCGCCAATCTTGGCGGTGCAGTCGTACTGCTTGGCCAGGCGGGTGATGAAGTTGAAGTCCGACTCGTTGAGCTGATCGACCCGTAGCACCCTGGTCAACACCGGGCACGCCGGCTGCCAGCCGTTGCGTGCGGCAATGTCGCGCACGATCTGCAAGAGCGGGACATCCTCCCAGCTACCGCTGCGGATGCTCTTGCCGGTACCCCGCATGTCGCTGGCCTTGCCACGAATGACCACGCTATCAGGCGGGCCGGACAACTCGACTTCATCCACCGTGTAGCGCCCCAGACGGGTCAACGTCTGACCGGCGTACCCCAGATGAACCTCGATGAGTGCCCCGCGTGCAGGCAAGGTAACCGCGCCATCGCGATCATCGATACGCAACTCGAAATCGTCCGACTCCATGCCAGGCTTGTCCGAGGTGCGCAGCAGCAACAAGCGATCATTGATTAGCGCAGTAATGTCGTTGCCATCGGCGACGATACGAAAAACAGGTTGCATGGCTCATGCTCCAGAAAAGCAGACCCCGCACGAAGCGGGGTCTGCTGGTTGTACGCAAGTCCGGAGCGTCAGTCCCATAGCTGCACCGTGGCATTGGCAGCGTTGATCAGCTCTGGCAATTGAACCAGCACCCCGGCACGAAATGGCTGGGGTTCGTCGGCCAGCCCCTGATTGGCATTGAGCACCGTCTCGACGCTGCCATTGAGATGCCCGTAGTAGTGATGGCAAAGGGTGTCGAGCACGTCCCCTTCAGAGGTTCTGCAGGTCGTCGCCATAACTCACAAACTCCAATGTGAAACCCTGTTTTCGCGGGATGCCACCCGCCAGTAAGTTGCTCTGGTCTTCATCGATGCCGAGCAGGCACCAGTTGCCCAGCACCTCGCCGTAACCGGTGATCAGGCTCAGGGGACGTAACAGCCGTCCGATGCTGCGCAACGTCTGTAACTGCCCAAGGCCACCCTTGAAGGTCGGGAATATCGCCCCCCTGATATTGATTTTTTCCTCGCCAAGGCCCACCGCCTGCTGGGCAGCACTGCGCGTCAGGCGCTCCTGGCCGACCCAGCGAAAGCTGGTCTGGCGACGCAGCTCTTCGAAGGCCGCCGTATCGAGGTTGAAGTAGTAACCCGGCGACTCGCCATCCAGCGGTTGCAGGATCAACAAGTGCGGGAACGGTTTGACTGCCTCCGCAGCCGGTGTCACCTGGGGCGCAAAACTGCCGGTGGGCAGGATATTGCCCAGCGACGGGCTGATCTTGCCGGCAATTCGGTTGATCGTCGCCGCGGCCTTTGCAGCCTGCTCGCCGAACGCCTGAACCCGCTCCTGCACCTGCACCACCACGGCCAATCCCTGGTCGTATTTGGCCGAGACACGGTTGACGGTCGCTTGTGCGCTATGAATGGCGCGCATCGTACGTTGCAACTTTGCCCCGATGATCGGCCCGACAAAAGGGATGGCCTCAAGCTCGGCGACTGCGCCGCTGATGTCGCTGACAGCACCGTTCATGGGCGCCAGCATTTCATCGGCGCTCCGCCGCCCCGCCTGCCCTGCCGCCACCACGGAGCTCAGCGCCGACTGTAACTGCTGCATGTAGGTCATGGACTCTCCTTAAACATACACATGTGGAACGTCGGACAACTGCCGAGAGGTCGC
Organism: Pseudomonas sp. JV241A; assembly: GCF_900275665.1. Lineage (NCBI taxonomy): Bacteria > Pseudomonadati > Pseudomonadota > Gammaproteobacteria > Pseudomonadales > Pseudomonadaceae > Pseudomonas > Pseudomonas sp. JV241A. The sequence goes on from NZ_OPYO01000029.1 coordinate 88,844, forward strand.
CATGCGCATCAGCTCCTCGAACTCACGGCGGACCAGGGCCTGCAGGTTCTGGGCGAGCAGCGCAGGGTCGGTAACACTGCCCTGGACCGTGATGGGCATGCTGGGGGTAAAGGTGAATTGCTGGGTGACCGATTGCGGCTGGGCAATGCCCTCCCCCGTTGGCTTGATGGGCGCTTGCAGAGCGTCGCTTGCAGGCATGGCACTCGCCAGCGAACGCGCGACATCGCCAGGCTGTGCCGCCACCGGTTTGCTGCTCTGATCCTGCTTGTCTGCAGGCTCTGCCTCTTGATCGGAAGACACCATGCGCTTGCCCAGCCAGCCACCAATTGCCTCGCCGGCCATGCCACCGAGCACGGCGCCAATCGATGTACCGATTACCGGGACGAACGAGCCGACGACTCCACCGATGACGGACCCGACCAGACCGCCTGCGGCGGCACCGTAACCCTCGGCTTTTTCTTCCGGGGTGTCGGCAGTCATGAACGTGGCGACAGTATTGATACCCGCCGTCAGCAACGCCGGGCCGCGAACGCCCTTGATCGCCGCACCAATCTTGCCAGCTGTACCCACCGGGCTGGGGGGAGGCGCTGGCGGTGGTGTGGACGGACCTGGCGCAGGTGCTCTGGGCGACGGTGCCCGCCGAGTCGTTGAACGAGGCTGGCGTTGCGGTGCCCTGCGTTGTGACGTCCGGCCTTGCGGCGCCTTTCGTCCGTTTCGGGACGGCTTGCGTCGCTGACCCGGCTTTCTCACGCAACAACCCATGTCACTGGCATTGACGACGAACACATTGAGCGGGTCATTGAGCACATTCACGTTCGACAGATCACTGCCCTGCCCCGGATCATCCGCTGCGCCCACCGACGTCGGCTTGCCTTTGAGCCATTCAAGGCCTTTGCTCAACACACCCTTGGCAGCTTCACCGCCTTTGAGTGCGAGGAACGTCGTACCGAGCACCGTGGCACCCGCTATCAACCACTTGATCGCATCCGGAGCGCCAGTGAATGCCTTGGCCGTGCCAGTCACGGTCTCGGCCAATCCATCCGTCAACGGCCGCATGGAATCACCCAGGCTGCGCAGCGATTCGTCAACTGCGTTGGACGCTTCGGTCAAACGCTGATCGGAAGTCCCCCGGCGTGCGACCAGATCCCTGTCGAGCACGCCCCTGGCCTTCGAGGGTTCCTTACTGTCCAGGGCCTGGTCCAATCCTTGGTTCTGCGACGCAGACAGGCTGTCGGTAACTCCTTCGCCGGTACCCTTGCGCTGAAACACAATGTGCTCCAGCGCCTTTTCCAGTTCATCCGGTCCACGCACCCGAGGGTTCTTCTGAACCTCGCCGACCAGGCGTGCCGCCTCCTTGGCTGACACATCCTGGCCAACCGAGAACTTGGCCGTCGCGGGGGCAAAGTCCAGGGCTTTATCCAGGCCCATCCCCGTGTCGAACAACTGCTTGATCAGCTCGGCTGCCTGGTTACGCTCCATCCCGGTTGCCTCGGTGATCGCCGCCACCTTGGCGATGATCGCCTGCTCCTGCGCCGAAGGGTCCGCTCCGTCGGCTCCCCCGGCGCTGATCGCAATGTCGCGGGTGATCTTTTGAAACTGTGCGCTGATCTGGGTGGGTAGCAGCAACGCCCGAGAGATCTTCAATGCCTCGCCGAGTACCGGAAGGTCCTCGATGACTTTCAGGTTGTCTCTCTCGGGTGCTACCTCCGTTGCCGGCGGCCCGGCCTTGTCCACAGCCACCGATACTTGCTGCTGACGAAACTGGCCCAGCGCGACGACTTGCTGCTCAAGCAGGTTCAGCGTTGCTTGCAGGTAGGGCCGCAGCTCACCCAACCAGGCGAAGCTGCCTTGCGACGCAGGCGTCCCGCCGTTGCGCAAGCTTAAGAGCCCAGCGTAAATGCTCTCCAGAACCCTGGTGTTTTTCTTGATTCGGTCTTCGACCGACTTGAACGCAATGCCTACCGTGAATGCGGCGGTGGCACCGAGCTCCAGTTTCAATGGCGGATTGCTCGTCATCTGATTCCCCTATAGCCACGCCACAGGCTTAATCCGAGAGCCACCAGACCATATCGCTGAACGACATGGTCATGATTTCAGCGGCAGTAAAGTTCAGCTCCCTGGCCAGGCGCTTTGCCGCCGCCCTCTGCACCCTGGGGTCAAACCTCGTCGTCTTGCACCAGGCGAAAATAACCGGCCTGCAAGCGGCTGTAGTCTTTCAGGGCAAGCCCTTCAAGGTCCTTCACCCCCACCTCGGCCAGCGAGGCAAAAAGGTTCAGCTCACGTTGCTCATCGTCACTGTTCGCCACCGATTGCGCGGAACGAATGTCACGTACGGTCGGTGCCCGCAGGGACAGGCTGTCGACGTGAACACCATTGGCCTCGGACGGCCTGGTCAACGTCACGACAACCCGCTCGGCGCTCACGGCCAGCCAGCTCGGCGTCTTGTTTGCTTGAGTCATGTGATCTCCTTACAGGCCCAGGGCCGAACGTTGGGCGGCGAGTTGGTCGACGCCGTTGATGACGCGCTTCATGCCCAGCGGATCGATTTCGTAGACCAGGCGGCCATCGACTTCGAGCTTGTAGTAGGTCACGGCCACGTTGTGCTTGATCTCGGCCTTGTCGCCCGGCTTCCAGTCGCCCATGTCGACTTCCTTCAGCGCCCCGCGCAGGGTGACGATGACCGGGGTGATCTTGCCTTTGAGGCCTTTGAAGGCACCGCGGAAGGTGCCGTTGAAGGCCGAGCCGTCGGCCAGGCCGAAAAACTTCAGCGACTCGCGGCGCACGCCGGTGGTGACGAAGCCGGCTTCCTGCTTCTCCATGCCCTGGTCGATTTCAATCGCCATGTCCATGCCGCCGGCACGGTGCTCCTCCATCTTCAGGGTGAGCTTTGGCAGGGTCAGGCTGGGGACGTCACCTTGAAAGCTGACGCCATCGACGAACAGGTTCAGGTTCGCCAGGGTTTCGGGAATCATTGCCATGGTTATTGCTCCTTAAACGGCTTGGTCGAGGACTTCGGTCAACCACTGGTTGGTGACCTCGACACGGAAGTTCGGGTTCTCGGCTGGCGGCACGTCGGTGAAACGGATGTTCCAGTAGACCTTGCCTTGCTCCAGCTGGCTGGCGGTGTTCAGCTCGGGGTCGGCGAACACTTCGAAATTGATGATTGCGCCCTGGGCTTTCAGATCACGCATGAACGCCTGCAGACCTTCGGTCACATCCTTGACGTAGGTTGCGGTGATCGAGCGGTCGACTGCCCACTTGTGGCCGTAGAGGATCGCGTCCATGACGATGTCCATGGTCCGCACGCGGGTGACGAAGGCCCACTTCGGATCGCTGCTCAGGGTACGGTTGCCCCACAGGCGGAAACCGTCATCGCGGATCACGGTGGTGATGTTGGCGTTGTTGAGCAGGTTGGCCCGGCAGGTGGCATCGCCATCCAGGTATTCGATCGCGCGGCTGGTGCCGGTGATGCCGACGAACTCCTTGTTCGATGGCGAGGCCCAGAAGCCGTACTCGCTGTCGGTCCAGGCGAACAGACCGGCAACCCAGGCCGACGCCGGGGCATCGAGGGTCGCGCTCTTGCCGGTGTCCCAGTACTGCACGCCCGGGTCGACCAGGTAGGCACGCTTGGCGCCGAAGTTCTCGGCGTAGGCAATGGCCGCCTCGTCGGTGGTGTTCGGGCCATCAATAATGGCCAGGCCGCGCAGCTTGTCGGCCAGGGCCACCAGGGCAGTACCGACCGCCAGGGTGGCGCTGTGCTTTGGCGTCACCAGCAGGCGTGGCTGGGCGTTGAAACGGCTTTTGCCGTCCAGCAGCGCCTGCAGGCCGGTACGTTTGCCGTCGGCCAGCACGCCGCCGATGATGGCCGAGGTCTGCTCGGCCTCTTCTTCAAGCTTGGCCACGCCGCAAGCGACGATCACCGCCTTGGCGCGGCTGTAGATGGCCTGGCAGGCGCGGGTGATTGCCGCATCGGCGCCGAACGCGGCGATGGCTTCACGCTCGCTGGTAATCAGCACCAGGTCGTTGGCCTTGGCGGTTGCGCCCGGGCCTTCGGTGAAGGTGTCGACCAAGCCGATGATCGAGGAAGAAGGCAGCGCGATGGTACGTGCGCCGGTGTCGACGTTGGTAACGGTAACGCCGTGGAAGAATCCACTCATGGGTAAGTCTCCAGAAATGCAAAGACCCCGCGGTGCGGGGCCTTCAGAGGGTTTGTTGCGGATAGGAAAAAGCCCCGGCGGTGCGGGGCTTTATTGGGTTTGGGTGGTGAGCCAGGTGGGTGGCGTGGGCCGGTGCTCACTATCGGGAAAATGCTCGGTTTGTGGCCAGTCGCGCAGGGCTTTGCGATACATCTGAACCGCCTGGTACTGCACAATATCCAAGGTCGTTTCACCAATCTCGAGCTCGTCTCGATGACGCGCGACCAAACCGTCAGTTTCAGTCAACTGATTCGCTCGCCAGCTCAATGCAGACGCTTTGCGTTGATCCAAAGTAGGTGGTTCCTGAGCCATCAGTACCGGATTACCTGAATCGTCGGGCATGATTCGCTTGCCGGATCGGCCCTGTTCTTCGAACAGCGACAGATACGCCCCATAATCAATAGTTCGAACATCATCCGGCATGAAATCACCATGAATCGATTGAGCATAGAAACCATTGGTCGAAGGTGAGTAATACATATCCTGAGGAGTCCCCACAGCTCCAGACTCCATAAAATCCCCTAGCATGGGCAACTCCTGTTAGTAGCCGATAGACAAAACAAAAATGGATGACATTCCTTGCGTGTAGTTGGACTGAACATACACTGACGACAGACTAGCGATTGCTGCCGATGTAAATGGCGTACCCACTGTCGCGTAGCGAGCAGTATCGTCTGTATTGGATGCCCATACTCCAATATGGGCAGAAGGATACGCAATAGGAAGTCCTATCTGAACACTTGTTGCTGCGGCTGGAAATGTGTAGCGCGTCCACTGCATTATCAAACCGGATGGCAGACGTTGCCAGCCGATCACACCAGTCAAACTACTTGCGTATGGCCTGGTCTTACCCATAACCCCCGTGCCGGTAAGAAGCCAACAATTTTTATCCACATACAAGCAGTCCACATAGGAATCAGGCGGAATGATGCGGGTGGTAGCAGACCATGCACCGTCGATATTTTCCTGCATCTGATCGGCGCCCTGCCGGGCGAGCGTCATGTTGTACATGCCCCAGTTCTGCACCCTGATAGTCGCCCCTGGCGGGATGTTGTTGGTCGCTGAGTTTGGCAGGCTATACGCATTGGTTGTTGCCGCAGAAGCCGAGTACCAGAAGTGCACTACACCACCTACATGGGCAATGGCTCCACTGACAGCGCCAGTAAACGAAAAGAAGTTGGTGTACTGGACGCCTCTACGGGTTACCCAATCGGTGTTCGCAATATGCGTATCAGTAGCAAAAACCGGTGCGGTCTTGCACGTTGGGGTGCCTGTCAGGGCCGGGGATTCAAGCGGTGCCTTGAGCGACAACTTATTGGTCATTGTCGCAGCGAAATTCGGATCGTTACCCAGTGCCGCAGCCAACTCGTTTAGCGTATCGAGAGCAGCCGGCGAGGAACCCACCAGATCTGCCAACTGCCGCCGAACAAAGTCCAGCGTCGCAATCTGGTTTCCAGTGGCCGTCGCTCCCGCCGTAGGCGCCTTGGGCATGCCGGTAAAGTTAGGCGAGTCCACCGGAGCCCTGCTGGTATCAACAGGATGCCGATGATCCTCTCGGGCTTTTTTCGCCGATACTCCAACGGATGCTGCGCCATCCATCAACGGTACCGCACTGCCGCGCTCCGCAGACAACTCCTGCTGTACAAAACCAGTACTCGCCAATCGCCCGTCATTTGCTCCGGTGGGCACGGTCGGCAAACTTCTCATCCGGTACATCGTGCCTGTGCCTTGAGCAAACCACTCGATAGGATGAACGCGGACCAGTTCGAGTTCAGTACACGGGTGCATCGTTAACGACGGGAGCGAATTGCTACCGCCAACCCAAATTTTCTCCCCTTCAGCTGGAAACAGTTCAACCGGCACAGAGCCCATATTCTGCAAGTTCAGCTTTGCGCCTTGATGCAACTCGGACGCACGTGGCAAGGTCAAGACCTGATCAGCCAAATTGCCATAGAAGTAGAACATCTTGCCCGCATCGGCAGCGGTGATTTGCCCGCTGGAATTTCGAGCGGTGACACCATTGTATCCAGCCGTGAGATTTTGGAACTGTAACGCAGTGGAGCCCAGTACGATGGGGGCGTCAGTGGCGAGTACCCACTGAGTGTCCGCAAGCTTGAGGCCTTGCTCGACCATCACAGTCAGGCCAGGGGTCACGTACGCACCGCCGTTCGCGTCCTGCGCTCGTACCCACGCGCCAGCACCCGCAACATAGATGCCGTTCTCCCTGGCTTGCACCTGGTCTTTGACAAGCACCCGGTCCCCAGCGCTAATTGCAATACCATCCAATACCGGTAGCCCAGTCAGATCGATTGGACCTGTGGTTGCTACGCGTACGCTGTTCTTGCTATCCAGCTTGCCGATTTCCTCGGACAACCGCAGCTCTACAAACTCACGGGTGGCCAGCACTACGGCGGGGTCAATCTTCAAGGTCACGTTGGCTGCGCTGGTAACGATGAAGTTCATGCGCACGACTTGCGTCTTGCCGGAGCCCTGGGTGAGCAGCGGTTTGAAGCTCGGTGCACAGTTGGCTACGGCCACCAGATCACCGTCGGCATCGTAAAGCCCTATTTCCCGGATCCACCAGCCGCCAACGTCGGGAGGGATAACCTGTTCGGCGATCACGATGCTTGCATTGGCGGGGTCGACCTTGACCTGATTGAGCGGCGCACGGCGGCGCTCGTTGATCAGTCGGGTCTGGGTTCGGGACGGGGTAGGATCGGTGCCGTTGGCATCACCTACACCCATTTGCGCAAAGGTCCAAGGCACGCCCAGGGCATCGGCGTTGGCCTGCTTGGCCTCACCTATTGCCGTGAGAATGGCAAAGAACTGGCTGTTTTGATCAGTCATAAATAAACGTCCAGAGTTTCGATGTGGTGTGTGCGACCCACAGGGCCGAAGCCGCCCTTGACTTCAATGTCGCGGGACGCAGGAGGAAAAACGTCAATCTCATCACCTTCGGACACGCTCATCGCCAAGCGAAGATGCCCGGTAGTGGCGAGCGTGATCGCAAGCCCCGTCAGGTGGCGACTGACCGGCTTGGCGTCATCGATCAGCCGGGTCAGCTCCTGATACATTTCCTCGGAGATTCCGTTCTCCAGTACCCCGACCTGAAGCGCAAAAGTGCCCGGCACGCCTTGCGGTGCCGTCTGCCACCACTCCTTCACTTCGATCAGGTAACCCAGCGGCTCCACCACCCGGCGCAACGCGCCGATAGTCCCTTTGTGCGCATGCACATAGAACGCCGAGCGGATCACCGAGCGCTTGATTGCCTCTGGCCAGGTTTCATCCCAGCGGTCTACCGACCAGGCCCAGGCCAGTTGGTGCAGCAAGTGCGCCGGGCAGGTGTCGGGGTTGTACAGCGCACGCAGGGGTATTTCGGTAGTTTCAAAACCAGCGGCCTCGATGGCCTGTTCGAGATCGGTACCGTTGAGCGGGAGCAGACTGTCCATGTCAGCTTCCTCGCGTCACAGTGATCCCTTCGCACCAGGCCGCTTGCGCCCGGGTCGGGCGGAGGTCGGCCCAGTTGTTCAGGTCGACCCGGCTGACGCCGTTGATGTGCAATTGGGCATCCACGCCCGAACGGGCCACTTCGACACCCAGGCGCCGGCGCGGATTGATCCAGGCTTGCAGCCGGCGTTTGCACTCGGCAAGCGTCGCTTCGATCTCCGGGCCGTTGCCGCTCATGTGCACCACCGCATCGATGCGGTAGCGCAGAATCTGCGCGCCTTGCACCGTCAGGCGGTCACCAACCGGACGCACGTCATCGTCATTGAGCTTGAGCCGTACGGTGTCCAGTAGCTCGGCTGCGGCGCTGCCATCGCCCTCGAGCGCCAGCACCGTCACCACCACCTGGGCCGGCAACGGGCTTTCGGCCGTGGCATCGGCCACCTGCCCGGAAGCGTTGCGGGCATGCAGGATATAGCTGTTGCGCGGCCCCGCCGTGGTTAACCCTTCATAGACCAGTTGCACCCGCTCGCGCAGGGCGTCGTCTTCTTCGAGCACCTGTGGCGTTGGCGGTACCGTGCCGGGGTCTTGTGCCTGCACCACCAGCCGCTGCAGTTGCACATTGGCCGCCAGTTGATCCAGGTCGGAACCCTGCGCATAAGCCAGCAACAGCGCCTTGGCGGCATCGTTGACCCGCGCGCGGTTGAGCAGCTTGCGATAGGCGCCGACTTCCAGCAGCTTGGTCACCGGATCGCTTTCGACTGCGGCGTCCCAGTTGTCGCCCATATGCGACCGGAAGGTCGCCAGGTCAGCCTGGAAGAGCGCCTCGAAATCGAGGTCTTCCAGCACCTGCGGCGCGGGCAGCGCCGAAAGATCCACACTACTCATGCCGTCACCTCCAAAGTCTGGTTGGCTCCCAGGTACTGTCCGCTCAGTTGCAAAGTGATCCGCCCGCCAACCACCCCCGTTACCCTGACCCGCTCCAGCTTCAGACGCGGCTCCCAACGGCCCAGTGCGCGTGCCACCTCTGCCTGCACCGCGCTTTTCCAGCCTTCGTTGACCGGCAGATCGACGAAGCGGCGCAGCTTGCTGCCGTATTCCGGGCGCATGCGCCGGCTGCCGAGCGGTGTGGTGAGGATGTCTTCGATGGACTGACGCAAATGTGCAATGCCGGATAACGGCTGGCCGCTCCGGCGATCCATGCCGATCATTGATGTTCTCCAGGCGTAAAAAAGCCCGCAGTGGGCGGGCTGGTTTTCAGTGTTTGTGATTGGCGGTGTTGCCGCCCGTGTCGATGATCTTGCCGCCACCGAGGATGTCGCCGGTTACCCGCAGCGGACCGTTGATCTGCACCTCACCGGTCAGGGTGATGCTGGCGGCTTTCGCCTCGATGGCCTGGTCGGTCACCACTGCCGAACTGCCGCCGACCTTGATGCTGACGGTACCGCTGGGCAACTCGATGCTGTAACTGCGGGCCTGCCAGTCGTAAACCAGCGAACCACCATCGTCGAAACGCCAGACCTCGACATGCTCGCGGTTGTCCGCTGGTGCGCCGGCGTTACCGTACAGGCCCGGCACGAAGGTGCCTTGGGCCGGCTCGCCACTTGGGCTGATCAACACCCCTTGCTCGTTAAGGCTGGGTGCGCGCCAGTGGCGGGCCTTGCCGGCGGCCTGGCTGTGCCAGCGCAACCAGGCGCTGGTCCAGCCGGCGCCGTCGGACACCCGCACCCGGGCGGCGGCAAGGTCAACGGCGACCACCCGGCAAGGAATCACCAGGCCGGCGAGCATGCGGTCGTGCATGGCACTGGCGTAGCTCATTGCATGTCCTCCGGCGATTGGTAATCCGCTTCAAAGCCCGGACCGGTGTCGGGGCTGAAGGCAAAAGCGAGTGGACCCGGTTGATCAGGCCATGGCCACTGCACGGTTCCTAGGTGCAGGATCTGCTGCCATTGCACCAACCAGCCAACGGCAGGGGTTGCCCCCGGAACCGGTTGAACAGGCTCGGCCAGCACACTCATCGCCGCTTCAACAAACTCCAGCTCCCAGAATTGTTTGCGCAACAGTACGATCAGCTGGGTAGCCAAAGTGACAGCTTCCAATGCCGCGTGTTGGCGACCGGAGTCAATCACGATGCGCGCTTCAACGGTCGCGATGACGCACGAACGACCGTCGCCTGGATCATTTGCCGGTTTAAGGCTGGAAATGGAATGAAACAACGCTGGCAGCGCTGTGTGCTGGTCCGCCGCCCCATAGGCGTCGACGGTTTCAAACTGAGGCAAGGCGGCCTTGATAGTCGCGCTGATCGCCTCATGCAAGCGGTTCAGTTCGCTCATGATCAGTCCTGTGTCGTGGAGCTCGCAAAGGCTATTCGCGGCTAAAAACAGGCAAAAATAAACCCGCCATAAGGCGGGTTCATCGAAGCTGTTGTAAAGGCACCCATGAGCACCCGTTAGTTATCGGCTAGCCCGTAACAAAAGTGTCTGGCGAAACCAGAGCACACCGGCGAAGCTGCAGCAGATAAGCGTCATCATCATAAAGTAGGAAAAATAACGAATCAGGTCGTGGTTCTTGACTGAAGTGATCCGACGATCAAAGCGCTCATCGAAGACAACGTGCCCGTCACTATTCAGAACTTCGCGAATCTTCAGTTCGTCCACCCCACCACTCGCAAAAACATCAACCATCACCCCAGGCGCCAGATCCACGGCTTGGTAGAGTTCTTTCGAGACATAGACTATCTGTTTGGACGAGGGGCGCGGGTTCGCTTCAGTCAGTCGAACCTGAAAGTACACGGTCGAACTGTCTTGGCGCATCTCGGTGGGGGCACTGACAATCTGCCCTTTGAACAGAGTCGGTGCTTCATCCCCGAGTTCGTCAAATGATTGAACAAAAAGCAGGAAGGTAAGCCCCATCAACAAAAAAACACCTGCCATCCCTAGCAGAACCCTGATTTGCTCGTAGACTGTTTTTCCACGAAACAACGACAGCCAAGAGTCAGACATGCACCATTCGCTTTTGCTGCAAAAAAGGATGCCCAACATCCATGGGCATCCGTCACCCTAACATAGAACCTCTGGCTGCTCGTTTATCAACCACGCCAATGAAAATATCCATTTTTCCTGACACGATTATCTCCCTCGCCCAGCCCCCCGCAATGAAGGTATGCCAACACGGCCTGGAATGAGTGGCCGTATTGACTGGCCAGCCGTAGCGCCAGACCTTGTCCGGGTGTTGAACTCAGTGTTCACTCTCCCCCTTTGCACCACTTGCAGGTTCAACCCCCAAGCGCTTCGCCGCCCATCGTTCATAAAGGCCGATGGCGACATCGGCGCCGGCCATGGCGGTAAGGCAGCCGAAGGCGCTGGCGCTCCAGATCGACATGCCGCTGGCGTACAGCAGCATCACCGTGGACACGCCGCAGACCATGCAGGCCCCCGAGCGCAATACCAGGCGCCGAAAAAGCGCCCACCCCCGAGCGCCGGCCTTGTCCGCGCGCCACATCTCTCCGGAAAGGCCGCCCAGCAAGGCCAGGACGATCACCAGCCAGATCGGCATTTCCAGCAACGTCTGTTGCTCGTTTGTCACTGTCCTGTCTCCTTGGTAGTTCCGCTCGGCAGCTTGCCAGCGGCGTTTGTTGTAGAACCGATCACTCGGCATTCCAAAAAGCCCGGCCTCCCCAGGCTTTTCAGTAATGCGTTGTCGAACCGCCCGCCACGACTGGTGCGCTGGGCAACTCCGCTTCAAATTGTTCCTCCGGCCGCGGCCACCTGCCCGCCGGATAACTGCTTCTGGTGCTTTACGCTGCGCACCCGGGCCAGTTGCCAACCCTCTGAACAGTTCAGGCCTGTTCATCGCTGCCTTTGTCACTGCCGGTGTCGACCGGCGTGAGGCAAAGGTTATGCATTGATGCATATGCAGTCAATGCATTTGTGGAAATATTTATGCATAAGAAAATGCACCTACGCATGTAAGCCTTGATCTGCTTGGGCTGGATTGCTTTTCTGAAGGCGAAAAAAAACCCGCCAAAGCGGGTTTTCAAAAGAAACAGCCTACTCAGCGGGCGTACATGCCCCACCAGAACACATGCCCAAGGATGCTGATCTGCTCTTCCTGCATCTGCTGGAAGCTGTAGTCTTCATCCGGGTGCTCGTCGCGGTTGAAGCTACGCAGGCGAATGCCGGTAGGCAGGCGATAGAGCTGCTTCACCCGCAACTGGCCGTTGTGGTTGATGGCATACAGATCGCCGTCGACGATATCGCCGATGCCGCTCTTGCCGGCATTGACGCCGACCGTGGCGCCATCACGCAATACCGGCAACATGCTGTTGCCGCGCACCGTCACGCACTTGGCCTGATCGAACTGCACACCATTGTGACGCAGGCTGCGCTTGCCGAAACGCAGGCTGGCCTTCTCGCTTTCTTCGATGACGAATCTTCCTGATCCTGCTGCCAACTCGACCTCGCGAAGAAACGGAATGGACACTTCGTCGTCCTCGACGGGGGTGTCGTCATCCCACAGGCTGATGTCGTGCAACTCGGCGTGGCTACGCGCCGGCGCGGCTTCACGGCTTTCGCCGAGCTCGACGCGACCGCGCAGCTGGTCGGTGCTTACACCGAAATACTCGGCGATCTTCGACACGTGCTTGTCGGACGGATCGACGATTTTCTCGCTGAGGATGCGCGACAGGGTGGATTGCGGCACGCCGGTACGCCGGTGCAGCTCCGTGGGGGAGAGACCGTGGCGATCGAGCAATGCTCTTAAGACGGATGCTACGTTGCGTTTTTGCATAAAATGCATAATGCCGGGGCCTTCAATAGAATGCAAACCCTGTTATGCACGGATATGCACGGACAAATGGTCGCGCCCGCCCGTTTGCCTTCGGCAGCCCAGGCAAAACCCTGCACCATTGCCCGCTTGCCTTTGGTCTACAACGACACTGCGAGCCAAGTTTTTGCAATGAGCGATCTTTCCGCACCCCCCCCGATGGTGCAGCAGTATGGGTAAAGATCGGCTCTAGCCCTTCAATTACGCGGCGTATGCATTGCAAGTGTCCAATATGCATTCGCCATTTTCGACGGTTTTCGGAAACGAGCTCGGTGCAGCGAGCGAGCAGGCCCACCAGGCGATCGCAGGTGCTACTCCGTGACTGCTTGGAACAGCGACTCAGCAAGTAGTCGCAGGTGCTCAACTTCTTCGGCGGGCATGCCAGCATCTTGTGCCGCGTGATACTGCCGGTGTGCCTCGATGGCCTGCTACATCAGTGGCTCACCTGCTTCGACAATTCCTGCCACTGTCCTTCCCACTGCTGCTCCGGCTGTTTGATCACTGCAGTACAGGCCCCATTACTGAAGCACCGTTCAAGTTCGACTCAGAGGGGCGGGAGTGAGGGGTATCTTTTGTTAGATGCCCCGCGCCAATTGCTCACTGCTTCGGTGGTGGGCCAACCCGATTATCAGTACTTGATCAGCGCAAGTAGCGAGATGTTGCGCGGTCGGGTCACACCAGAGTAACCGCGATCCTGACCAAGACCAGGCAGTTCAAAGTTGTTAATCGCATCGGCCCCGCCAATAGTGACGGTCGCATAGTCAGTGACCTCGTACGGGTCTACCCCCATCGCGACCTGCGATGCAGCCCCCGTTTTCAGTGATGAGCATGCACTCCAAACGCCATTGGCTTTGTTGTACTCCGTAGTGTCGTAGGTCTGCAGTGTGCCTTTCTGCCGGGAACCGAATACGCGGCCAGCGTCCACACCTCTACCGTCATCGAAGCCACGGATGAACTCACCGCGCAAGTCAGGCAGCGTGAAGGTAGAGGCGCCATCGCCTTTCCCGTAAGTCGTGCCGATCGCGGCAAAGAGCGCCGCGTAGGTACAACGCGATACCGCTGCCCCATCGGCCTTTAGCCAGCCGGCAGGAACAGTATTGGCAGCCGAATATTTCACATCACCTGGGGCAGCCCCTGAAGCGATGGAGATCTGACCCAGCGTTACCGCGTGCTGGCTACGTGTTGCGTTGGCTACCTGCTGTGCGCCGCCGTCACAACTGATCAATACCCAGCACAATGCGCCGCCGTTGAGTAAAGGCCCGATATGCGAGACCAACGTGACGTTGCCGCCAGCAACGATCTCGTCACCCTGCAACAACAGACCACCCAAGCCATAAATCGGAGCTGCCGCGAGCCCGTCAGGAGCATAGGTAGCATCGGCCGGGTTGGTCATCGTGGCGCGAAAATACTGAACCACTCCGTTGGTGGTGGGCAGCGCTGCAAAAGGAAGGGAGTTTGAAGCGGTGTAGATAATTGTCATCTGACTTTCCTTGTAAGTTGACACGAAAAATTTCAAAAGTGGCCGCTCCGTTCGGCATCTTGGCCAGAGAGTTTGCCACCTCAAAATACTGTACATACGTACAGTATTTTGAGCAAGCAAAAACCGTCTTCAAATCTTCATCACTCATCTCCCCCGGCTTTGATCAGCAACTGCTGCCAAATCGCCCGCTCTTTCATCAGCGCGCTCGAACACGTCGGCAAACACCATGGCGACGCGGGCACCTGCCACCGTGCATGTATATGAAGCACGGCGCCTTCTATCTGGTGCGCAAAAGAAAGTGGGAGCGCCTGGATAGCGACTATCAGGGCGCACTGCTGGCCAATGCCAGGCTGGTGGGCGGGAGCGGCAAGAGCGGAATGCCGAAGCTGGAACAGCAGGTTGTCGACTCGAACCCGTGCACCGGGATCAGGCGACACACCGAGAAGAAATGCGATCGGTACATCACCGACGCTGAGTTCTCGGCGATTTACGCCAGCTCATCCGACTGTATGCGGTGCATATTCGAGATGTGCTACCTGACCGGGCAGCGAATCAGCGACGTTCTGGCAATACGGCTGGCTGACATTTCCGCCACTGGCATCGCCTTTGAACCCCAGAAGAACGGGGCAAAGCTGATCGTCGGCATGAGCCCCGACCTGGAAGACCTGCTCGCACGCGTCAAGCCGCTGCCGCGCCGCGTGCGCGGCCTGACCCTGTTCTGCGCCAGGTCCGGCGGCAAGCCGGTGTCCTACGAGACAATGAAGCAGGCATTCAAGGCGGCATGCGAGAAGGCAAAAGTCCCCGGAGCCATCATTCACGACCTTCGGGCCAAATCGCTAACCGACACAGACAAGCAGGGCAACGATGCCCAGAAGCTGGGTGGCCACACCGACGCCAAGATGACGCAACGCCATCTCCGCCTGCGCGAAATTGACATAGCCCAGCCTCCAGCACTGCCAAAGAAAAGCCTGTAGTATTAGACAATTCGCAACTGTCTAATAGACACACCGCTCCAAGGCCTTGAATGTCTGATCTTTCCGCACACACCCCGATGATGCAGCAGTACTGGAAGCTGAAAAACCAGCACCCGGACCAGCTGATGTTCTACCGCATGGGCGACTTCTACGAGATCTTCTACGAAGACGCGAAGAAGGCCGCCAAACTCCTGGACATCACCCTGACCGCCCGCGGCCAGTCGGCGGGCCAGTCGATTCCCATGTGCGGTATCCCCTTCCATGCGGCCGAGGGCTACCTGGCCAAGCTGGTGAAGCTGGGCGAATCGGTGGTGATCTGCGAGCAGATCGGCGACCCGGCCACCAGCAAGGGCCCGGTCGAGCGCCAGGTGGTACGCATCATCACCCCCGGTACGGTCAGTGACGAAGCGCTGCTCGACGAGCGTCGCGACAACCTGATCGCCGCCGTGCTGGGTGACGAGCGCCTGTTCGGCCTGGCCGTGCTGGACATCACCAGCGGCAACTTCAGCGTGCTCGAAATCAAGGGCTGGGAAAACCTGCTGGCCGAGCTCGAACGCATCAACCCGGTCGAGTTGCTGATTCCCGACGACTGGCCCCAGGGCCTGCCGGCAGAAAAACGCCGTGGCACCCGTCGCCGTGCACCGTGGGATTTTGACCGCGATTCGGCACGTAAAAGCCTTTGCCAGCAGTTCGCCACCCAGGACCTCAAGGGGTTTGGCTGCGAGAAGCTGACCCTGGCCATCGGCGCCGCGGGTTGCCTGCTCGGCTACGCCAAGGAAACCCAGCGTACCGCCCTGCCGCACCTGCGCAGCCTCAAGCATGAACGCCTGGACGACACCGTGGTGCTCGACGGCGCCAGCCGCCGCAACCTCGAGCTGGACGTGAACCTGGCCGGCGGCCGCGACAACACCCTGCAATCGGTCATTGACCGTTGCCAGACCGCCATGGGCAGCCGCCTGCTGACCCGCTGGCTGAACCGCCCGCTGCGCGACCTGAAGGTGCTGCAGGCGCGTCAGGGCTCGATTCGCTGCCTGCTCGATGGCTATCGTTTCGAGAAACTGCAACCGCAGCTCAAGGAAATCGGCGACCTCGAGCGGATCCTCGCCCGTATCGGCTTGCGCAACGCCCGGCCACGGGACCTGGCACGCCTGCGTGATGCCCTCGGCGCCCTGCCTGAACTGCAAAACGCCATGGCCGAGCTGGAGGCGCCGCATCTGGCGCGCCTGGCGGCCATCGCCGGAACCTACCCGGAACTGGCCGACCTGCTGGCAAAAGCCATCATCGACAATCCGCCCGCGGTAATCCGTGACGGCGGCGTACTCAAGACCGGCTACGACAGCGAGCTGGACGAGCTGCTGGCCATGAGCGAGAACGCCGGGCAGTTCCTGATCGACCTGGAAGCCCGCGAGAAAGCCCGCACCGGCCTTGCCAACCTCAAGGTCGGCTACAACCGCGTGCACGGCTACTTCATCGAGCTGCCGAGCAAGCAGGCCGAGCAGGCGCCCGCTGACTACATCCGTCGCCAGACCCTCAAGGGCGCCGAGCGTTTCATCACGCCAGAGCTGAAAACCTTCGAAGACAAGGCGCTGTCGGCCAAGAGCCGCGCACTTGCCCGCGAGAAGATGCTCTACGACGCCTTGCTCGAGAACCTGATCGGTCACCTGGCGCCGCTGCAGGACACCGCTGCGGCCCTGGCCGAGCTGGATGTACTGAGCAACCTCGCCGAGCGGGCGCTGAACCTGGACCTGAACTGCCCACGCTTCGTCGACGAACCGTGCATGCGCATCACCCAGGGCCGTCACCCGGTGGTCGAGCAGGTGCTGACCACGCCGTTCGTGGCCAACGACCTGGCGCTGGATGACAACACTCGGATGCTGGTGATCACCGGCCCGAACATGGGCGGTAAATCCACCTACATGCGCCAGACTGCACTGATCGTGCTGATGGCGCATATCGGCAGCTTCGTCCCGGCCGCTGCCTGCGAGCTATCACTGGTCGACCGCATCTTCACCCGTATCGGCTCCAGCGATGACCTGGCGGGCGGCCGTTCGACCTTCATGGTCGAGATGAGCGAAACCGCCAACATCCTGCACAACGCCACCGAGCGCAGCCTGGTGCTGATGGACGAAGTCGGCCGCGGTACCAGTACCTTCGACGGCCTGTCGCTGGCCTGGGCCGCCGCCGAGCGCCTGGCCCAGTTGCGTGCCTACACCCTGTTTGCCACTCACTACTTCGAGCTGACGGTACTGCCGGAGAGCGAGCCGCTGGTGGCCAACGTGCACCTGAACGCCACCGAGCACAACGAGCGTATCGTGTTCCTGCACCACGTGCTGCCCGGCCCTGCCAGCCAGAGCTACGGCCTGGCCGTGGCGCAACTGGCTGGCGTGCCGTCGCCGGTGATCCAGCGTGCCCGTGAACACCTCGGCCGGCTGGAAACTGCCAGCCTGCCCCACGAAACACCTGCCTTGCAGCAAGGTGCGCCAGCTGTACCGCACCAGAGTGACCTGTTTGCCAGCCTGCCGCATCCGGCCATCGAGAAGCTCGGAAAGCTGGACCTGGACAACATGACGCCGCGTCAAGCTATCGAAATGCTCTATACACTGAAGACTCTGTTATAACGCGCGCCCGCACAAGCTGATAGAATCCCGCGCGGTTTGGCGGCGCTGCAGGTTACTAGCCTGGCCTGCAGCCGAACAACCAAACCGAGCGGCCCTGTCTGGAAGGGCACCGCTGCCGTCGCCTGAGGAGAGAATTAGAAATGACCTTCGTCGTCACCGACAACTGCATCAAGTGCAAGTACACCGACTGCGTAGAAGTCTGTCCGGTGGACTGCTTCTACGAAGGCCCGAACTTCCTGGTCATTCACCCGGACGAGTGCATCGACTGTGCACTGTGCGAGCCTGAATGCCCCGCCGTCGCCATTTTCTCGGAAGACGAAGTGCCTGCCGGCATGGAAAACTTCATCGAGCTCAATGCCGAGCTGGCGGAAATCTGGCCGAACATCACTGAAAAGAAAGACTCGCTGCCAGATGCCGCCGAATGGGATGGCAAGACCGGCAAGATCGCCGATCTGGAGCGCTAAGCGCGCGGATCAACAAAAAAGGCCCTTCAAGGGCCTTTTTTCATGTTTATTGCGGGCAAAAAAAAGGGGCGGTTTGACCCGCCCACATTTTTTCCGTAGTCCCTCTGTTCCCTTTCATCATCCTGATGAATCGCATCCTGCGATGTCCTTGGCTTTCATCCTTGAGAGCCTGTGTCAGTCCGTAGACACAGGACAAATATTAGCGCTTCCAAGATTTACCACAACAGCACAAAGCTCTCAAAAAGCTGCGGTAACCATATTGTCATAAACAAAATATTCGTTATATATCAGTAGTTTAAACAAACGCGCACACTGAAAACGACAACGATTTACTACAGCGTACAGCTATGACTTACATCACGGGTAAGCGATGGCTTACATGAACTAGAACAGTACCAACATCGCCGTCGGATTGCGCCCAAACCCGGATGTTTCAACAACGCCATCGGGAAGCCGTTCACGGGTAATCTGTGTTCTGCAGATGCAAAAACGCCCCGACTTGTCGGGGCGCTCTTCACACCGATATCGCAGTATTATTGAAACAGCGACTCGCTGGACAGGCCGTTCTTCTCGAGGATCTCGCGCAAGCGCTTGAGGCCCTCTACCTGGATCTGCCGCACCCGTTCCCGGGTCAGGCCGATTTCCAGGCCAACATCTTCAAGCGTACTGCTTTCATGACCGCGCAGGCCGAAACGGCGGATCACCACCTCGCGCTGCTTGTCGGTCAGCTCGCTGAGCCACTGGTCGATGCTCTGGGACAGATCGTCATCCTGAAGCAGCTCGCACGGATCAGTAGGACGGTCATCGGTCAGGGTATCGAGCAGGGTTTTATCCGAATCAGGCCCCAGGGACACGTCCACCGACGATACCCGCTCGTTGAGCCCAAGCATGCGCTTGACCTCGCCGACCGGTTTTTCCAGCAGGCTGGCGATCTCTTCCGGGGACGGTTCGTGATCGAGCTTCTGGGTCAGTTCACGGGCGGCGCGCAGGTAGACGTTGAGTTCCTTGACCACGTGAATGGGCAGACGGATGGTCCGGGTCTGGTTCATGATCGCCCGTTCGATGGTCTGCCGGATCCACCAGGTGGCGTAGGTAGAGAAACGGAAGCCGCGTTCCGGGTCGAACTTCTCGACCGCACGAATCAGGCCGAGGTTGCCCTCCTCGATCAGGTCGAGCAGCGAAAGCCCGCGGTTGACGTAACGCCGGGCGATTTTAACCACCAGGCGCAGGTTGCTTTCGATCATGCGTTTGCGCCCGGCCGGATCGCCACGTTGCGACAGGCGCGCAAAGTGCACTTCTTCTTCCGGTGAGAGCAATGGCGAGAAGCCGATTTCATTGAGGTAAAGCTGGGTCGCATCAAGTGCCCGAGTGTAGTCGATGTACTTGTGCTGTTTGAGCGTAGAGCCTTGTTTGGCCCTGGTCCGAACCGTAGATACAGCAGGTTCGCCTAACATCTCATCATCCGTTTCCAAAACAATGCCGGTCTCCATCAGGAGAACATCATCGTCGATGTCAGACTCCGGCACTTCTTTACTGAGAGCCATTGTTATAGTCCTTTGCTGAGTTCGAACTCAGACTCAAGCGACGCCTATATCCTTGGCAGCGCTGGAGCCTGTCCCCTCTACGCGAGGAACAGGCCGGGCCTAGCAATCAACGACGTGGCAGGAATTGCAGCGGATCG
Source organism: Pseudomonas sp. JV241A (assembly GCF_900275665.1). NCBI lineage: Bacteria > Pseudomonadati > Pseudomonadota > Gammaproteobacteria > Pseudomonadales > Pseudomonadaceae > Pseudomonas > Pseudomonas sp. JV241A. The sequence continues at coordinate 108,525 of NZ_OPYO01000029.1, forward strand.
ACAGGTTTGCCCTGGCGGCGAATTTCAAAATGAAGCTTCACCCGGTCAGTACCCGTGGACCCCATTTCGGCAATTGTCTGCCCTACCTTGACCTGCTGTCCCTCCCGAACCAAAAGCCTGCGGTTGTGGCCGTAGGCACTGACGTAGGTATCGTTGTGCTTGATGATTACCAACTCGCCGTAGCCCCGCAAGCCACTCCCGGCGTAGACAACCGAACCATCAGATGCAGCAAAAACAGGCTGTCCCAAATCACCGGCGATATCAATGCCTTTATTCAAACTACCGTTTGAAGCAAATTTTCCAATCAACACGCCGTTGGCCGGCCAGGCCCAGCCGGCCGTGGAGCGCCCTGCAGGGGGGACTTGCACGGGTGCGGTGGTAGCCACCACCGGGGCAACTGGCGGGGTGTTTGGCGTGGTTGCAGGCGCTGTAGTGGCCGGAGGCGTTATCGGCTTGCCGGTGCTGTCCAGCGGACGCTTGATGATGGTGGTCTTGCTCGAGGACGATGGCGAGCTGGTCACCACTGTGGTGCCGGCAACCGGCGCCGGGCCACTGGAGCGGCCGTCGAAACGGATCGCCTGGCCCGGGCGAATGGTATACGGCGGTGCGATACCGTTACGCGCGGCCAGGGCCTTGTAGTCCCAGCCATAGCGAAAGGCAATGGAAAACAGCGTATCACCGGGACGCACCACGTACTGACCGGTGGTGACCACGGGGCGTTTAGGGGCGGCGTTGTTGCGATCGACCACGCGAACGCTGTTGGAGGACGTGCTGGAGCACCCCGTCACCAGCGTGCCCACGGCCAGTGCAATCAGCAGAAGCTTGAAGCTTGATGGATCCTTGCGCTGCCGAATGATTGTGTGACCCACCCGCCGCTCCCTCTAAATGGTGACCGATGTTAGAAATGCAATATTGTTGCAATTATACCCGAGCGCGCCGCCCTGCGGACGTCAGGCCTTGTGCCAAACGTGATCTGCAACAGACTATGGTAGCCCGCCAGATAGACAGGGCAATGCCGCCGAAATTCGCCCGAGCGAAAAAAAAGCCCGGTCAGGCCAGTGGCCCGGTCAGCAATGGCACAAAACGCACGGCGCCCAGTACCCGTCGCGAGAAACCGTGCTCTTCACGCACGATCAGCATCAATTGCTGGGTCTCGCCGGCCGGCCCCACCGGTATGACCATGCGCCCGCCCGGGGCAAGCTGGTCGAGCAAGGCCTGGGGCACCTCTGGCGCCACGGCGGTGACGATGATGCCGTTGTACGGCGCCAGTGCCGGCCAGCCCTCGCAGCCATCGCCCCAGCGGAATACCACGTTGCGCAGGTTCAGCTCGATCAGGCGCTCCTTGGCGCGATCCTGCAAAACCTTGATGCGCTCCACCGAAAATACCCGCTCGACCAGTTGCGCGAGAATCGCGGTCTGGTAACCGGACCCGGTGCCGATCTCCAGCACCTTGTCCAACGGGCCGGCTTCGAGCAGCAGTTCGCTCATGTGCGCAACCATGAACGGCTGGGAGATGGTCTGGTTGTTGCCAATCGGCAACGCCGTGTCTTCGTAGGCACGGTGGGCCAAGGCTTCATCGACGAACAGGTGACGGGGCGTACGGCGCAGTACGTCGATCACCTTGGGGTTGGACACCCCTTCTTCGATCAGGCGCTTGATCAGCCGCTCGCGGGTTCGCTCAGAGGTAAAACCGATACCATGGCGCATCAGATCATCCTGTTCGCGCATCAGAGTAATCCCTCCAGCCAGCCATCGAGGCGCTCGAAGGCATCGTTGAAGGTCCGGTCGAGCTGCAGCGGGGTGATCGAGACATAGCCCTGCATCACCGCATGGAAATCCGTACCCGGGCCACCGTCTTCGGCATCACCCGCCACGGCGATCCAGTAGCCTTCCTTGCCCCGCGGGTTGACCACCTTGGTCGGCGCCGCTGCGCGTGCGCGATGGCCCAGGCGGGTCAACTGGATGCCGCGGATGTGCTCCAGCGGCAGGTTGGGGATGTTGACGTTGAGTACCGTGCGCGGCGGCAGCTCGAGGCTGGTATGGGCCTCGACCAGTTTACGCGCGAAATAGGCGGCCGTCGGCAGGTTGTCGGGCAGGCGCGAGAGCAACGAGAAAGCGAACGAGGTACCGCCGAGAAAGCGCCCCTCGAGAGCGGCGGCCACGGTGCCGGAATACAGCACGTCATCGCCCAGGTTGGCCCCCAGGTTGATACCCGACACCACCATGTCCGGGGTGGTCTCCAGCAGGCCGTTGAGGCCCAGGTGGACGCAATCGGTCGGCGTGCCGTTGAGGCTGATAAAACCATTGGCCAGGGTTTGCGGGCACAACGGCCGATCAAGCGTCAGCGAACTGCTGGCGCCGCTTTTGTCCTGGTCCGGGGCGATCACCACACATTCGGCATAATCCGCCAGCGCAGCATGCAGCGCGGCGAGACCGGGTGCGGTAACCCCGTCGTCGTTCGAAATCAGAATACGCATGGGCTGTCCGTCTGCCCTGCCGGCACCAGATCAACAAGCTCGCGCACCACCACGGTGGCGAAGCATCCGGCCGGAAGGACGAATTCCAGTTGCAGGATATCAGGCTCGGGATAATGCCACGTCAGCCCGCTAATGGGCAGTCGCAGAATGCGTCGTTCGTGACTCATGCCCGCCCGGGCCAGCCACTGGCACAAAGCCGCATGCTGCTCACCGATACGTTGTTCGAGCTCGCCGGCCGCACCCGTGGCGCCCGACTGCCCTTCGCCCCACAGCGGACCGGTAGGGTGCAGGTCAAGAATCGCCAGGCGCGGATCGGAACATTCGGCCTCGCCCGCCGGAAAAAAGCTGCGGCTGTCGGTAAACGCCAGCAGATCACCGACCTGGGCCTGCTGCCAGCTGCCATCGGCGACACGCTGGGCCAGCACCTGGTTGAACAGATAGCTGCGGGCGCTGGAAAGCAGCCTCGAACGGACGTTACGTTGTTCCGGCAGCGCCTGGCGGCTGGCCCAGTCGCGGGCATCGTGCACATTGCCACCACCATGACCGAAGCGCTGGGTGCCGAAATAGTTCGGTACGCCCTGGCTGCGGATCTGCTCAAGTCGTGCATCCAGGGCCGCACGCTCAGCCTTAAGGCCCGTCAGGCGCAAGGTAAAACCGTTGGCCGAATGCGCGCCACGCTGCAGTTTGCGCGAGTGGCGGGCCTGTTTGAGGATACTCAGGGTTTTGTTTTCGGCCGCGCTCAGGTCCGGGTCGGCCTTGCCCGGCAGGTGCAGGCTGAACCACTGGCGGGTCAGGGCCTGGCGATCCTTGAGGCCGGCGTAGCTGATGCTGCGTACCGGCACACCGGCGGCGCGGGCCAGGCGACGGGCCGCCTCTTCGGTATTCAGGTCACGTTTTTCGACCCACAGCCACAAGTGTTCACCGGCCCCGCTCAGGGGAATGTCGAGCACTTCATCGACCTGGAAGTCTTCAGCGGTCGCCTTGAGGATTGCGCTGCCCAGCGCTTCGCCCGCGGCACGCGGGCCCAGCAGTTCGAGTTCGGTCATGCCGGCAGCAACAGGGCAACGGCGTGAACGGCAATGCCTTCCTCACGCCCGGTGAAGCCGAGTTTTTCGGTGGTGGTGGCCTTGACGTTGACCTGGTCCAGCTCGACCTGCAGGTCTTGGGCGATCAACTGGCGCATGGTGTCGATATGCGGGGCCATCTTCGGCGCCTGGGCGACGATGGTGGCGTCGACATTGCCGACCTTCCAGCCCTTGGCCTGGACGATCTGCACCACGTGGCGCAGCAGCACGCGGCTGTCGGCGCCCTTGAACTGCGGATCGGTGTCGGGGAAGTGCTTGCCGATATCGCCCAGCGCCGCAGCGCCAAGCAGGGCATCGCTCAGGGCGTGCAGCAGGACGTCGCCATCGGAATGGGCCAGCAGCCCGAACTTGTGCGCAATGCGCACCCCACCCAAGGTGATGAAATCGCCTTCCGCGAAGCGGTGCACATCGTAGCCGTGGCCAATACGCATAAAAAAACGCCCTGATTGAGTCAGGGCGTGATTCTACCTGCTTTGCCGGCGCTTGGGCTTGATTTGTAGGATCAGTTACCCGCACCTGTCAGCGCTGCGGCATGATGACGCAAGTGGTCATCGATGAAGCTGGCGATGAAGTAGTAGCTGTGGTCATACCCCGGCTGCAGCCGCAAGGTCAGCGGATGGCCCGCCGCCCTTGCAACCTGCTCCAGCATCTGCGGTTTGAGCTGATTGTCGAGGAAGTCATCGCGATCGCCCTGGTCAACCAGCAGCGGCAAGCGCTCGCTGGCTTGGGCAAGCAACACGCTGGCATCCCATTCGCGCCAGCGTGTACGGTCCTCACCCAGGTAACGGCTGAAGGCCTTCTGCCCCCAGGGGCAATCCATCGGGTTGCTGATCGGCGCGAACGCCGACACCGAACGGTAACGTCCGGGGTTGCGCAGGGCGCAGACCAGCGCGCCATGGCCGCCCATGGAATGACCACTGATACCGCGCTGGTCGGAAGCCGGGAAATGCGCCTCGACCAACGCCGGCAGCTCCTCCACCACATAGTCGTGCATGCGGTAGTGCTGGGCCCAGGGTTGCTCGGTAGCGTTGAGGTAGAAACCGGCACCCAGGCCAAAATCCCAGGCGCCGTCCGGATCAGCCGGCACCTGCGGGCCACGCGGGCTGGTGTCGGGGGCGACGATGATCAATCCCAGCTCGGCAGCCAGCTTGTGTGCACCGGCCTTCTGCATGAAATTTTCGTCGGTGCAGGTCAGGCCGCTCAGCCAGTACAGCACCGGCAGCTTGCCGCCCTGCTCGGCCTGCGGTGGCAGGTACACGGCAAACACCATGTCGCAACCGAGCACCTGGGAGCGATGGCGGTAGCGTTTATGCCAGCCGCCGAAGCTCTTCTGGCAAGAGATGTTTTCCAGGCTCATGGCAGACCTCAGAAGTGGATGACGCTGCGAATGCTCTTGCCTTCGTGCATCAGGTCAAATGCCTTGTTGATGTCTTCCAGGCCCATGGTGTGGGTGATGAAGGTATCCAGCGGGATCTCGCCTTTTTCCGACATCTCCACATAGCTTGGCAGCTCGCTGCGGCCACGCACGCCACCGAAGGCCGAACCGCGCCAGACCCGTCCGGTAACCAGCTGGAACGGACGGGTGGCGATTTCCTGGCCGGCACCGGCAACGCCGATGATCACCGACTCGCCCCAGCCCTTGTGGCAGCATTCCAGCGCCGCACGCATCAGTTGCACGTTGCCCACGCACTCGAAGGAGAAGTCCACACCGCCATCGGTGAGGTCGACGATCACGTCCTGGATCGGGCGGTCATAGTCTTTCGGGTTGACGCAGTCGGTGGCGCCCAGCTGCTTGGCGATTTCGAACTTGCCCGGATTGATGTCAACGGCAATGATCCGCGAAGCCTTGGCCTTGACCGCACCGATGATCGCCGACAGGCCGATGCCGCCCAGGCCGAAGATGGCCACGGTGTCGCCCGGCTTGACCTTGGCGGTATTGAGCACCGCACCGATACCGGTGGTCACGCCGCAACCGAGCAGGCAGACCTTCTCCAGCGGCGCTTCTTTCTGGATCTTGGCCACGGAGATTTCCGGCAGCACGGTGTACTCGGAAAAGGTCGAGGTACCCATGTAGTGGAACAGCTGCTGGCCCTTGTAGGAGAAACGCGTGGTGCCGTCGGGCATCAGGCCCTTGCCCTGGGTTGCGCGGATGGCCTGGCACAGGTTGGTCTTGCCGGAGCGGCAGAACTTGCACTGGCCGCACTCGGGGGTGTACAGCGGGATCACGTGATCGCCGACAGCAACCGAGGTCACACCCTCACCGATGGCTTCGACAATGGCACCGCCTTCATGGCCAAGGATCGACGGGAAGATGCCTTCCGGGTCGGCACCGGACAAGGTGTAGGCGTCGGTATGGCAGACACCGCTGGCGACCACGCGCAGCAGCACCTCGCCGGCCTTGGGCATGGCCACGTCGACTTCGACGATCTCCAGCGGTTTCTTGGCCTCGAAGGCAACGGCGGCACGGGACTTGATCATCAATCTTCTCCAGCAAAGGGTCAGTTCAGGCTTGCAGTGTAATTCATCGTTATTTGATGAATAATCCAGGCAAAGACAAAACATTATTGCTGCACAGGGATAATCAATGAGCAATCGCTGGGAAGGCATCGACGAGTTCGTTGCGGTCGCCGAGTCCGGGCAGTTCACTGCTGCCGCCGAGCGCCTGGGGGTGTCATCGTCCCACGTCAGCCGGCAGATCGCCCGCCTTGAAGAGCGCCTGCAAACCCGCCTGCTGTATCGCAGCACCCGGCGGGTGACCTTGAGCGAAGCCGGGCAGACCTTCCTGCAACACTGCCAACGCCTGCAGGATGGCCGCGAAGAAGCCTTGCGCGCCATGGGCGACCTGACCAGCGAACCCAAGGGCCTGCTGCGCATGACCTGCGCCGTGGCCTATGGCGAACGCTTTATCGTGCCGCTGGTGACGCGTTTCATGGCGCTGTATCCGCAATTGCGGGTGGACATCGAACTGAGCAACCGTCCCCTGGACCTGGTGCATGAAGGCATGGACCTGGCGATTCGCCTGGGCCGTTTGCAGGATTCGCGGCTGGTGGCGACGCGCCTGGCGCCACGGCGCATGTACCTGTGTGCGTCACCTGCCTATCTGGAACGCTACGGCCGGCCCCACAGCCTGTCGGAGCTGGCGCGGCACAATTGCCTGATCGGCAGCGCCGACAGCTGGGCACTGCAACTGGACGGGCGGGAAATTGGCCAACGGGTTCAAGGCAACTGGCGCTGCAACAGTGGCCAGGCGGTGCTGGATGCGGCGTTGCAGGGAATGGGCTTATGTCAGTTGCCAGACTATTACGTACTCGAACACCTCAAAAGCGGCGCGCTGGTGTCGCTGCTTGAGGGGCATCAGCCGCCGAATACAGCGGTGTGGGCGCTGTATCCGCAGCAGCGGCATCTGTCGCCGAAGGTGCGCAAGCTGGTGGATTATCTGCGCGAGGGATTGGCGTTACTGCCTGAGTATCGAGGTGCCTGAAAAGCATCGCGGGGCAAGCCCGCTCCTACTGTAGGAGCGGGCTTGCCCCGCGAAGAGTGCTCAACCGCGCTTGGCCCAGCGCTGGCGCAGCCACTCCAGGTCTTCGGGGCGGGTGACCTTGATGTTGTCGCTGCGCCCTTCGATCAAGCGCGGCGCCTGCCCGGCCCATTCGATAGCCGAAGACTCGTCGGTAATCGCCACATCGGCCACCAGGCTGTCGGCCAGGGCCCTATGCAAGGCACCGAGGCGAAACATCTGTGGCGTATAGGCCTGCCAGACGGTGCTGCGGTCGATAGTGGTGCTGACCCGGCCATTGGCATCCGCGCGCTTGAGCGTGTCGCGCGCCGGCACCGCCAGCAGCCCACCCACCGGATCATCGGCAAGCTCCGCCAGCAGGCGGTCGAGGTCACTGCGTGCCAGGTTCGGCCGGGCGGCGTCGTGCACCAGCACCCAGTCGGAATCCGCCGCGCCCTGGGCGTGCAGCAACAACAAGGCGTTGAGCACCGAATCGGCACGCTCCTGGCCGCCTTCGGCGCGCTGGATGCGTGGGTCGCTGGCGCAACGCAAACCGGGCCAGAAAGGATCGTCAGCGGCAACGCTGACTACCACCCCTTTGACACAGGGATGGTCAAGAAAACAGTCGAGGCTATGCTCGAGAATGGTCTGCCCGCCCAATTGCAGGTACTGCTTGGGACGGTCGGCAGCCATGCGGGCACCGACGCCCGCGGCGGGAATCACGGCCCAGAAGGCCGGCAAGGTCTGGTTCATTGGGCAAGCTGGTAGAGGGTTTCACCCTCCTTGACCATACCCAGTTCGTGGCGAGCCCGTTCTTCGACGGTTTCCATACCTTTCTTCAGCTCCAGCACTTCGGCATCAAGCACGCGGTTACGCTCCAGCAAACGCTCGTTTTCAGCGTGCTGGTCAGCGATCTGTTGCTTGAGTTCGGTGACCTGGGCCAGGCTGCCATTGCCCACCCACAGACGATACTGCAGGCCACCGAGCAGCAGGAGCAAGACGAGGAACAACCAATAAGGACTGCGCATCAGGGTATCCAGTGGAAAAGACCGCCACATCTGCAGGTCGCTGATGGCACGAAGCCTGGCCGAAGCCAGGCTTTGTGTTCAGACACCTGCAGCAAGGGCCTCTGAACGATCAGTATGACCATTCGGCGCCGCTTTGCTGCTGTCTTTTTACCATCTCTTGCTTAGCCGCGAAACTCGGCACGGCCACGGTACACAGCCTTGCTGCCCAGTTGCTCTTCGATACGCAGCAGCTGGTTGTACTTGGAGACGCGGTCGGAACGGCACAGCGAACCGGTCTTGATCTGACCGGCAGCGGTACCCACGGCCAGGTCGGCAATGGTCGAGTCTTCGGTTTCGCCCGAACGGTGCGAGATCACTGCGGTGTAACCAGCAGCCTTGGCCATCTGGATGGCCTCCAGGGTTTCGGTCAGCGAGCCGATCTGGTTGAACTTGATCAGGATCGAGTTGGCGATGCTCTTGTCGATGCCTTCTTTCAGGATCTTGGTGTTGGTCACGAACAGGTCGTCGCCGACCAGTTGCACCTTGTCACCGATCTTGTCGGTCAGAATCTTCCAGCCAGCCCAGTCGGACTCGTCCAGGCCGTCTTCGATCGAGATGATCGGGAAACGCTCGGTCAGGCCTTTGAGGTAGTCGGCAAAACCGGCGGCGTCGAAGGACTTGCCTTCACCGGACAGGTTGTACTTGCCGTCTTCGTAGAATTCGCTGGCCGCGCAGTCCAGGGCCAGGGTCACGTCGGTGCCCAGCTTGTAACCGGCGTTGGCGACGGCTTCGGCGATGGCCGACAGTGCGTCTTCGTTGGAGGCCAGGTTAGGCGCGAAACCACCTTCGTCACCGACAGCGGTGTTCAGGCCACGGGCCTTCAGCACAGCCTTGAGGTGATGGAAAATCTCGGTGCCCATGCGCAGCGCGTCGGAGAAGGTCTTGGCGCCAACCGGCTGAACCATGAACTCCTGGATGTCGACGTTGTTGTCGGCGTGCTCGCCGCCGTTGATGATGTTCATCATCGGAACCGGCATCGAGTACTGGCCCGGGGTGCCGTTGAGGTTGGCAATGTGCGCGTACAGCGGCAGGTCCTGATCCTGGGCAGCGGCCTTGGCGGCAGCCAGGGACACGGCGAGGATGGCGTTGGCGCCCAGCTTGGCTTTGCTCTCGGTACCGTCCAGCTCGATCATGGCGCGGTCGAGGGCTTTCTGGTCAACCGGGTCCTTGCCCAGCAGCAGGTCGCGGATCGGGCCGTTGATGTTGGCAACTGCCTTCAGTACGCCCTTGCCCATGTAACGGCTCTTGTCGCCATCACGCAGCTCCAGCGCTTCGCGCGAGCCAGTGGAAGCACCGGACGGCGCGCAGGCGCTGCCGATGATGCCGTTGTCGAGCAGTACGTCCGCTTCTACGGTGGGGTTACCACGCGAATCGAGAACTTCACGACCTTTGATGTCGACGATTTTTGCCATTGTTGTAAGCACTCCAGAATTGACGAAAACAACGCAGCTGAGAAAAATCTTGCCGCTCGCCGGGCAATTTGAAACAGGCAGGCCCGGCGAAAGCAGACCCCTGACCCGAGGGTCAGAGGTTGAACGGGGGGTACTTTACCGGAGAATCGAGGATTACGCGGTTTCTACCGTCGGAAAACTCTTCACCAGGTCATCAAGTTGCTTGAGCTGGGCCAGGAAAGGCTCCAGTTTGTCCAGGCGCAGGGCGCATGGACCGTCACACTTGGCGTTGTCCGGATCCGGATGCGCCTCGAGGAACAGGCCGGCCAGGCCCTGGCTCAGGCCCGCCTTGGCCAGGTCGGTGACCTGGGCGCGGCGACCACCGGCGGAATCGGCGCGGCCACCCGGCATCTGCAGGGAGTGGGTCACGTCGAAGAACACCGGGTACTCGAACTGCTTCATGACGCCGAAGCCGAGCATGTCCACCACCAGGTTGTTGTAGCCGAAGCTCGAACCACGCTCGCAGAGGATCAACTGATCGTTACCGGCTTCTTCGCACTTGGTCAGGATGTGTTTCATTTCCTGGGGTGCAAGGAACTGGGCTTTCTTGATGTTGATCACCGTGCCAGTCTTGGCCATGGCCACGACCAGGTCGGTCTGGCGCGAGAGAAAGGCCGGCAACTGGATGATGTCGCAGACCTTGGCCACCGCGGCAGCCTGCTCAGGCTCGTGCACGTCGGTGATGACCGGCACGTTGAAGGTCTTCTTGATCTCCTCGAAGATCTTCATCCCCTCTTCCAGGCCCGGGCCACGGTAGGAGTTGATCGACGAACGGTTGGCCTTGTCGAAGCTGGCCTTGAACACGTAGGGGATACCGAGCTTCTCGGTAACCCGCACGTACTCTTCGCAGACCTTCATGGCCAGGTCACGGGATTCCAGCACGTTCATGCCGCCGAACAGGACGAACGGCTTGTCGTTGGCGATCTCGATGTTACCGACGCGAATGATCTTCTGGGTCATGTATCAGGCCTTGTTCTTTTGAGCCAGTGCCGCCTTGACGAAACCGCTGAACAGCGGATGGCCGTCACGCGGGGTCGAGGTGAACTCCGGGTGGAACTGGCAAGCGACGAACCATGGATGATCCTGGGACTCGACCACTTCGACCAGCGCACCGTCGCCGGAACGACCGGAGACTTTCAGGCCGGCTTCAACCAGCTGCGGCAGCAGTTTGTTGTTCACTTCGTAACGGTGACGATGACGCTCGACGATCACGTCCTTGGCGTAGCAATCGTGGACCTTGGAGCCGCTTGCCAATTGGCACTCCTGGGCGCCCAGACGCATGGTGCCGCCGAGGTCCGAAGCTTCGGTACGGGTTTCGACCGCGCCGGTGGCATCTTCCCACTCGGTGATCAGGCCGACGACCGGGTGACCGCTGTTGCGATCGAACTCGGTGGAGTTGGCATCTTTCCAGCCCATGACGTTACGGGCGAACTCGATGACCGCCACTTGCATGCCCAGGCAGATACCCAGGTACGGGACTTTGTTCTCGCGAGCGTACTGCACGGCCGTGATCTTGCCTTCGACGCCACGCAGGCCGAAACCACCTGGAACCAGAATGGCATCGGCGCCTTCGAGCAGGCTGGTGCCCTGGTTCTCGATGTCTTCGGAGTCGATGTAGCGCAGGTTGACCTTGGTACGGTTCTGGATGCCAGCATGGCTCATCGCTTCGATCAGCGACTTGTAGGCGTCCAGCAGCTCCATGTACTTGCCGACCATGGCGATGGTGACTTCGTGCTCGGGGTTGAGCTTGGCGTCGACGACCTTTTCCCACTCGGACAGGTCGGCACCGTTGCATTGCAGGCCGAAACGCTCGACGACGAAGTCATCCAGGCCCTGGGCGTGCAGCACGGCCGGGATCTTGTAGATGGTGTCGACGTCTTCCAGGGAGATCACCGCACGCTCTTCGACGTTGGTGAACAGGGCGATCTTGCGGCGCGAAGACACATCCACCGGATGGTCGGAGCGGCAGATCAGCACGTCCGGCTGCAGGCCGATGGAGCGCAGCTCCTTGACCGAGTGCTGGGTCGGCTTGGTCTTGGTCTCGCCAGCGGTGGCGATGTACGGGACCAGGGTCAGGTGCATCAGCATGGCGCGCTTGGAGCCCACTTCGACGCGCAGCTGACGGATAGCCTCGAGGAACGGTTGCGACTCGATGTCACCCACGGTACCGCCGATTTCCACCAGGGCCACGTCGGCATCGCCGGCACCCTTGATGATGCGGCGCTTGATCTCGTCGGTGATGTGCGGAATGACCTGGATGGTCGCGCCCAGGTAATCACCACGGCGCTCCTTGCGCAGCACGTGCTCGTAGATACGGCCGGTGGTGAAGTTGTTGTTCTGGGTCATGGTCGTGCGGATGAACCGCTCGTAGTGGCCCAGGTCCAGGTCGGTCTCGGCACCGTCGTGGGTGACGAACACTTCACCGTGCTGGAACGGGCTCATGGTGCCCGGGTCGACGTTGATGTACGGGTCCAGCTTGAGCATGGTGACCTTGAGCCCCCGCGCCTCCAGGATGGCCGCCAATGAAGCCGAGGCAATGCCTTTCCCCAATGAAGAAACAACACCGCCCGTGACGAATATGTAGCGCGTCATGAAAAACCCTAGAAGTCTGCGTTAAAGCGGTCAGTGCCGCCGGGGAAAGCGAAGGAAGGCCGAAGCCCCCGATCACCTGCGTCAATCACAGTGCATCTTAAAAAACTGCCGCGTCTGGTCACACCGGGGGTTGGATACCCGGTTAGGAGCTCGCTAAACATTTTTAGAATCGCCCAGCAAAAAACTGCTTGGTAATCGGCAACTGCTGTGATTTCGGGGAAGCCACAGAAGCTGTATCAAGAAGGGAGCGTAGTCTACCCGAATGTGCCTTTCATCTCAAACCTTGCTCGCTCGTCGGCGCATGCCAGTGCAATTGCCAGTCACCCTGGCTCAACCCCGGCAGGTTGGCCACCGCCAGCAATTGCTCGCCACAATACAGCAACGGCAGGCGCGAACGGACGAATGACGGCAGCTGCGACTCGTTGAGCAGGCGCTTCAGATCACGCTGGCCGCGGCCGTTGATTGCCAGGGTTTCGCCGCCCTGGCGGTAGGCAATGTGCAATGGCCCCTGCGGCAACGTGCCGCTGAGGCTGACGCTGCCGTTATGGCTCAACGACAGCGGTTTGCCCGGATTCGGCCACGCCGCCTGGCCGCCTGCAGGGTTCAGCCAATCCCCCTCCAGCCACCAGATACGTGCATTGGCGCGATGCAGCTCACCGTCGGTCAGGCACCACAGTGGCCGTCCGTCGGATGCTGCATCGCGCAGGGCGTCCCAACCGGCCCAGTGGCGACTATCGGGCAAGCGTGTGCGCGGGGCCAGCCAGTACTGCAGGGCGTTGCGCTGACGGGCCGGGGATAGCTGGCGCAGCACCCCGAGGTCCAGCGAGTCCAGGCCTAGCCAGTCGAACGGTGCCGGGATCGCAGCCTGGGCCAGATCCTCCAGCGCCAGCTCATCGAGCAGGCTCTGGGCTTCGCTCAGGTGCTGGGCGCTGCGTGCCAGGTTTTGCGCCGCTTGCGGCCAGCGCTGCAAGAGCGCCGGGAACACCTGGTGACGCAGGTAGTTGCGGGAGAACTGCGTGTCGTGGTTGGACGGGTCTTCGATCCAGGTCAGGTGCTGTTCCTGGGCGTAGCACTGCAGCTCGTTGCGCGAAACGCCCAGCAACGGCCGCACCAACATGCCCTGCCCTAGCGGCCGCCGCTCGGGCATCGCGCTCAGGCCACGCAGCCCGGCACCGCGCAACAGGCGAAACAGCAGGGTTTCAGCCTGGTCTTCGCGGTGCTGGCCGGTCAGGAGGATTTCGCCGGGACACAAGGCAGTGCTGAAAGCGGCGTAGCGCGCATCACGGGCGCCCTGTTCGATGCTGGCGCGGGGGGCGACCTGCACACGGATGACCTGCAGTTCGACACCCAGATCGTCGCACAGGCGCTGGCAATGATCCGGCCAGGCATCAGCCGCAGCTTGCAAGCCGTGGTGGATGTGAATGGCGCGCAGTGGAGGCAAGGTTTGCTGGCGGGACAGGGTTGCCAGCAGGTGCAGGAGGACGGTGGAGTCCAGGCCGCCGGAGAGGGCGATGCACCAGGAGGGGGCGGTGAGCCAGGGGGACAGCCTTGAGTAGAGATCGAGCATCGGGTAGACCTCTTTTACGAGTGCTGCGCACTCGTTCGCTGGCAAAGCCAGCTCCCACAGGTCAGGCAGTGAATCCAATTCCTGTGGGAGCGGGCTTGACCCGCGATTGTCAGATCAGAGCCCGTAGCTCATCAGACGGTCATAACGGCGCTTGAGCAGCGCGTCGTTGTCGAACTTCTTGAGCATGTCCAGTTGCTCGATCAGCTCGCCGCGAACGCTGGCGGACATCTTCGCCGGATCACGGTGCGCGCCGCCCAGAGGCTCGGCGATGACCTTGTCGACGATACCCAGGCCTTTCAGGCGCTCGGCAGTGATACCCATGGCTTCGGCAGCGTCCGAGGCCTTTTCGGCGGTCTTCCACAGGATCGAGGCGCAACCTTCCGGCGAGATCACCGAGTAGGTCGAGTACTGCAGCATGTTCAGCTGGTCGCAGACACCGATGGCCAGTGCACCGCCGGAACCACCTTCACCAATTACGGTGGCGATGATCGGGGTTTTCAGGCGGGCCATGACCCGCAGGTTCCAGGCAATGGCTTCGCTCTGGTTGCGCTCTTCGGCGTCGATGCCTGGGTAGGCACCCGGGGTGTCGATGAAGGTCAGGATCGGCATTTTGAAACGCTCGGCCATTTCCATCAGGCGGCACGCCTTGCGGTAGCCTTCAGGGCGCGGCATGCCGAAGTTGCGGCGAACCTTCTCGCGGACTTCGCGGCCTTTCTGGTGGCCGATGACCATCACCGGCTTGTCGTCCAGGCGGGCGATACCACCCACGATCGCGGCGTCATCGGAGAAGTGACGGTCACCGTGCAGCTCGTCGAACTCGGTGAAGATGTGCTCGATGTAGTCCAGGGTGTACGGACGGCGCGGGTGACGGGCCAGGCGGGCGATCTGCCAACTGGTCAGGTTGCCGAAAATGCTTTCGGTCAGGGTGCTGCTCTTGTCTTGCAGACGGGCGATCTCATCGCCGATGTTCAGCGAGTTGTCATTGCCAACCAGGCGCAGCTCTTCGATTTTGGCTTGCAGGTCAGCAATCGGCTGTTCGAAATCCAGAAAATTCGGGTTCATAGGCATCCGTCTTGGGTCTACGGCCAGGCGGCCGGCCGGTTGATCCGTTTGGCGCCCTACCTTAAGGGATCGGGCGCATTCAGGTCGAGATTAAAAATTCATCGATATTGCAAAAAGACGTTCTCACGTCCGAACTGGTCACGCAGGGCCTGAATCAGGCCATCGGCAGGGTCGATACGCCAGCTTTCGCCGAACTGCAGCATGGCCTTGGCATCGCTGCCGGTGTATTCCATGGTGATCGGGCAGGCGCCGCGATGACGCTTGAACAGCTCACCCAGCCAGTTCAGGCGGTCGCCCTTGAGGGCATCGGTGTGCACCTTCAGGCGCAGGCTTTCGGCCAGGTTGGTGCGGGCATCTTCCATGCTCATCACCCGCTTGACCCGCAGGCGCAGGCCGCCGGAGAAATCATCGTTGCTGACCTCGCCTTCAACCACCACCATAGCATCGGTCTGCAGCAGCGCCTGGTTGGCCATGAAGGCGTCGGCAAACAGCGAAGCCTCGATCCGCCCGGAGCGGTCGTCGAGGGTGACAAAACCCATCTTGTCGCCCTTCTTGTTCTTCATGACGCGCAGGGCAATGATCATCCCGGCGACAGTCTGGGTGTCGCGTGCAGGTTTCAGGTCAATGATGCGCTGGCGGGCAAAGCGGCGGATCTCGCCTTCGTACTCGTCGATCGGGTGACCGGTCAGGTACAGGCCCAGGGTGTCTTTTTCACCACGCAGGCGCTCCTTGAGGGTCAGCTCGCGGGCCTTGCGGTGGTTGGCGTAGACGTCGGCATCCTCTTCGACGAACAGCCCGCCAAACAGGTCGGCGTGACCACTGTCGGCAGTACGTGCGGTCTGCTCGGCCGCCTTGATCGCCTCTTCCATCGCGGACAGCAGCACTGCGCGGTTGCGGTCGATGTTGGCCTGGTAGGCCTTGAGTTCATCGTGGAAGTACGGCCCCAGGCGGTCCAGCGCGCCACTGCGGATCAGCGCGTCGAGGGTGCGCTTGTTGATGCGCTTGAGGTCGACCCGCTCGCAGAAGTCGAACAGGTCCTTGAACGGCCCCGTCGCGCGGGCTTCGACGATAGCCTCGACTGGCCCCTCGCCCACGCCCTTGATCGCGCCCAGGCCATAGACGATGCGGCCGTCGTCATTGACGGTGAACTTGAAGTCGGAGGTGTTCACATCCGGCGCATCGAGGCGCAGCTTCATGCTGCGCACTTCCTCGATCAAGGTCACGACCTTGTCGGTGTTGTGCATATCCGCCGACAGCACCGCGGCCATGAACGGCGCCGGGTGGTGGGTCTTGAGCCAGGCGGTCTGGTAGGAGACCAGGCCATAGGCGGCGGAGTGGGATTTGTTGAAGCCGTAACCGGCGAATTTCTCTACCAGGTCAAAAATGTTACCGGCGAGGTCCGGATCGATGTTGTTGCTGGCACAACCTTCGATGAAACCGCCGCGCTGCTTGGCCATTTCCTCGGGTTTTTTCTTACCCATGGCCCGGCGCAGCATGTCCGCACCGCCGAGGGTGTAACCGGCCATCACCTGGGCGATCTGCATCACCTGTTCCTGGTACAGGATGATGCCGTAGGTCGGGGCCAGAACGGGCTTGAGGCCTTCGTACTGGTAGTCCGAATGCGGGTAAGCCAGTTCGGCACGACCGTGTTTACGGTTGATGAAGTCGTCAACCATGCCCGATTGCAGCGGGCCGGGACGGAACAACGCCACCAGTGCGATCAGGTCTTCGAGGCAGTCGGGCTTGAGCTTCTTGATCAGCTCCTTCATGCCCCGCGATTCAAGCTGGAACACCGCCGTGGTTTCAGCTTTTTGCAGCAGGTCGTAGGTCTTTTTGTCATCCAGCGGGATGAAGTCGATGTTCAGGTCATCCAGGCCTTTCTTGGCCTGTTCGCGGTTGATGGTTTCCATCGCCCACTTGATGATGGTCAGGGTCCGCAGGCCCAGGAAGTCGAACTTCACCAGGCCGGCGGCCTCGACGTCATCCTTGTCGAACTGGGTGACCAGGCCGCCGCCCTCTTCATCACAGGCGATCGGCGAGAAGTCGGTGAGCTTGGTCGGCGCGATAACCACACCACCGGCGTGCTTACCGGTACCCCGGCAGACGCCCTCGAGCTTGAGGGCCATGTCCCAGATTTCCTTGGCGTCTTCGTCGCTCTTGAGGAAATCGCGCAGGATCTCTTCCTGCTCGTAGGCTTTTTCCAGGGTCATGCCGACTTCGAAGGGGATCATCTTCGACAGGCGGTCAGCCAGGCCGTAGGACTTGCCCTGCACCCGCGCCACGTCACGCACCACCGCCTTGGCGGCCATGGTGCCGAAGGTGATGATCTGGCTCACGGCGTTGCGCCCGTAGGCGTCGGCCACGTATTCGATTACCCGGTCGCGACCGTCCATGCAGAAGTCGACGTCGAAGTCGGGCATCGATACCCGTTCCGGATTGAGGAAACGTTCGAACAGCAGGTCATAAGCCAGTGGGTCGAGGTCGGTAATCTTCAGCACGTAGGCGACCAGCGAGCCGGCACCCGAACCCCGGCCCGGGCCGACCGGCACGCCGTTGTTCTTGGCCCACTTGATGAAGTCCATAACGATCAGGAAGTAACCGGGGAAGCCCATCTGGATGATGATATCCAGCTCGAACTTCAAGCGGTCGAGGTAGACCTGGCGCTTCTCTTCATAATTCGGCGTGGTTTCTTTCGGCCACAGTACCGCCAGACGCTCTTCCAGGCCCTCGTGGGAAACGTGGCGCAGGTAGTCGTCGATACCCATGCCGTTGGGCGTCGGAAAGTCGGGCAGGAAGTGCTTGCCCAACTGCACCTGGATGTTGCAGCGCTTGGCGATCTCGACGGTGTTGGCAATCGCCTCGGGCAGGTCGCTGAACAGCTCGGCCATTTCCTCCGGGCTTTTCAGGTACTGCTGGTCGCTGTAGTTACGCGAACGGCGCGGATCGTCCAGGGCCCGGCCTTCACCGATGCACACGCGGGTTTCGTGGGCGTCGTAGTCGGACTGCTTGATAAAGCGTACATCGTTGGTCGCCACCAACGGCGCGCCCAGCTTGTCGGCCAGGGCCACGGCGGCGTGCAGGTATTCTTCGTCACCGGCGCGGTTGGTGCGCTGCACCTCGACGTAGAAGCGCTCCGGGAACATCTGCAGCCAGTCGCGCAGCAGCGCTTCGGCTTCATCCGGGTTGCCATTGAGCAACGCCATGCCGATGTCGCCTTCCTTTGCCGCGGACAGGGCAATCAGCCCCTCGCTGGCCTCAACGATCCACTGGCGCTCGATGATCACCAGGCCATTGCGCTGGCCATCGACCCAGCCGCGGGAAATCAACTCGGTAAGGTTGCGGTAGCCCTTGGCGTCCATGGCCAACAGGCAGATGCGCGACAGCGGTGCATCCGGGTCGCTGTTGGCCAGCCACAGGTCGGCACCGCAGATCGGCTTGATACCGGCGCCCATGGCGTTCTTGTAGAACTTGACCAGCGAGCACATGTTGCTCTGGTCGGTAACCGCGACCGCCGGCATGTTCATCGCCGCCAATGCCTTGGCCAGCGGCTTGATCCGCACCAGGCCATCGACCAGCGAGTATTCGGTGTGCAGGCGAAGATGAACGAAAGAAGCCGACATGATGATCCTATAGCAGCACAAAACAACAAGGCCCGGATTGTACCGGGCCTTGATCAAAACAACAGCCAGTGCGGGGCGATCCTGACTACTGACGCCCGTCGCGTCCGGTCAGACCTCGGCAAACCCGCCGTTGATGGCATCGCGGGCTTCGAAAGCGGCACGCACCGGTGCGAACGAGCGCCGGTGAATTGGCGTCGGCCCCAGGCGCGCCAGGGCTTCGAGGTGCACCGGGGTCGGGTAGCCCTTGTGCCCGCCGATGCCGTAGCCGGGGTAGATCAGCTCGAACGCCGCCATCTCGCGGTCACGGGTGACCTTGGCCAGGATCGACGCCGCCGCAATGGCCGGCACCTGGCTATCGCCCTTGACCACCGGTGCCGCCGGCACCGACAGCTGCGGGCAGCGGTTACCGTCGATCAGCGCCAGTTTCGGCGTGACGCTCAGGCCTTCGACTGCACGCTGCATGGCCAGCATGGTGGCGTGGAGGATATTGAGCTGGTCGATTTCCTCGACCTCGGCGCGGGCGATGCAGAAGCTCAGGGCTTTTTCACAGATTTCGTCAAAGAGCTTTTCACGCTTGGCTTCGGTGAGCTTTTTCGAGTCGTTGAGCCCCAGAATCGGCCGCTGTGGGTCGAGAATCACCGCAGCGGTCACCACTGCGCCGCACAGCGGGCCACGGCCCACTTCGTCGACACCGGCGACCAGGTCCTCGACCAGGTTGAAGTCCAATCCCATTTGCATCTATCGGTTTTCCAGCAGAGTCAGCACCGCGTCAGCTGCCTGGTTCGAGGCATCGCGGCGCAAGGTACGGTGAATCTGGTCAAAGCCTTCGGTCTGCTGCACACCGCCATGCACCAGCGGCGCCAGGGTCTGGGCCAGCGCTTCGGCGCTGGCCGCTTCCTGCAGCAACTCGGGCACCAGCATGCGCTGGGCCAGCAGGTTGGGCAGCGACACGTACGGGCTTTTTACCAGGCGTTTCAAAATCCAGTAGGTCAGCGGGGCCAAACGATAGGCCACGACCATTGGCCGCTTGAACAGCAAGGCTTCAAGGGTCGCAGTACCGGAAGCGATCAGCACCGCATCGCAGGCGGCCAGGGCCTGGTGCGAGCGACCGTCAAGCAGGGTCACCGGCAAGTCGCGGCCCTGGAGCATCTGCTCAAGCTGGGCACGGCGTTCGGCATTGGCGCACGGGGAAACGAAACGCACCCCCGGCACCAGCTCGCACAGGCGCTGGGCGGTATCGAGGAACAGCGCACCCAGGCGACCAACTTCGCCGCCACGGCTGCCCGGCATCAACGCCACCAGCGGCCCCTCAGCCAGGCCCAGCTGCTCGCGCGCAGCGGCACGGTCAGCGTCCAGCGGAATGCTGTCGGCCAGCGGATGGCCGACAAAGCGTACCGGCACACCCTTCTCTTCATAGAATTTGGCTTCGAACGGAAACAGCGTGAGCATCAGGTCGCAGCCTTCGCGAATCTTCAGCACGCGCTTCTGCCGCCAGGCCCAGACCGAAGGGCTGACGTAATGCACGGTCTTGATCCCGGCCTTGCGCAGGTTCAGTTCGATATTGAGCGTGAAATCCGGGGCATCGATACCGATAAAGACGTCCGGACGCTCGGCGATCAGGGTCTGGATCAGTTCCTTGCGACGCTTGAGCAGCTCGCGCAGGCGCCCTAGCACCTCGACCAGGCCCATCACCGCCAGGCGCTCCATGGGGAAGTACGAGCTCAGGCCTTCAGCCTGCATCAACGGCCCACCCACGCCAATGAAGCGTACTTGCGGATGACGCGCCCTGAGCGCGCGCATCAGCCCGGCGCCGAGAATATCGCCGCTGGCCTCACCGGCCACCAGCGCTACACAAAGCTCGGCCATATCAGCGGGTGATGCCGCGAGTGGAGTTCTGGATCGACTTGAGGAACACGTCGACTTCAGGGAACTGGGTAGCCGGCTCGACAAGCTCGGCAATCGCCTGCTCGACGGTCAGGCCCTGGCGATAGACCACCTTGTAGGCCCGGCGCAGGGCGTGAATGGCGTCTTCGCTGAACCCGCGACGGCGCATGCCCTCGAAGTTCATGCTGCGCGCTTCAGCCGGGTTGCCGAACACGGTGACGTAGGCCGGTACATCCTTGCCGATCGCCGTGCCCATGCCGGAAAAGCTGTGGGCGCCGATATGGCAGAACTGATGCACCAGGGTGAACCCGGAGAGGATCGCCCAATCGTCGACATGCACATGGCCAGCCAATGCAGTGTTGTTGACCAGGATGCAATGGTTGCCAATGACGCTGTCGTGACCGATATGGGCATAGGCCATGATCAGGTTGTGATCACCCAGGGTGGTTTCCGAGCGGTCCTGCACAGTGCCACGGTGGATGGTCACGCCTTCGCGGATCACGTTGTGATCGCCAATCACCAGGCGTGTGGCTTCACCCTTGTACTTGAGGTCAGGGGTGTCTTCGCCTACCGAGGAAAACTGGTAGATGCGGTTGTGCCGACCGATGCGGGTCGGCCCTTTGAGAATCACGTGTGGACCGATGACGGTCCCCTCGCCGATCTCGACTCCGGCACCGATGATCGACCAAGGGCCTACCTCGACTCCGTCGGCGAGCTTCGCCGATGGATCGATGATTGCCCGAGGGTCAATCAAACTCATAGTTTGCGTTCCGCGCAGATGATCTCGGCCGAGCATACCGGCTTGCCGTCGACCGACGCCTGGCACTCGAACTTCCAGATCTGGCGCTTGCAGCTGATGAACTTGGCTTCGAGGATCAGCTGGTCACCCGGCAGCACCGGCTGGCGGAAGCGCAGCTTGTCGGAACCGACGAAGTAGTACAGGGTACCGTCCGCAGGTTTGACGTCGAGCATCTTGAAGCCGAGGATGCCGGCCGCCTGGGCCATGGCCTCGATGATCAGCACGCCCGGCATGATCGGATGCGCCGGGAAGTGACCATTGAAGAAAGGTTCGTTGATGCTGACATTCTTGTAGGCACGAATGCGCTGGGCCTCGACGTCCAGTTCCACCACCCGGTCCACCAGCAGGAACGGGTAACGGTGAGGCAGGTATTCGCGAATCTCGTTGATGTCCATCATTTCGGGGGGAAGCCTGTAGTAAAGATAGGGAGCGCCGGTTTTCACACGGCGCTCCTTTAGCAAATCAAAGAGTCAGTCTAGGGCTGTTCACTCTTGATCAGGAAATGGTATCAGCCTTCTGATGAAGCTTTATCGCCGGAGGTCACGGCGGCGAGACGCTTTTCCAGCTGTTGAAGGCGTTTTGACATCTCGTCCAGCTGGCGAATTCGTGCGGCGCTCTTGCGCCACTCGGCCAGCGGCTGCATCGCCGTACCGGAAGAATAGGCGCCTGGCTCGGTAATCGAGCGCGTCACCATGGTCATCCCGGATACGAAAACGTTGTCGCAGACATCGATGTGTCCAACCATGCCGACACCGCCGGCAATGGTGCAGTGCTTGCCAATCTTGGTGCTGCCGGAAATTCCGACACACGCCGCCATCGCCGTATGATCGCCGATCTGCACGTTGTGGGCGATCTGGATCTGGTTGTCGAGCTTGACCCCGTCACCGATGCGGGTATCGGCCAGAGCGCCGCGGTCGACCGCGGTGTTGACGCCGATCTCGACATCGTCACCGATGCTCACACCACCGATCTGGGCGATTTTCTGCCAGACGCCTTTCTCGTTGGCAAAGCCGAAGCCTTCGCCACCGATCACCGCGCCCGACTGAATGACCACACGCTTGCCGATACGCACGTCGTGGTACAGGGTCACCCGCGGGGCCAGCCAGCCGCCCTCGCCGATCACGCAACGCGCGCCGACGAAACACTGGGCACCGATGGTCACGCCCGGGCCGATCTGCGCACCGCTCTCGATCACTGCACAGGCACCCACACTGGCGCTGGCATCGACCTGGGCATCGGCGGCAACCACGGCGCTGGGATGAATTCCCGCTACAGCCCTGGGCTTTGGATCGAACAGGTGGGAGATGCGCGCGTAGGCGAGGTACGGATCGGGAACGATCAGGGCGTTACCGGCAAAACCCTCGGCGTCGGCCGGCTTGAGCAGGATCGCTGCCGCGTGGGTTTCAACCAGGTACTTGCGGTACTGCGGGTTGGCGAGAAAGCTCAACTGCCCCGGCCCGGCTTCCTGAAGGGTCGCCAGGCCAGTGATTTCCAGCTCCTCGGGGCCACTCAGGGTGGCGCCGAGGAACTCGGCCAGCTGACCGAGTTTCATGGTCACGGTCATGATCAACGGGACTGATTCATGCGCTCGATAACCTGGCGGGTGATGTCGTACTGAGGTTTGACATCAATGACCGCGCCACGCTCGAGAACCAGGTCGAAACCGCCTTTCTTGATCACTTCTTCAACCGCGCCATCCAGCTTCGGCTTCAGTTGTTTCAGCATTTCGCGATCAGCCACGGCCTTGGACTCGTTCAGCTCCTTGGACTGGAACTGGAAGTCACGGGCTTTCTGCTTGTATTCAAGCTCCAGGCGCTCGCGCTCAGGCTGGGCCATCTTGTCGCCACCGGCACGGATCCGGTCGGCAATGCCCTTGGCGCTGCTTTCCAGGTTCTTCAGCTTGGTCAGCTGCGGGCCGAATTTCTTCTCGGCATCGACTGCGTACTTCTTCGCCGCGTCCGACTCGAGCAGAGCCATTTGATAGTTCAGCACGGCAACTTTCATTTCGGCGAAAGCCGGGGTTGCGATCAGGGTCGCAGCCAGTACTGCCAGTTGAGTCAACTTACGCACGATGCACTCCTACAGAATCCGTTGTCGTTAGCAAGGGTCAGACCTTAGAAGGTCTGACCCAGAGAGAATTGGAACACCTGGGTATCGGCTTCGTCCGGCTTCTTCACCGGCATTGCCAGACTGAAGCTCAACGGACCGAGCGCGGTAATCCAGGTCACGCCCAGGCCGACGGAGCTGGCCAGGCCCGACAGGCCGACCTTCTCGCAGTCCGGCTTGGAACCGCAGTTGGTGTCGAAAACGTTACCCACATCCCAGAAGACCGAGGTGCGCAGCGAGCGTTGGTCCTTGACGAACGGCAGCGGGAACAGCAGCTCCACACCACCCTGGACGAGGACGTTACCACCGAACGGCAGCGGGTCCTGATCCGGGTCGGCGATGGTGCCCGGGTTCTTGCCAGTACTCGGGGTGCTGCGTGGACCCAGGCTGCTGTCCTTGAAGCCACGTACCGAGTTGAAACCACCGGCGTAGTAGTTCTCGTAGAACGGCAGGCCCGAGGTGCCACCGAAGCCGTCACCATAGCCCAGCTCGGTATGCAGGCGCAGGGTGTAGTCGTTGGTGATCGGCTTGAACAGCTGACCACGGTAATCCAGCTTGAAGAACGACAGGTCGCTACCCGGGGTGGTGGCTTCCAGCACCAGGCTTTGCGAGTGACCACGGGTGGCCAGCACGCCCTTGTTCAGGGTCGACTCGGACCAGCCGGCCGAGGCCTTGAAGTTCAGGTACTTGTCGCCTTCTTCGTTGACGAATTTGAAGATTTCGTCAACGGTGTACTTGCCGGTCTTGATCTCGTCCTGCTGTACGGTCAGGCCGAAGGTCAGGCGCGAGGTCTCGCTGATCGGGTAGCCAACACTGACACCGGCACCCAGGCTGTCAACCGCATAGCTGGCCACGTCGACGTCGAGGTCATCGTAGTCGGTGGTGCGATAGAAAGCGTTGTAGCCCAGGCTGACGCCATCGGCGGTCCAGTAGGGGTCAACGAAGCCGAAGTTGTAGCGGCTCTGGTATTCACTGCGGGTCAGACCGATGGAAACCTTGTTACCGGTACCGAGGAAGTTGGTCTGGCTGATCGAACCACCGAGGATCAGGCCGGCGCTCTGGGCGAAACCGACGCTGGCGGTGATCGAACCGGAAGCTTGTTCTTCAACGCTGTAGTTGACGTCGACCTGGTCGTCGGTGCCCGGTACGGCCGGGGTCTCGACGTTGACTTCCTTGAAGAAGCCCAGGCGCTCCAGACGGGTCTTGGACTGGTCGATCAGGTAGGTCGAAGCCCAGCCGCCTTCCATCTGGCGCATTTCACGACGCAGCACTTCGTCTTCGGACTTGGTGTTGCCGCGGAAGTTGATGCGGTTGACGTAGGCACGCTTGCCCGGGTCGACCACGAACATGATATCGACAGTGTGGTCATCGTCGTGCGGCTGTGGCACACCGTTGACGTTGGCGAAGGTATAGCCTTCGTTACCCAGACGGCGGGTGATCAGCTCGGAGGTGGTGGTCATCACCTTGCGCGAGAACACCTGGCCTGGTTGGACCAGCAGCAGCGACTTGATCTGGTCTTCCGGCACTTTGAGGTCACCGGAGAGCTTGACGTCACGTACCGTGTACTTCTCGCCTTCGTTGACGTTGACGGTGATGTAGACGTGCTTCTTGTCCGGGGTGATCGACACCTGGGTGGAAGCGATGTCCATGTTGATGTAGCCGCGGTCCAGGTAGTAGGAACGCAGACGCTCCAGGTCACCGGAGAGTTTTTCGCGGGCGTACTTGTCATCGTTCTTGAAGAACGACAGCCAGTTGGTGGTCTTGAGCTCGAACAGGCCGATCAGGTCTTCATCGGGGAAGACGGTGTTGCCGACCACGTTGATGTGCTGGATCGCAGCGACAGTGCCTTCGTTGATCTTGATCTTCAGGCCCACGCGGTTACGCGGTTGCGGCACCACCTCGGTGTCGACCTCGGCCGAGTAGCGGCCCTGGGCAACGTACTGGCGTTGCAGTTCGTTGCGCACACCTTCAAGGGTGGCACGCTGGAAGATCTCGCCTTCGGACAGACCGGACTGCTTCAGACCTTTCATCAGGTCTTCGGTGCTGATCGCCTTGTTGCCTTCGATCTCGATGCTCGAAACCGAAGGACGTTCGACCACGGTAATGATCAGGACGTTGCCGTCCCGGCTCAGTTGGATGTCCTGGAAGAAACCGGTCTTGAACAGGGACCGGGTCGATTCCACCAGGCGCCGGTCATCGGCCTCATCGCCGACGTTCAATGGCAAGGCACCAAAAACGCTGCCCGCGGAAACCCGCTGCAGACCATTGACACGAATATCGGAGATGGTGAAGGACTCGGCGTGAACTTCAGCGATCATCAGTACGGCGAGAACCGCAGTTAGCAGCAGACGTTTCATGAAGTCCTTTCTTATTCCAACTGGCAATAAACGACCCACCGCGGGACGCGGCAGGTTCGCAATTGAGCGAAGCTTTACAGTCGACCCAAATCGTTGATCAGGGCAAGCAACATCACCCCGACTACCAAACTGATACCGATCTGGATCCCCCAACCTTGCACCCGATCCGAAAGCGGACGACCACGCGCCCACTCGATCAGGTAGAACAGCAAATGCCCCCCATCCAGTACAGGAATGGGCAGCAAATTAAGAACCCCCAGGCTAATGCTCAGGTAGGCGAGGAAATTCAGGAAATCCCCAACACCGGACTGGGCCGAAGCGCCCGCCACTTTAGCAATGGTTATCGGTCCGCTCAAGTTTTTTACCGAGAGCTCGCCGAACAGCATTTTCTTCAGCGATTCCAGGGTCAGGACACTCATGTTCCAGGTCCGCGAAAGCCCCTCCCCTACGGCCTCGAGCGGCCCGTAACTGACTTCGCGAAGCATGGCATCCGGCCACTTCACCGCTTTGACCCCGGCACCGAGATAACCCGTGGCCGATTTGCCTTCACCGCGGCTGGCCAACGTCACCGGCAGCTCCAGCGGCGCCCCGTCACGCTCGATGCGCAGGACGATCTTGCTGCCAGCCCGGCCACGTACGGTATCGACCACTTGCTGCCAGTTGTTCAGCGCCTGACCATCGAGCGCCAGCAAACGGTCACCGGTTTTCAACCCGGCAGCATTTGCCGGCCCCTTCGGGTCGAGTTCAGCCAGCACCGGCGGCAATACCGGGCGCCACGGGCGCAAGCCCAGCGAGCGAATCGGGTCCGGATCGTCGGCGCCCTTGAGCCAGTTATTGAGGGTCAGCACGTGCGGGCTGTCAACGGACGCGCCCTCCTCGCGCACACTGATGTGCAACTGGCCGCTTTCACCCAGACGGCGGATCAGTTGCAGGTTGACTGCCGCCCAGCCACTGGTTGGCTTGCCATCAATGGAAACAATTTCCTGGCCAGCTGTGAGCCCGGCCACTTCGGCGATACTCCCCGCCTCGACCGCACCGATGACCGGACGCTCCTGCTGGGTGCCGACCATGGCCAGGACCCAGAAGAAGAAAAACGCCAGGAGAAAGTTGGCCACCGGGCCCGCGGCAACAATCGCGATGCGCTGGCGCACGGACTTGCGGTTGAACGATTGCTCGACCTGATCGCGCGGCACCTCGCCTTCGCGCTCGTCGAGCATCTTCACGTAGCCGCCCAGCGGAATGGCCGCCACCACGAACTCCGTGCCATGGCGGTCATGCCAGCGCAGCAGCGGCATGCCGAAACCGACGGAGAAACGCAAAACCTTGACGCCGCAACGCCGGGCCACCCAGAAGTGACCGAATTCGTGAAAGGTGACCAGCACACCCAATGCCACCAGGGTGCCGATAATCATGTAGAGCGCACTCATGTCTTTCTCCGAATGACGTTCAGCGGCACCGGGCCTGACGCACTGATGCGCCAGGCCTCAGCGACCGTGATGAGCCAACCATTGTCCGGCCAGTTGCCGCGCACGCTGATCAGCGGCAAACACCGCATCAAGCGACTCGACGGCAACCACCGGCTCCTGATCGAGCACTTGTTCGATCATACTCGCGATCTCGGGGAAGCGGATGCGCCGCTGGAGAAATGCCTCCACCGCCACTTCGTTGGCCGCGTTGAGCATGGCCGGCGCGCTGTTACCCGCCTCGGCCGCCTCACGGGCCAGGCGCAGGCAAGGGAAACGCTGCTCGTCCGGCGCCTTGAAGTCCAGCCGGGCAATCGCGAACAGGTCCAGTGGCGCCACGCCCGAATCGATACGCTCCGGCCAAGCCAGAGCATTGGCGATCGGCGTGCGCATGTCCGGATTACCCAACTGGGCCAGCACCGAACCGTCGACATAATCGACCAGCGAGTGGATCACACTTTGCGGGTGCACCACCACCTCAACCTGGCTCGGCCGGGCATCGAACAGCCAGCAGGCCTCGATCAGCTCCAGGCCCTTGTTCATCATGCTCGCCGAGTCGACCGAGATCTTGCGCCCCATGGACCAGTTCGGGTGGGCGCAGGCCTGCTCGGGACTGACATCCACAAGCTCGGCCATCGGCGTTTCGCGAAACGGCCCGCCAGAGGCGGTCAACAGGATACGGCGCACGCCAACCTGAGCCAGGCCGCGGGAGTAATCACCCGGCAGGCACTGGAAGATCGCATTGTGCTCGCTGTCGATCGGCAGCAGCACCGCACCACTGCGACGTACCGCCTGCATGAACAAGGCGCCGGACATCACCAGCGCTTCCTTGTTGGCCAGCAACACCTTCTTGCCCGCCTCGACTGCCGCCAGGGTCGGGCACAGGCCCGCAGCGCCGACGATCGCGGCCATCACGGCATCCACCTCGGCAGCTGCGGCCACCTGGCACAAGCCCTCTTCGCCGACCAGCACTTCAGTGGCCAAGCCGGCTGCCGCCAGGCCTTCACGCAGTTGCTGCGCAGATTCGGCTGTCGGCACCACGGCAAACACCGGGGTATGGCGCACGCACAGGGCCAGCAGCTCTTGCAGGCGCGAATAACCGCTCAGGGCGAACACCTGGTAACGATCCGGATGGCGGGCAATCACATCGAGGGTGCTCAGGCCGATGGAGCCAGTCGCACCCAGCACGGTAATACGTTGCACGCCGCTCACATCGCGCCCCAATTGGCTGCCCAGAGCAGCACGGCAAACACCGGAATAGCCGCGGTGAGGCTGTCGATACGGTCCAGCACGCCACCGTGGCCGGGCAGCAGATTACTGCTGTCCTTGATCCCCGAGCGGCGCTTGAACATGCTTTCGGTCAGGTCGCCAACCACCGACACCAACACCACCACTGCAGCGCCGAACAGGCCAAGCATCAGCTCGCCTGCGCTCCAGTCACGGTAGATACCCACCGCAGCGGTGATGACCAGACTCAGGACCAGGCCGCCATAGACGCCTTCCCAGCTCTTGCCCGGGCTCACCTGCGGGGCCAGTTTGCGCTTGCCGAAGGCGCGGCCGGAGAAATACGCACCGATGTCCGCACCCCAGACCAGCACCATGACCGCCATGATCAGCCAGTTGCCCAGCGGCCACTGCTTGAGCAGCACCAGGCCTTGCCAGGCCGGCAGCAGGATCAGCAGCCCGATCAGCAGGCGGCAGGCAGCACTGGCCCACAGCTCGCTGCTGCGCGGATAGGTGAGCACCAGCCAGGTGGCCAGCCCCCACCACAATACCGACGCGCCCAGCACCCACGGTGCCAGGTCGGGCATCAGGTAGAGCAGCATCAGCAGCCCGGCGACGACCGCCGCATAGGCTACCCGCAGGGATTGCGCGACCAGGCCGGCCAGGCGTGCCCATTCCCAGGCGCCCAGGGTCACCACCACACCGATGAACAGGGCAAAATCGCCACCGTTCAGCAGGAAGAAGCCACACAAGGCGATCGGCAGCAGGATCAGCGCAGTAATGATGCGTTGTTTAAGCATTAAGCACGGGCTCCAGCTTCGACCTGCTCGCTGGTTTTCCCGAAGCGGCGCTGGCGCGAAGCGAAATCGGCCAGCGCGGTGCGCATGGCCTCGTGTTTGAAGTCCGGCCAGAACAGGTCGGAAAAGTACAACTCGGCGTAGGCCAGCTGCCACAACAGGAAATTGCTGATGCGGCGCTCACCACCGGTACGGATGCACAGATCGGGCAGCGGCAGGTCGCCTGTGGCCAGGCAGGTCTGCAGCAGCTCGGGGGTGATATCGTCCGGACGCAGGTGACCGGCCTGGACTTCCCGCGCCAGGCGCTGGGCGGCCTGGGCGATATCCCACTGACCGCCATAGTTGGCGGCGATCTGCAGGATGAAGCGGTTGCTGCCAGCGGTCAGCGCTTCGGCTTCACGCATGGCGGCCTGCAGCTCAGGGTGAAAGCGCGAGCGGTCACCGATGATGCGCAGGCTGATGTTGTTGTCGTTGAGGCGCTTGGCTTCCCGGCGCAAGGCCGAGAAGAACAGCTCCATCAACGCCCCGACCTCTTCAGCCGGGCGCTGCCAGTTTTCACTGGAAAAGGCGAACAGGGTCAGCACCTCGACCTTGGCCTCGGCGCATACCTCGATGACCGCGCGCACCGCGTCCACACCGGCCTTATGCCCGGCGACACCGGGCAACAGGCGCTTCTTCGCCCAGCGATTATTCCCATCCATGATGATCGCGACATGGCGCGGCACCGATGGGGACACACCTTGCTTGGTCTTTTCCATTGAAAAAAGTCCCGACCCTTAAACGGCCATCAGGTCCTTTTCTTTCTGCTTGACGGCAACTTCGATCTCAGCCACGAATTTGTCAGTCAGCTTCTGGATTTCGTCGGCGGCACGGCGTTCGTCGTCTTCGCTGATTTCCTTTTCCTTGACCAGATCCTTGAGCTGGCTCAGTGCATCGCGACGGATATTGCGCACGGCAATACGGCCATCTTCAGCGGCGTCACGAGCCTGCTTGGTGAAACCCTTGCGGGTCTCTTCGGTCAGCGCCGGCATGGTGATCAGCAGCAACTCGCCCAGGTTGGTCGGGTTGAGGTTCAGACCCGCACTGCCGATAGCCTTGTCGACAGCGCCCAGCATATTGCGCTCGAACGCCACGACCTGCAGGGTACGGGCATCTTTCACGGTGATGTTGGCCACTTGCTTGATCGGCGTATCGGCACCGTAGTAAGGAACCATCACACCTTCCAGAACGCTAGGATGCGCCTGGCCAGTACGGATTCGGCTGAAAGCGTGCGCCAAGGACTCCAGCGACTTTTGCATGCGCTCTTGAGCGTCTTTCTTGATTTCGTTGATCATTTTTGAACTTCCTCGATCAGAGTTCCTTCAGCGCCGCCATGCACGATGTTCAGCAGGGCGCCGGGCTTGTTCATGTTGAAGACGCGCAGCGGCATCTTGTGGTCGCGGCACAGGCAGATTGCCGTCAGGTCCATCACGCCCAGCTTGCGATCCAGCACTTCATCGTAGGTCAGATGATCGAACTTCTCGGCATGCGGGTCTTTGAATGGATCTGCAGTGTATACACCATCGACCTTGGTTGCCTTCAATACCACGTCGGCATCGATTTCGATGGCGCGCAGGCAAGCGGCGGAGTCAGTGGTGAAGAACGGGTTGCCGGTACCGGCAGCGAAGATGACCACTTCTTTCGAGTTCAGGTGGCGCATGGCTTTGCGGCGATCATAGTGATCGGTCACGCCTACCATGGAGATGGCCGACATGACGATCGCGGTAATGTTCGCCCGCTCCAGCGCATCGCGCATGGCCAGGGCATTCATTACGGTCGCCAGCATGCCCATGTGGTCGCCAGTGACGCGGTCCATGCCGGCTGCACTGAGCGCCGCGCCACGGAACAGGTTGCCACCACCGATCACCAAGCCTACCTGAACACCAATGCCGACCAGTTGGCCGACTTCCAGCGCCATGCGATCCAGGACCTTGGGGTCGATCCCGAACTCTTCCGAGCCCATCAGGGCCTCGCCGCTAAGCTTGAGTAGAATGCGTTTATAGCGAGCTTGATAACCACTGCCCTGCTGAGCCATTGCGAATCTCTCCTGCGGCGTTTGTAAAAAAATCTGGCGGGCTGTTTTCAGCCTGCGCGTAACTCTAGCGTGGCGCAGCTACTGCGCCAGCGAAAGGCGGTCTCGTAAACCGCTCCCGCTTTGACAAAGAGGCTGCGCGCGTGAGCGGGCAGCCTCTTCGGGGCGACAGAGGTGAATCTGTCTTATTGCTTGGCAGCAGCCAGCTGAGCGGCAACTTCTTCAGCGAAGTTGTCGACCGGCTTCTCGATGCCTTCGCCTACTTTGAAGTAGGTGAAGGAAACGATTTCAGCGCCAGCTTTCTTGGCCAGCTCACCGACCTTGATTTCCGGGTTCATGACGAACGCTTGCTCGACCAGGCTGGCTTCGGCCAGGAACTTCGAGATACGGCCTTTGACCATGTTCTCGACGATGTTCTCAGGCTTGCCCTTGATCTTCTCTTCGTTCAGGGTCAGGAAGACGTTCTTCTCGCGCTCGATCGCTTCAGCCGAAACTTCCGATGGCAGCAGGAACTCAGGGTTGCTTGCAGCCACGTGCATGGCGATTTCTTTGGCCAGCTGGACGTCGCCGCCCTTCAGGACAACAGCAACACCGATCTTGTTGCCGTGCAGGTAGGTGCCGACAACGTCACCTTCAACGCGCACCAGGCGACGGATGTTGACGTTCTCGCCAACCTTGGCAACCAGGGCTTCACGAGCCGATTCGCGGGAAGCGATCAGCGGAGCCGCGTCAGTCAGCTTCTCGGCGAAGGCTTGCTCAACGCTTTCGGCTACGAAGGTTTTGAAGTCGTCTTGCAGGGCCAGGAAGTCGGTCTGCGAGTTGACTTCCAGCAGAACGGCGGACTTGTCGTCGGCCTTGATGGCGATAGCGCCTTCAGCGGCAACGTTGCCGGCCTTTTTAGCGGCCTTGATGGCGCCCGAAGCGCGCATGTCGTCAATGGCTTTCTCGATGTCGCCGCCGGCCTTTTCCAGGGCCTTTTTGCAATCCATCATGCCTTCGCCGGTACGCTCACGCAGTTCTTTGACCAGCGCTGCAGTAATTGCTGCCATTTCAAATTCCTCTTGGATAGGTTTTCAACCATTCCACCCGATACTTGACGGGCGTTCAATTCTGTAAATCCACTTACCAGCACTCATGCAGTAACAAGATTGCAACGGCGATGCTGACAAGAGGATTTCAAGGTGGCAAAAAGGGGGCAAAGCCCCCTTTTCGCGTGCCGAGTAGACGCTAAG
This sequence comes from Pseudomonas sp. JV241A, assembly GCF_900275665.1. Classification (NCBI taxonomy): domain Bacteria; kingdom Pseudomonadati; phylum Pseudomonadota; class Gammaproteobacteria; order Pseudomonadales; family Pseudomonadaceae; genus Pseudomonas; species Pseudomonas sp. JV241A. The sequence goes on from NZ_OPYO01000029.1 coordinate 140,875, forward strand.
CGTCAGCTACTCAGGCTTCGGCAGCCGGTGCTGCTGCTTCTTCGGCGTACACTTCGGTACCGCCAGCAACGTTGTTGCGGCCACGGATAACGGCGTCAGCCATCGAACCCATGTACAGCTGGATAGCGCGGATGGCGTCATCGTTACCTGGGATGATGTAGTCAACGCCTTCTGGGCTGGAGTTGGTATCGACAACGCCGATGACCGGGATGCCCAGCTTGTTGGCTTCGGTGATAGCGATGCGCTCGTGGTCAACGTCGATCACGAACAGGGCATCAGGCAGGCCGCCCATGTCCTTGATACCACCCAGGCTGCGATCCAGTTTTTCCAGATCGCGCGAACGCATCAGGGCTTCTTTCTTGGTCAGCTTGGCGAAAGTGCCGTCTTCGGACTGGACTTCCAGGTCGCGCAGACGCTTGATCGAAGCACGGATGGTCTTGTAGTTGGTCAGCATGCCGCCCAACCAGCGGTGATCGACGTACGGCGAACCGCAACGTGCTGCTTCTTCAGCAACGATCTTGCCAGCGGAACGCTTGGTGCCGACGAACAGAATCTTGTTTTTGCCCTGGGCCAGGCGCTCTACGAAGGTCAGTGCCTCGTTGAACATTGGCAGGGTTTTTTCAAGGTTGATGATGTGAATCTTGTTACGCGCGCCGAAAATGTACTTACCCATTTTCGGATTCCAGTAACGGGTTTGGTGACCGAAGTGCACACCGGCCTTCAGCATATCGCGCATGTTGACTTGGGACATGATAGTTCCTTGATAAGTCGGGTTGGGCCTCCACGTATCCCAATGACCAACCCGCGACCCTAAGATCGAAGGCACCCAGGTCATCGTGTCGACACGTGTGTGGGTTTAGTGCTTCCGGAGCTATCCCCGGAAAGCGGCGCATTTTATACCACAGATGCCCGCCAAGCGAAACCCGAATTACCATAGAACGTCACAGGCTTTTGCACACACCGCCCATTAGCGCCAGAATGGCCCTTATATAAAGGCTGTATCAGCGCCATAGCCGCCTGAATCGGGCATGGCTCTGTTAGAATCCGGCCTTTCCCCAGATTATTCGCGCCTTGCTGCGCCGTAGAGAGCCTGTAATGACCGTTACCATCAAAACCGCCGAAGACATCGAAAAGATGCGCGTCGCCGGCCGTCTGGCCGCCGAAGTCCTGGAGATGATCGAAGAGCACGTCAAGCCCGGTGTCACCACCGAAGCGCTCGACCGCCTGTGCCACGACTACATCGTCAACGTCCAGAAAGCGATCCCGGCGCCACTCAACTACAAGGGTTTCCCCAAGTCGATCTGCACCTCGGTCAACCACGTGGTCTGTCACGGCATCCCCGGTGACAAACCGCTCAAGGATGGCGACACCCTGAACATCGACGTCACGGTGATCAAGGACGGCTACCACGGCGACACTAGCCGCATGTTCCACGTCGGCAGCGTGCCGGTGTGGGCCGAGCGCCTGTCCCAGGTCACCCAGGAATGCATGTACAAGGCCATCGAACTGGTCAAGCCGGGCTGCCGCCTGGGCGACATCGGTGAAGTGATCCAGAAGCACGCGGAAAAGAACGGCTTCTCGGTGGTGCGCGAGTTCTGCGGCCACGGCATCGGCAAGGTGTTCCACGAAGAGCCGCAGATCCTGCACTACGGCCGCGCCGGCACCGGCATGGAGCTCAAGGAAGGCATGACCTTCACCATCGAGCCGATGATCAACCAGGGCAAGGCCGACACCAAGGTGCTGGGCGACGGCTGGACCGCCATCACCAAGGACCGCAAGCTCTCGGCCCAGTGGGAGCACACCCTGGTGGTGACCGCGACCGGTTACGAAATCTTCACCCTGCGTAAAGACGACACTATTCCGCGCACATCGGCCTGACTCTTACAGGAAAGCCTCTCGATGCCCCAGGTGGATCCCGAGCTGTTCGATCGCGGCCAGTTCCAGGCGGAACTGGCCCTCAAGGCAAGCCCCATCGCTGCCTTCAAGAAAGCCATCCGCCAGGCCGGCGAGGTGCTCGACAACCGTTTTCGCAGCGGTCGCGAGATCCGCCGGCTGATCGAGGACCGCGCCTGGTTCGTCGACAACATCCTGCAACAGGCCTGGAATCAGTTCACCTGGAGCGAAGACGCCGATATTGCCCTGATCGCCACCGGCGGTTACGGGCGCGGCGAACTGCACCCCTACTCCGACATCGACCTGTTGATCCTGCTCGACAGCGCCGACCATGAAGTCTTTCGTGACTCGATCGAACGCTTTTTGACCCTGCTCTGGGACATTGGCCTGGAAGTGGGCCAGAGCGTGCGCTCAGTCGATGAATGCGCCGAACAGGCCCGCGCCGACCTGACGGTTGTCACCAACCTGATGGAAAGCCGCACCATCGCCGGCCCCGAGCACCTGCGCCAGCGCATGCTCGAGGTGACCAGCACCGCGCACATGTGGCCGAGCAAGGAATTCTTCCTGGCCAAGCGTGCCGAGCAAAAGGCCCGGCACCACAAGTACAACGACACCGAGTACAACCTGGAGCCCAACGTCAAGGGCTCACCGGGCGGGCTGCGCGACATCCAGACGGTACTGTGGATCGCCCGCCGCCAATACGGCACCCTCAACCTGCATGCCCTGGCCGGCGAAGGCTTCTTGCTGGAAAGCGAGAACAACCTGCTGGCCTCGTCCCAGGAGTTTCTCTGGAAGGTGCGCTACGCCCTGCACATGCTGGCCGGGCGCGCCGAAGACCGCCTGCTGTTCGATCACCAGCGCAGCATCGCCGCCCTGCTCGGTTTTGGCGACGAGAACCCCAAGCGCGCCATCGAACAGTTCATGCAGCAGTACTACCGGGTGGTGATGAGCATCGCCGAGCTCAGCGACCTGATCATCCAGCACTTCGAAGAAGTCATCCTGGACGACGACAGCGGCAGCGCCCAGCCGCTGAATGCGCGCTTCCAGCTCCACGACGGCTATATCGAGGCAGTGCGCACCAACGTTTTCAAGCGCACGCCGTTCGCCATGCTGGAAATCTTCGTGCTGATGGCCCAGCACCCGGAAATCAAGGGCGTGCGCGCCGACACCATTCGCCTGCTGCGTGAACACCGGCACCTGATCGACGACGACTTTCGTAACGATATCCGCAACACCAGCCTGTTCATCGAGCTGTTCAAGTGCGAGATCGGTATCCACCGCAACTTGCGACGAATGAACCGCTACGGCATTCTCGGCCGCTACTTGCCGGAGTTCGGCCTGATCATCGGGCAGATGCAGCACGACCTGTTCCACATCTATACAGTCGATGCGCACACCCTGAACCTGATCAAGCACCTGCGCAAACTGCAGTACACCCCGGTTTCGGAGAAATTCCCGCTGGCCAGCAAGCTCATGGGCCGCTTGCCCAAGCCGGAGCTGATCTACCTGGCCGGGCTCTACCACGACATCGGCAAGGGCCGCCAGGGCGACCATTCGGAGCTGGGCGCAGTGGATGCCCAGGCCTTCTGTGCACGCCATCAGTTGCCGAGCTGGGATAGCCGCCTGATTGTCTGGCTGGTGCAACATCACCTGGTGATGTCGACCACTGCCCAGCGCAAGGACCTCTCCGACCCGCAAGTGATCCACGACTTCGCCCAACTGGTCGGCGATGAAACCCGCCTGGACTACCTCTACGTGCTGACCGTGGCGGATATCAACGCCACCAACCCGAGCCTGTGGAACTCCTGGCGCGCCAGCCTGCTGCGCCAGCTCTACACCGAGACCAAGCGCGCCCTGCGCCGCGGCCTGGAAAACCCGCTGGACCGCGAAGAACAGATTCGCCAGACCCAGGGCGCGGCCCTGGACATCCTCATTCGCGAGGGCACCGACCCGGACGACGTCGAGCAACTGTGGTCGCAGCTGGGCGATGACTACTTTCTGCGCCATACCGCCGCCGACGTCGCCTGGCACAGCGATGCCATCCTTCAGCAGCCGGCCGATGGCGGACCACTGGTACTGATCAAGGAAACCACCCAGCGCGAGTTCGAGGGCGGCACCCAGATCTTCATCTATGCCCCCGACCAGCACGACTTCTTCGCCGTGACCGTGGCGGCCATGGACCAGCTCAACCTGAACATCCATGACGCGCGGATCATCACCTCGAGCAGCCAGTTCACCCTCGACACCTATATCGTGCTCGACAACGATGGCGGCTCTATCGGCGACAATCCCGTGCGGGTCAAGCAGATTCGCGACGGCTTGACCGACGCCCTGCGCAACCCCGACGACTACCCGACCATCATTCAGCGCCGGGTACCGCGCCAGCTCAAGCACTTCACCTTTGCCCCGCAGGTGACCATCCATAACGATGCCCAGCGCCCGGTGACCATCCTCGAACTCAGCGCCCCCGACCGCCCCGGCCTGCTGGCGCGGATCGGCAAGATCTTCCTGGAGTTCGACCTGTCGCTGCAAAATGCCAAGATTGCCACCCTCGGCGAACGGGTCGAAGACGTGTTCTTCATTACCGACGCCGACAACCAGCCCCTGTCCGACCCGCAACTGTGCAGCCGCCTGCAGGATGCGATCGTCGAGCAACTGCGCGTCGACCAGGCGACCGGGGTGCCTTTGACCCGCCTGACCATTTGACCGTTTGACGAGACCTTGCGCCGATGAACAATGCTTTGAACCAGCTTCAGCCCTACCCGTTCGAGAAACTCCGTGCGCTGCTCGGCAGCGTTCAGCCAGCAGCGGACAAACGCGCCATTGCCCTGTCGATCGGTGAACCGAAGCATGAGTCGCCGGCCTTCGTCGCCCAAGCCCTGGCCGACAGCCTCAAGCAGATGGCCGTGTACCCGACCACTGTCGGCCTGCCGGCCCTGCGCCAGGCCATTACCCGCTGGTGCGAACAACGCTTTGGCGTGCCGGCCGGCTGGCTGGATGCCGACAAACACGTGCTGCCGGTCAACGGCACCCGTGAAGCGCTGTTCGCCTTCACCCAGGCCGTGGTCAATCGCAGCGACGACGGCCTGGTGATCAGCCCCAACCCGTTCTACCAGATCTACGAAGGCGCAGCCCTGCTGGCCGGCGCCACCCCGCACTACCTGCCGTGCCTGGACAGCAACGGCTTCAACCCGGATTTCGACGCGGTGTCGGCCGAGACCTGGCAGCGCTGCCAGATACTTTTCCTCTGCTCCCCAGGCAACCCCACCGGCGCCCTGGTGCCGATGGAGACCCTGAAAAAGCTGATTGCCCTGGCCGACCAGTACGATTTCGTGATCGCCGCCGACGAGTGCTACAGCGAGCTGTACTTCGACGAGCAAAGCCCGCCGCCGGGCCTGCTCAGCGCCTGCGTGGAACTGGGCCGCAGCGACTTCAAGCGTTGCGTGGTGTTCCACAGCCTGTCCAAGCGCTCCAACCTGCCGGGCCTGCGCTCAGGCTTCGTGGCCGGCGACGCCGAGATCATCAAGCCGTTCCTGCTCTACCGCACCTACCACGGCTGCGCCATGCCGGTACAAACCCAGCTGGCGAGCATTGCCGCCTGGAACGATGAAGAACACGTGCTGGCCAACCGCGACCTGTACCGCGAAAAGTTCGATGCAGTACTGGCGATCCTCGCCCCGGTACTGGACGTTCAGCGTCCGGACGGCGGCTTCTACCTGTGGGCCAAGGTGCCAGGCGATGACGCCGCGTTCACCCGTGACCTGTTCGAAGCCCAACACGTGACCGTGGTGCCGGGTTCGTACCTGTCGCGCGAAGTGGATGGCGTCAACCCGGGTGCCGGGCGGGTGCGCATGGCATTGGTAGCGCCATTGGCCGAGTGTGTAGAAGCAGCCGAGCGGATTCGCGCGTTCTTGCAGAAGTAAACGGCCCCATCGCGGGGCAAGCCCGCTCCCACAGATGATGGTAGGAGCGGGCTTGCCCCGCAATGCTTTACTTCACCGGCCCCAGATTCGCCTCACTCATATCCAGCTCCCCCAGCACCTGACGCACCACGTCATCACCGATCTGATGCTGGCGATGCAGGTTGTACAGCTCCAGACGCTGGGCCCGCAGCGCGCGCAGGCGCAAGCGCCGTTCGAGTTGGTCCATTTGCGCGGCCAGGGCCTGGGCTTCGGCGCTGTCGTTGAAGGTATCGAGCTGATGCCGGTATTCAGCCATCAACCGCGCCTTGAGTTCAGCCGCCAGCGCTGCCTGGGAGGCATCCAGCGGGGTACCGGCCTCGGCCAGATCTTCTGCCTCAAGCGCGTGAATCGCCGCCTCGGCCGTGCGTCGCCAGGCCTCCTGGGCTTCCTGGCGCAGGGCGTCATCCGGGCTTTTGGTGACACCGCGCAACAGCAGCGGCAAGGCGATGCAGGCGGCGACCAGCGACAGTAGAATCACCCCGGCAGCGATGAAAATCAGCAGATCGCGCTCCGGGAAGTCCTTGCCGGCGCTGATCAACAGCGGCACCGACATGACACCGGCCAGGGTCACTGCCCCGCGCACGCCGCCGACGGTCAACAACCAGCAGGAACGGGCGTTGGGCACCAGCACCAGGTCTTCTTTACCGCGCCAGCGGCGGATCACGCCAATCAGGCGCCAGATGCTCTGCACCCAGATAAAGCGCAGGGCCAGCAGTACCGCAAAGATCGCCACTACATCCAGGCAGCGCCATAGCAAGGTCGGCCACAGCGAGGCTTCGTGACTGGTCACCGCCTTGATGATGTCGGGCAACTGCAAGCCCAACAACAGAAAGATCAGACCGTTGAAAGCGAACTCCAGCAGCGACCAGACGCTGCGGTTGAGCAGGCGCGTGCTGGTCTGCCGGGGCAGCAGGTCGAGCCAGCTCTGCATCATCCCCGCCGCTACCGCCGAGAGAATGCCGGAGGCACCCAGGCGCTCGGCCAGCACATAAGCGGCAAACGGCAGCAGCAACATGAACACGACATGGGTGGCCGGGTCATCCCAGCCGCGGGCGATCATCCAGGCGCGCAGGCGGCCGACCAGCCAGCTCAGGGCCACACCGATGGCCAGGCCACCGACGGCGACCAGCACGAAGGTCAGGCTGGCCTCGGCCAGGGAGAACACGCCGGTGATTGCCGCCGCCAGGGCGAACTTGAAGGTCACCAGGCCCGAGGCGTCGTTCATCAGCGCCTCGCCCTGGAGCATGTGCATCAGGGGCGTCGGCAGGCGGTCCTGGGTGATTGCCGAGACCGCCACGGCGTCGGTGGGCGACAGTACCGCCGCCAGGGCAAAGGCCACCGGCAGAGGAATGCTGGGCAGGATCCAGTGAATGAAATAGCCGGCACCTACTACGGTAAACAGGACCAGGCCGACCGCCAGGGTCAGGATCGGCCCGCGTAGCCGCCAGAGGTCGCGCTTGGGCATCCGCCAGCCATCGGAAAACAGCAGCGGTGGCAGGAACAAGAACAGAAACAATTCCGGGTCCAGGGCCACGTGCAGGCCCAGGGTCGGCCACGCCAGCAAGGCGCCAGCGGCAATCTGTACCAGCGGCAGGGGCAGCGGGATCATCCGCCCGACCAGTTTGGAAACACTCACCAGCATCAGCAGGATGAGAACGGTGTAGGCTGATTGCATTCAGCGAGTCCTGTTCAATTCAAACGCATTCAATAACTTATGCGGGGCTGGGCACGGCATTGCCATTGAAACGACATATTAGCCGCTTAGGCTGCCGGCGCACCGCTGCACAAAAGTCGCAGAACCGTCCAGAACCTGTAACACAATGCTACAAAGAGCCGTGGCAACGCCAACCCAAAGCCGCCGACCATGGCATAATCCTTCACCATTTTTTCCCAGGGGGGCAAGACATGACCAAACGCGACACGCCATTGCACCTTTATGGAATCAAGGCCTGCGACACCATGAAGAAAGCCCGCACCTGGCTCGAAAACCAGGGCCTGGGCTACGATTTCCACGACTACAAGACCCAGGGCATTGACCGTGCGAGCCTTGAGCGCTGGTGCAATGAACATGGCTGGCAAACAGTACTCAACCGTGCTGGCACCACCTTCCGCAAACTAGACGACGCCCAGAAGGCCGATCTCGACCAGCTCAAGGCCATCGAACTGATGCTGGCCCAACCGTCGATGATCAAGCGCCCTGTGCTCGACCTCGGTAAGCGGACCCTGGTCGGCTTCAAGCCTGATCTGTACGCGGCCGCCCTTCAGTAACCCGGCGCCGAGCTTTCATTCAATTTCGCAAGAGGTAACTGCATGTCCACTTCCCTGTTCAGCCTGGCCTTCGGTGTCGGCACCCAGAACCGTCAAGGCGCCTGGCTGGAAGTCTTCTACGCACAACCGCTGATCAACCCGGCTGCCGAACTGGTCGCTGCCATCGCCCCGGTCCTGGGCTATGAAGGCGGCAACCAGGCGATCGCCTTCAGCACCAGCCAGGCTGCCCAGCTGGCCGAAGCCCTCAAGGGTGTCGATGCTGCCCAGGCCGCACTGCTGACCCGCCTGGCCGAAAGCAACAAGCCGCTGGTAGTCACCCTGCTGGCCGAAGACGCCGCGCTGACGTCCACCCCGGAAGCCTACCTGAAGCTGCACCTGCTTTCGCACCGCCTGGTCAAGCCACACGGCCTGAACCTGGCCGGTATCTTCCCGCTGCTGCCGAACGTGGCCTGGACCAGCCAGGGCGCCGTCGACCTGGCGGAGCTTGCCGAGCAGCAACTGGAAGCTCGCCTGAAGGGCGAGCTGCTGGAAGTGTTCTCGGTGGACAAGTTCCCGAAAATGACCGATTACGTAGTCCCTGCCGGCGTGCGTATTGCCGACAGCGCCCGTGTACGCCTGGGCGCCTACATCGGCGAAGGCACCACCATCATGCACGAAGGCTTCGTCAACTTTAACGCCGGCACCGAAGGCCCGGGCATGATCGAAGGCCGCGTTTCCGCGGGCGTCTTCGTCGGCAAGGGTTCGGACCTGGGCGGCGGCTGCTCGACCATGGGCACCCTGTCCGGCGGCGGCAACATTGTCATCAAGGTTGGCGAAGGCTGCCTGATCGGCGCCAACGCCGGTATCGGCATCCCGCTGGGCGACCGCAACACCGTTGAAGCCGGCCTGTACATCACTGCCGGCACCAAGGTGAACCTGCTGGACGAGAACAACCAGTTGGTCAAGGTCGTCAAAGCCCGCGACCTGGCCGGCCAGACCGACCTGCTGTTCCGCCGCAACTCGCTGAACGGTGCCGTGGAGTGCAAGACCCACAAGTCGGCCATCGAGCTGAACGAAGCGCTGCACGCCCACAACTAAGTGGTACCATCGGGTCTGGCCTAACGCCAGGCCCGATTTTCAGGTCCGATCATCATGTTCCAGCCCTCCCCCTGGCGCGCTGACTTTCCAGCCATCGACGCCCTGCAACGCCAGCACCAGACCTACCTGGACAGCGCCGCTACCACGCAAAAACCGCAAATCCTGCTCGATGCCCTGAGCCACTACTACGGCCATGGTGCTGCCAATGTGCACCGTGCCCAACACTTGCCCGGCGCCCTGGCGACCCAAGCCTTCGAACGCAGCCGGGAAAAGGTCGCCGGCTGGCTGAACGCCGTCGACAGCCAGCAAATCGTCTTCACCCATGGCGCCACCTCGGCCCTGAACCTGCTCGCCTATGGGCTTGAGCCGCTGTTCGAGGCCGGTGACGAAATTGCCATTAGCGCCCTGGAGCACCACGCCAACCTGCTGCCCTGGCAACAGTTGGCACAGCGCCGCGGACTCAAGCTGGTGGTGCTGCCACTGGACAGCCGCGGCCTGATCGACCTCAACATCGCCCTGCAACTGATTGGCCCGCGCACCCGGGTGCTGGCGGTCAGCCAGTTGTCCAACGTACTTGGTGCCTGGCAGCCGCTGGAGCCCCTGCTGGCCCATGCCCAGGCCCAGGGCGCGCTCACCGTGGTCGATGGCGCCCAGGGCGTGGTCCACGGCCGTCATGACGTACGCCAGCTGGGCTGTGACTTCTACGTATTCTCCAGCCACAAGCTGTATGGCCCTGACGGCGTCGGCGTGCTCTACGGCCGCAGCGAGGCCCTGGCGCGCCTGCGTCATTGGCAATTCGGCGGCGAGATGGTGCAGATCGCCGACTACCACAGCGCCAGCTTTCGCCCGGCGCCGCTGGGCTTCGAAGCCGGTACCCCGCCGATTGCCAGCGTGATCGGCCTCGGAGCCAGTCTCGATTACCTGGCGGGGCTCGATGCCCATGCGGTCGCCGAGCATGAAGCCGGCCTGCACCGGCATCTGCTGCGCGGCCTCAACGACCGCGAAGGCATCCGCCTGCTTGGCCAGCCGCAACTGGCCCTGGCCAGCTTCGTGGTCGACGGTGTGCACAACGCTGATCTGGCCCATATGCTCACCGAACAAGGCATCGCCGTGCGCGCCGGCCATCACTGCGCCATGCCATTGCTCAAAAGCCTCGGCCTGGACGGTGCGATCCGCGTGTCCCTGGGCTTGTACAACGACTCCGACGACTTGCAGCGTTTCTTCGAAGCTCTGGATCAAGCCCTGGAGTTGCTGCGATGAGCCTGCCGATGGCCGCACAGGAAGCCCTGAATGTCTTCGAACAGGCGGCCGGCTGGGAACAGCGCGCACGGTTGCTGATGCAATGGGGCGAGCGTCTGGCGCCCTTGAGCGAAGAGGAAAAGTCCGAATCCAATCGTGTTCATGGCTGCGAAAGCCAGGTCTGGCTGGTGGCCGAGCAGCAGGACGGCCAGTGGCGCTTCAAGGGTGCCAGCGATGCGCGGATCATCCGCGGCTTGCTGGCGCTGCTGCTGGTACGGGTCGAAGGGCTGTCCAGCGCCGAACTGGCGCAACTGGATCTGCCCGCCTGGTTCAATCAGCTGGGCCTGGGCCGCCAGCTCTCGCCTTCGCGCAGCAACGGCCTGAACGCCGTGCTGCAACGCATGTCTCAGCTCGCCGCGGGCGCCTGAGCCTTGCGCTCGGACGGGCGGCGGGCGCCGCCCACAAGCTTTTCCACCGCCTTGCTGGCGGCGACCATGCCGAAGGTTGCAGTGACCATCATCACCGCGCCGAAGCCGCCGGAGCAGTCCAGCTTAACCCCCTCGCCGACAAAGCTCTTCTGCAGGCAGACGCTGCCGTCGCCTTTGGGGTAGCGCAGCTGTTCGGTGGAGAACACACAGGGCACGCTGTAGTTGCGGGTCACCGTGCGGGAAAAACCATAATCGCGACGCAGGGTCGAACGCACCCGCGAAGCCAGCGGGTCGTTGAAGGTCTTGTTCAGGTCGGCGACGCGGATCTGGGTCGGATCGATCTGCCCTCCAGCACCACCGGTGCTGATGATGGTGACCTTGTGGCGCTTGCACCAGCCAATCAGCGCGGCCTTGGCCATGACGCTGTCGATGCAGTCGATCACACAGTCGATGTGCTCACCGATGTACTCGGGCAGGGTTTCCTTGGTGACGAAATCCACCACCGCATGCACCTTGCACGCCGGGTTGATGGCCCGCAGGCGCTCGGCCATGACCTCGGCCTTGGCGCGGCCGATATTGCCCTCCTGGGCATGCAACTGACGGTTGGTATTGCTGACGCAGACATCATCGAGGTCGAACAGGGAGATTTCGCCCACGCCGCTACGGGCCATGGCTTCGGCCGCCCAGGAGCCGACCCCGCCGATACCGACGATGGCCACGTGGGCCTCGCGCAGGCGCTGCAGGCCGTTGTCACCGTACAACCGGGCGACACCGGCAAAGCGTGGATCTTCTGTACTCATGGCCCAACCCCGAAAAAACCGGCGCGTATTATAGGCCTCTTACGACGCGATGGCACCCTGCTGTACCCGCCGCCTGAGTCGTGCATTGGTAAAGGTAGTTGTAATCCTGCTTTAATGTCCCATGCAATCCAAAGACTTGGACGACAAAAGTACGGGCTAAGAACTTCAGCTCCTGAAGCCAATCCAATCTTCTGCCACCGACCTGTTCTCACATTGCCAGGACAGGACGCACGCAGGATTCGCGCCCTCCGGCGCCCGCCCGTTCCACCTTTCGGAACCCGAACTATCTATGTCATCGCGTAAATTTGGTATCAACCTGGTGATAGTCATGGCCATCGCCGCGCTATTCACCGGGTTCTGGGCGCTGATCAACCGCCCGGTTTCCGCCCCCAACTGGCCGGAGCAGATTTCCGGTTTCTCCTATTCGCCGTTCCGCCAGGGCGAGAGCCCGCAAAAGGGCCAGTACCCGAGCGAGGACGAACTGCGCCAGGACCTCGAACAGCTCAGCAAGCTGACCGACAGCATCCGTATCTATACGGTGGAAGGCACACAGGCGGAGATTCCCCGCCTGGCCGAAGAGTTCGGCCTGCGCGTGACCCTGGGGGTGTGGATCAGCCCGGACCTTGAGCGCAACGAGCGGGAAATCGAGAAAGCCATCGAACTGGCCAACAGCTCGCGCAGTGTCGTGCGGGTCATGGTCGGCAACGAAGCGCTGTTCCGCAAGGAGATCACCCCGGAGGCGCTGATCCAGTACATGGACCGGGTGCGCGCGGCGGTAAAGGTACCGGTGACCACCAGTGAGCAATGGCACATCTGGAAAGAACATCCGGAGCTGGCCAAGCATGCCGACCTGGTGGCTGCGCACATCCTGCCATACTGGGAATTCATCCCGATGAAGGATGCCGGCCAGTTCGTCCTCGACCGTGCCCGCGACCTCAAGCAACAATTCCCACGCAAACCGCTGCTGCTGTCTGAAGTCGGCTGGCCAAGCAACGGCCGCATGCGTGGCGGTGCCGAAGCGACCCAGGCCGACCAGGCCATCTACCTGCGCACCCTGGTCAACAAGCTCAACCGCCAGGGCTACAACTACTTTGTCATCGAAGCCTACGACCAGCCGTGGAAAGCCAGCGACGAAGGCTCGGTGGGCGCTTACTGGGGCGTATTCAATGCCGCGCGCCAGCAGAAATTCAACTTTGAAGGCCCGGTTGTAGCCATTCCGCAATGGCGCGTGCTGGCGGTCGGTTCGGTGGTACTGGCGATGCTCTCGCTGACCCTGCTGCTGATCGACGGCTCGGCCCTGCGCCAGCGCGGCCGGACCTTCCTGACCTTTATCGCCTTCCTTTGCGGTTCGGTACTGGTGTGGATCGGCTACGACTACAGCCAGCAATACAGCACCTGGTTCAGCCTGACCGTGGGCTTCCTGCTCGCCCTCGGCGCCCTCGGCGTGTTTATCGTGCTGCTCACCGAGGCCCATGAGCTGGCCGAAGCGGTGTGGATTCACAAGCGCCGCCGGGAATTCTTGCCGGTGCAGGCCGACGCGGCCTACCGTCCCAAGGTCTCGGTGCATGTGCCGTGCTACAACGAGCCGCCGGAGATGGTCAAACAGACCCTCAACGCCCTGGCGGCGCTGGATTATCCGGACTACGAAGTCCTGATCATCGACAACAACACCAAGGACCCGGCGGTCTGGGAGCCGATCAAGGCTCACTGCGAGATGCTCGGCGAGCGCTTCAAGTTCTTCCACGTCGCGCCCCTGGCCGGTTTCAAGGGCGGTGCGCTGAATTATCTGATCCCGCACACCGCCAAGGATGCCGAAGTGATCGCAGTGATCGACTCGGACTACTGCGTCGACCGCAACTGGCTCAAGCACATGGTGCCGCACTTCGCCGATCCGAAGATCGCCGTGGTGCAATCGCCCCAGGACTACCGCGACCAGAACGAAAGCACCTTCAAGAAGCTGTGCTACAGCGAATACAAGGGCTTCTTCCATATCGGCATGGTCACCCGCAACGACCGTGACGCGATCATCCAGCACGGCACCATGACCATGACCCGGCGCTCGGTGCTCGAAGAGCTGGGCTGGGCCGACTGGTGCATCTGCGAGGATGCAGAGCTCGGCCTGCGGGTGTTCGAGAAAGGCTACTCGGCGGCCTATTCCCACGAGAGCTATGGCAAGGGCCTGATGCCTGACACCTTCATCGACTTCAAGAAGCAGCGCTTCCGCTGGGCCTACGGCGCCATCCAGATCATCAAGCGCCATGCCGCAAGCCTGCTACGCGGCAAGGACTCGGAACTGACCCGTGGCCAGCGTTATCACTTCCTCGCCGGCTGGCTGCCGTGGATTGCCGATGGCATGAATATCTTCTTCACCGTCGGCGCCCTGCTGTGGTCGGCGGCGATGATCATCGTGCCGCAACGGGTCGACCCACCGCTGCTGATCTTCGCCATTCCGCCACTGGCGCTGTTCGTCTTCAAAGTCGGCAAGATCGTGTTCCTCTACCGCCGTGCGGTAGGCGTGAACCTCAAGGACGCTTTCGCCGCGGCCCTGGCCGGCCTTGCCCTGTCGCACACCATTGCCAAGGCGGTGCTGTACGGTTTCTTCACCAGCAGCATCCCGTTCTTCCGCACGCCGAAGAACGCCGACAGCCATGGTTTGCTGGTGGCGCTTTCCGAAGCCCGTGAAGAGCTGTTCATCATGTTGCTGTTGTGGGGTGCGGCGGCCGGGATCTACCTGGTTCAGGGCCTGCCGAGCAACGACATGCGTTTCTGGGTGGCCATGCTGCTGGTGCAGTCGCTGCCGTACCTGGCGGCACTGATCATGGCCATGCTGTCGTCGCTGCCCAAGCCGGTGGATGCCGCACAGCCGGCCCAGGCCTCCTGACCCCGGGGCGGCCTTGCCGCCCTTTCGCCGGCAAGGCCGGCTCCCACAGGACGGGTAAACACCCAACCTGTGGGAGCTGGCTTGCCAGCGATGAGGCGCTGACAAACAGCGCAGATCCAAGGTCCTCAACCCCTGCTTTTGCTATAAGATAACCCCCCTCGAATTCGTGCCCTGCCTTGCCCCGGAGCTCCCCATGACGGCCCCAGCCGACCTCTCGCCTACCCTTGAACTGGCCTGCGACCTGATTCGCCGTCCGTCGGTAACCCCGCTGGACTTCGATTGCCAGAAACAGATGATGCAGCGCCTGGGCGATGCCGGTTTCATGCTCGAACCGATGCGGATCGAAGACGTCGACAACTTCTGGGCCACCCATGGCACCCAGGACGGTCCCGTGCTGTGCTTCGCCGGCCACACCGACGTAGTCCCGACCGGCCCGGTGCAAGCCTGGCAGAACGATCCGTTCGACGCCCTGATCGATGCCGATGGCATGCTCTGCGGGCGTGGCGCTGCCGACATGAAGGGCAGCCTGGCGGCCATGGTGGTGGCCACCGAGCGCTTCGTCGCCGACTATCCCAACCATCGCGGCAAGGTCGCCTTCCTGATCACCAGCGATGAAGAAGGCCCGGCCCACCACGGCACCAAGGCCGTGGTCGAGCGCCTGGCAGCACGCAACGAGCGCCTGGACTGGTGCATCGTCGGCGAGCCATCGAGCACCAGCCTGGTCGGTGACGTGGTCAAGAACGGCCGTCGCGGCTCGCTCGGCGCCAAGCTCACCGTGCGCGGCGTACAGGGCCATGTGGCCTACCCGCACCTGGCGAAGAACCCGATCCACCTGGCCACTCCGGCCCTGGCGGAACTGGCTGCCGAGCACTGGGACGAAGGCAACGCGTTCTTCCCGCCGACCAGCTTCCAGATCTCCAACCTCAACTCCGGCACCGGCGCCACCAACGTGGTGCCGGGCGAGCTGACCGCACTGTTCAACTTCCGCTTCTCTACCGAATCGACGGTCGAAGGCCTGCAGCAGCGAGTTGCCGCCATCCTCGACAAGCACCAGCTGGATTGGCACGTGGACTGGGCCTTGTCGGGCCTGCCGTTCCTCACCGAGCCGGGCGACCTGCTCGACGCCGTATCGGCGAGCATCAAGGCGGTCACCGGCCGTGAAACCAAGGCGTCGACCAGCGGCGGCACCTCCGACGGGCGCTTCATCGCCACCCTCGGCACCCAGGTGGTCGAGCTGGGCCCGGTCAACGCCACCATTCACCAGGTCAACGAGCGGATCCTGGCCAGCGACCTCGACGTGCTGACCGAAATCTACTACCAGACCCTGACCCGGTTGCTTGCCTGATGCTCACCTGCCCAATCTGCAGCGCCGCGCTGAGCACCCTCGACAATGGCGTGGCCTGCCCGGCCGGCCACCGTTTCGACCGTGCCCGACAGGGTTACCTGAACCTGTTGCCGGTGCAGCACAAGAACAGCCGTGACCCGGGCGACAACCAGGCCATGGTCGAGGCCCGCCGCGACTTTCTCAACGCCGGGCATTACGCCCCGGTAGCCCGGCGCCTGGCCGAGCTTGCCGCTGAACGCGCACCGGCACGCTGGCTGGATATCGGCTGTGGCGAGGGTTACTACACCGCGCAGATCGCCGCAGCGCTGCCCGAGGCCGACGGTTATGCCCTGGACATCTCCCGCGAAGCGGTCAAGCGTGCCTGCAAGCGCAACCCGGCGCTGACCTGGCTGGTGGCGAGCATGGCCCGGGTGCCGCTGGCCGATGCCAGTTGCCAGTTCCTGGCCAGTGTCTTCAGCCCGCTGGACTGGCAGGAAGCCCTGCGCCTGCTGAGCCCCGGCGGCGGCCTGATGCGCGTCGGCCCGACCAACGAGCACCTGATCGAGTTGCGCCACAAGCTCTACGATGAAGTGCGCGACTACGCCGACGACAAACACCTGGCACTGGTGCCAGCGGGCATGCAGCACGCCCATAGCGAAACCCTGAAATTCCGCCTCAGCCTTGCCGATAGCAAGGCCCGCGCCGACCTGCTGGCCATGACCCCGCATGGTTGGCGCGCCAGCGCCGATAAACGCGCGCGCGTCATCGACCAGGCCGAGCCTTTCGAGGTCACGGTATCGATGCGTTACGATTACTTTGTGCGCCAAGACTGAGCGCACCCGGAGCCCCTATGCGCCAACCCGATATCGAGATTTACCTGAAAGACGCCGACGTCGACCACAAGCAGATCGCCGCCTGGCTCACCGAGGCACTCGGCCCGTGCAGCGACTGGCAGCAGAAAGGCCAGACCTACAAGTGCAAGGCCGGTAACATTCCAGTTACCTGGTTACCGAAGGCTGTGGGCAAATGGAACAGTCTTTACCTGGAAAGCGACCAGACGCCGTGGGACGACGACATTGCCTGCGCGCGCGCCGCCTTTGCCGCGCTGAGCGTCGAAGTGCGCTGCGCGCCGGGCACCTGGGTCGAGGAAGAAGGTGAAGAGGATGCCGATCGCTGGATCCGCATCAGTGCCGACGGTGAAGAGGAAATCACCTGGCGTACCAACTGAAATTGCTTCTTCGAAAAGGCCCGCCCCGGTTGTCCGGCGGCGGGCCTTTTCGCTTGTGGGCCCAGGCTCGAGGCTTGTGGCCCGGCGCTTACAGCCCGACTACGTCTTCTGCCTGCAGGCCTTTCTGGCCCTGAGTCAGATTGTATTCGACCTGCTGCCCCTCAAGCAGGGTGCGATGACCCTCCCCGCGGATGGCACGGTAGTGAACAAACACGTCCGCGCCACCTTCACGCTGAATGAAGCCGTAACCTTTGGCGTCATTGAACCACTTTACACTTCCAGTCTCACGAGACGACATCTGAACTACTCCGGATTTTTATTTTGGAATCGCCTGGCATGCAGAGAGGTCACGGCCCCCTGCCGACGCAGCTTGCACAAATCTCTTGCAAGCGGCGGACCGAGTATATGACACACTTAAATTAATTTTCATGACCGGGGCGCTTTTTGCTGAACTTGCGCAGATACGGCACACTAACCGACTGAGCAATCACTCGAAAATCTCATCCAGAGCACACACCGTATGACCCGTTCCCCCCTGCGCCGCCTGATCTTCGGCGCCCTGCGTCGCCTGTTGTACCTGTGGGTTCGCTCCGAGACCATCAACCAGTCGTCCTTCACCCTGAACCTGGATCGCAGCCGGCCGGTGTTCTACGCCCTGCAGTCGCCGTCGCTCACCGACCTTGCCGTGCTCGACCGCGAATGCACCAAAGCCGGGCTGCCACGCCCGGTGTTGCCCACCGCCGTTGGCACCCTGCAAGAGCCCGCAGCATTCTTCTACTTGACCCCGGAGCCCGACTGGCTCGGCCGCCAGGACAAGCGCGGCGCCCCGCCAACCCTGGCGCGGCTGGTCA
This sequence comes from Pseudomonas sp. JV241A, assembly GCF_900275665.1. Classification (NCBI taxonomy): domain Bacteria; kingdom Pseudomonadati; phylum Pseudomonadota; class Gammaproteobacteria; order Pseudomonadales; family Pseudomonadaceae; genus Pseudomonas; species Pseudomonas sp. JV241A. The sequence continues at coordinate 158,826 of NZ_OPYO01000029.1, forward strand.
ACGCCATCAGCCAGCATGCCGAGGAAGACGCGCAGATCATTCCGGTCAGCGTGTTCTGGGGCCAGTCGCCGGCCAGTGAATCCAGCCCCTGGAAGCTACTGTTCGCCGACAGTTGGGCGGTTACCGGGCGCCTGCGCCGGTTGCTCACCGTACTGATCCTCGGGCGCAAGACCCGCGTACAGTTCTCGGCACCGATTCACCTGCGCGAACTGGTGCAGCACAACAAAGGTCACGAGCGCACCGTGCGCATGGCCCAGCGCCTGCTGCGCGTGCACTTTCGCAACCTCAAGTCCGCCGTCATCGGCCCGGACATTTCCCACCGCCGTAACCTGGTCAAGGGCCTGGTGCACGACCCGCTGGTGCGCCAGGCCATCGCCGATGAGGCCGAGCGCGAAAAGATCCCGCTGGCAAAAGCCGAGGCCCAGGCCCTGCGCTACGGCAACGAGATCGCCTCGGATTACACCTATACCGCCATCCGCTTCCTCGAAGTGGTGCTGAGCTGGTTTTGGAACAAGATCTACGACGGCATCAAGGTCAACCACATCGAGCAGGTGCAGGGCATCGCCCCGGGCCACGAAGTCATCTACGTGCCGTGCCACCGCAGCCATATCGACTACCTGCTGCTGTCCTACCTGCTGTTTCGCAACGGCCTGACCCCGCCGCACATCGCCGCCGGGATCAACCTCAACATGCCGGTGATCGGCGGCCTGCTGCGCCGTGGCGGGGCGTTCTTCATGCGCCGTACCTTCAAGGGCAACCCGCTGTACACCGCGGTGTTCAACGAGTACCTGCACACCCTGTTCACCAAGGGCTTCCCGGTCGAGTACTTCGTCGAAGGCGGCCGCTCGCGCACCGGGCGCATGCTGCAGCCAAAAACCGGCATGCTCGCCATTACCTTGCGCAGCTACCTGCGCTCATCGCGTACCCCGATCGTCTTCGTGCCGGTGTACATCGGTTATGAACGGGTGCTCGAAGGCCGCACCTACCTGGGCGAACTGCGCGGGGCGAGCAAGAAGAAAGAATCGATCTTCGACATCTTCAAGGTCATCGGCGCGCTCAAGCAGCGCTTCGGCCAGGTGGCGGTCAACTTCGGCGAGCCGATCCGCCTCGGCGCCTTCCTCGACCAGCAGCAACCCGGCTGGCGCGAGCAGGAGCACGGCCCGCAGTTCCGCCCGGCCTGGCTCAACGAAACCACCTCGCGCCTGGGCGAGAAAGTCGCCCGGCACCTGAACGAGGCAGCGGCGATCAACCCGGTCAATCTGGTGGCCCTGGCGCTGCTTTCCACCAGCCGCCTGGCCCTGGACGAACGCGCCCTGACCCGCGTGCTGGACCTGTACCTGGCGCTGTTGCGCAAGGTGCCCTACTCGCCGCACACCACGCTGCCTGAAGGCGATGGCCTGGCACTGATCAGCCACGTCAAGGGCATGGACCTGCTGGCCGAACAGAGCGATGCACTGGGCAAGATTCTTTACCTGGACGAGCAGAACGCCGTCCTGATGACCTATTACCGCAACAACGTGCTGCATATTTTCGCCCTGCCGGCCTTGCTGGCGAGCTTCTTCCAGAGCAGCTCGCGAATGAGCCGCGAGCTGATCCTGCAGTACACCCGGGCGCTGTACCCGTACCTGCAATCGGAGCTGTTCATTCGCTGGGAGCTGGATGAGCTGGACGCGGTCATCGACCAGTGGCTGGAGGCCTTCGTCGAGCAAGGCCTGCTGCGCTTTGAAAACGGCGTGTACCTGCGCCCGGCGCCGAGTTCGCGGCAGTTCGTGCTGCTGACCCTGCTGGCCCGGGCCATCACCCAGACCCTGCAGCGCTTCTACATGGCCACCGCCCTGCTGCTCAACAGCGGCCAGCACACCCTGAGCGCCGAAGAGCTGGAAGACCTCTGCGTGATCATGGCCCAGCGCCTGTCGATCCTGCACGGCCTGAATGCACCGGAGTTCTTCGACAAAACCCTGTTCCGCCACTTCATCCAGACCCAGATCGAGCAAGGCGTACTGCGTCCGGATACCAATGGCAAACTCGGTTACCACGAAAAACTCAGTGAACTGGCCGAAGGCGCAGCCAAGCGCGTGCTGTCGGCGGAGATACGCCTGTCGATCCGCCAGGTGGCCCTGCAGCGCAGTGAAGAGGCCACCGAAACCGCGGCATAGGCCATACTGGCCAGTGTCTTTGGAGCAACACGAATCAAACCGCCGGGCGACCGCAACCGCGGCGCCGGCGCTAAGGAGCTACTGATGAAAAAACTGTCCCTGATCCTTCTTGGCAGCCTGCTGGCCGCGTGCAGCAGCACCCCTGAAGCGTCCAAGGCCAGCCTTGATGGCGAAGTCTTCTACCTGCAGCGCATTGCCCTGCCGCCTGCCGCCACCCTGAGCGTCGCCCTGCAGGACGTGTCGCTGATGGACGCTCCCGCCGTTACCCTGGCCAGCCAGAGCGGCCCGGTCAAAGGCAATGTGCCGCTGCCCTTTCACCTGAGCTACGACCCGGCCCAGGTCAAGCCCGGCCACCGTTATGCAGTCAGCGCGCGGATCGAACTGGATGGCAAGCTGCTGTTCATCAACACCGAACACCACGGCGTTCAGCTTGATGGCAACGACCCGCAACCGGTGCGTATCAAGGTCGATGCCGTTCGTTGATTGATTGTTCTGCCCTTCGCATAAGGATGCTGCCATGTTTCGCCCAGCTCTAACCTTTACCGGCCTGTGCGCCGGCCTGCTGCTGTCGGCAAGCGCCCTGGCGCTGTCGCTCGGCGACCTCTCGCAAAAAGATGCCTCCACTGGCCTGAAGGACGCCCTGACCCAGGGCGCCCAGGTGGCGGTGAAACAACTGGGCACCCCCGGTGGTTTCAGCAATAACCCGGATGTGCGTATCGAGTTGCCGGGCAACCTTGGCAAAGCCGCCAAGAAGATGAAGGCGTTCGGCATGGGTGCCCAGGTCGAGCAACTGGAAACCAGTATGAACAAGGCCGCTGAAGCTGCCGTGCCGCAGGCCCAGGCGCTGCTGGTCGATGCCGTGAAGAAGATGACCGTGGAAGATGCCAAGGGCATCCTCAGCGGCGGCAACGACTCGGCCACCCAGTACCTGAGCAAGACCAGCCGCGAGCAGATTCGCGCCAAGTTCCTGCCGATCGTCAAGAAGGCTACCGACCAGGTCGGCCTGGCCCAGCAATACAACAGCTTCGCTGGGCAAGCGGCGACACTGGGCGTGCTGGATGCCAAGAATGCCAACGTCGAAGGCTATGTAACCGAGCAGGCGCTCAACGGCCTGTTCGAGATGATTGCCAAGCAGGAAGAAACCATCCGCCAGAACCCGGCTGCTGCGGCTACCAGCATTGCCAAGAAGGTGTTTGGCGCGCTTTGAGCCTCTCGCTCCAAAGGGCTGCTTGCGCAGCCCATCGCCGGCAAGGCCGGCTCCCACAATAGATCTGTGTCACCGCCCTCAGGCTTTCTTGACCCTGAACCACGCCGCATACAAGGCCGGCAGGAACAACAGCGTCAACGCCGTCGCCACGATCAACCCCCCCATGATCGCCACCGCCATCGGCCCGAAGAACACGCTGCGTGACAGCGGGATCATCGCCAGCACCGCCGCCAGGGCGGTCAGCACGATCGGCCGGAAGCGCCTTACCGTCGCCTCGATAATCGCCTGCCAGCGGTCCAGCCCGGCAGCGATGTCCTGTTCGATCTGGTCGACCAGGATCACCGAGTTGCGCATGATCATCCCCGACAGGGCAATGGTCCCGAGCATGGCGACAAAGCCGAACGGCTGGCGGAACACCAGCAGGAACAGGGTTACGCCAATCAGCCCCAGCGGTGCGGTGAGGAACACCATCACCGTGCGCGAGAAGCTGCGCAATTGCAGCATCAGCAGGGTCAGCACCACAACGATGAACAGCGGTACCCCGGCGTTCACCGACTTCTGCCCGCGAGTGGAGTCTTCCACCGTGCCGCCTACCTCTAGCAGATAGCCATCGGGCAGTTCTGCACGCACCGGGTCCAGGGTCGGCAGGATCTGCTTGACCAGGGTAACCGGTTGCTCTTTGCCGTAGATGTCGGCGCGCACGGTGACATTGGGCAGACGGTTGCGGTGCCAGATCACGCCTTCTTCAAAGCCGTATTCCAGGGTTGCCACCTGCGACAGCGCCACACTGCGGCCATTGTCGGTAGGCACCGCCAGGCTTGGCAGGTTGGCAAGCTCGCTGCGCTCCTGCTGGGTACCGCGCAGGAGGATCTCGATCAGCTCGTTGTCCTCACGGAACTGGCTGACCGCAGAGCCGGTCAGCGAGCTTTGCAGAAACTTCGCCAGGTTCGCCGTGCTCACTCCCAGGGCGCGGGCGCGGTCCTGGTCGATGTTCAGGTAAACCACCTTGCTCGGCTCTTCCCAGTCGAGGTGGACGTTGACCACATGGGGGTTCTCGCGCACTTTGGCCGCCACTTTGCGGGCCAGGGCGCGGACTTGCTCGATATGCTCGCCGGTGACCCGGAACTGCACCGGGTAGCCCACGGGCGGGCCGTTTTCCAGGCGCGTGACCCGCGAACGCAGGTCGGGGAATTGTTCATCGAGGGTGGCGATCAGCCAGCTGCGCAGTTGTTCACGCTCCTCGATGGTTTTCGCCAGCACGACGAACTGGGCGAAACTTGGCGCTGGCAGTTGCTGGTCCAACGGCAGGTAGAAGCGTGGCGAACCCGTGCCCACATAGGCTACATAGTTGTCGATGCCGGCGCGTTCCTTGAGTAGCGCTTCCAGACGCTTGACCTGCTCGGCGGTATTACTCAGCGAGGCGCCTTCGGCCAGCTTCAGGTCAACCATCAGCTCCAGGCGCCCGGAAGCCGGGAAGAACTGCTGGGGCACGAAGCGGAACAACAAAATACTGCCGATAAACAGGGCGATAGTCGCCACGATCACCGTCTTGCGCCGCTCCACGCACCAGCCGACCAGGCGCCGCACGCGCTGGTAGAACGGTGTGCCATACGGATCTGGCCCACCTTCGGCAGTGCCATGCTTGGCCGCGTGCAGCTTGGCCAGGTCCGGCAGCAGGCGCTCGCCCAGATAGGGCACGAACACCACCGCGGCAATCCACGAGGCGAGCAAGGCGATGGTTACCACCTGGAAGATCGAACGGGTGTATTCGCCCGTTCCGGACTGCGCGGTGGCAATCGGCAGGAAGCCGGCGGCGGTGATCAGGGTGCCGGTCAGCATCGGGAAGGCGGTGCTGGTCCAGGCATAACTGGCCGCCTTGAGCCGGTCGAAACCCTGCTCCATCTTGATTGCCATCATCTCCACGGCAATGATGGCGTCATCCACCAGCAGGCCCAGGGCCAGCACCAGCGCGCCGAGGGAGATCTTGTGCAGGCCGATACCGAAGTAGTACATGGCGGCAAAGGTCATCGCCAGTACCAGCGGAATGGCCAGGGCCACCACCAGGCCGGTGCGCATCCCCAAGGAGAAGAAACTCACCAGCAAGACGATGGCCAGGGCCTCTACCAACACCTGGACGAACTCGCCAACGCCGGTCTTCACCGCTGCCGGCTGATCGGACACCTTGCGCAGCTCCATGCCGGCCGGCAGATTGTGGGCGATGCGGGCGAACTCGGTTTCCAGGGCCTTGCCCAGCACCAGGATATCGCCGCCGGCCTTCATCGATACCGCCAGGCCGATGGCATCTTCGCCCATGAAGCGCATACGCGGTGCGGGCGGATCATTGAAGCCTCGGCGCACATCGGCGACATCGCCGATACGGAAGGTGCGGTCACCGACCCGGATCGGGAACTGCTGGATCTGCTCGACCGTGGTGAAGCGCCCGCTGACCCGCAACTGCAGGCGCTCGGATGGAGTCTCGAAGAAACCCGCGGTGCTCACCGCGTTCTGCTCTTCCAGCGCCTGCTGCACCGCTGCCAGGGGCAGGCCGAGGGTGGCCAGCTTGAGGTTGGACAGCTCGATCCAGATCTTCTCGTCCTGCAGGCCAAGCAGCTCGACCTTGCCGACATCCTTGACCCGCTGCAACTGGATCTGCACCCGGTCGGCGTAGTCCTTGAGCACGGCGTAGTCGAAGCCATCACCGGTCAGCGCGTAGATGTTGCCGAAGGTGGTGCCGAATTCATCGTTGAAGAACGGCCCCTGAATACCCTGGGGCAAGGTGTGCCGGATATCGGCGACCTTCTTGCGGATCTGGTACCAAAGCTCGGGGATATCGGCCGAATGCATCGAATCGCGGGCCATGAAGGTGACCTGCGATTCACCGGGCCGTGAGAACGAGACGATCCTCTCGTACTCGCCGGTTTCCATCAGCTTCTTTTCGATGCGCTCGGTCACCTGGCGCGAGACTTCCTCGGCGCTGGCACCAGGCCAGATGGTGCGAATGACCATGGCCTTGAAGGTAAAGGGCGGGTCTTCGCTCTGCCCCAGTTTGGTGTAGGACAGCGCGCCGACCACGGCCAGCAGAATCATCAGGAACAGCACGATCTGCCGATTGCGCAGGGCCCAGGCGGAAAGGTTGAAACCCATCGGGACTTACTCCTTGGCCGCCAGATTCACCACACGATTGGACCGATCCACCGGACGTACCTGCTGCCCCTCCTGGAGCACATGCACGCCGGCCGCCACCACCCAGTCCGAGGCATTCAGGCCTTCAAGCACCGGCACGCTGTTTTCACCGTAGGCACCGACCCGTACCGGCACGCGCTTGAGGGTGTTGTTGGCATCGACACGCCAGACATAGGTCTGGCCGTTCTCTGCGGTCAGCGCCGAGAGCGGCACCGCCAGCGGAATCTGCTCGGCGTGCTGGATGAACACCCGGGCACTCTGGCCAAGCTCGGCCGGCACCTTGCCGGCGGTAAAGGCGATGCGCGCCGCAAAGGTTCGCGAGCGTGGATCGGCCGAAGGTGACAGCTCACGAATACGGCCATTGAAGCGTTGATCCGGTTGCGACCAGAGCTCCACCGACACCGGCTGGCCGACCTTGAAGCGCCCGAAGTTCTGCTCCGGCAGGCCGATCAGCACTTCACGCTCGCCATCGGTGGCCAGGGTGAACACCGTCTGGCCAGCGGACACCACCTGCCCCACTTCGACCTGGCGCTTGGCAATCACACCATCCTGAGAGGCCCGCAGCACAGCGTATTCCGCCTGGTTGCCGGCGACGTCGAACTCGGCGCGCACCTGTTTGAGCCGGGCCAGGCCCGCGCGGTAAAGGTTTTCAGCATTGTCATATTGCGAACGGCTGACCATCTGCCGGTCGAGCAGGGTCTTGTAGCGGTCGCGCTCGGCCTTGACCAGGCTCAGGTTGGCTTCGGCGGCGGCCAGTTGGGCACGGCTGGCTTCCAGTTGCAGGCGCACATCCTGGGGGTCGAGCTCGGCCAGCGCCTGCTCGGCCTTGACCCGCTGCCCCTCCTCGACCAGGCGCTTGCTGACCTTGCCGCCGATGCGGAAGGCCAGCTCCGGTTCGAAGCGCGCCCGCACCTCGCCAGGGTAGCTGTCGGCAGCGGCGCTGGCCGGCTGCGGCTGTACCACCATGGCCGGACGAAGGGAAGTCTGCGGTGCGCTTTCCTGCCCGCAGGCAGCAAGCAACAGCACAAGACTGACGGGCAAAGCGAGGGGCAAGGCAAGGCGCAACATGATGAATGACCTTTCGCGAATGGCGCTTTGAATATTTATACTGACGGGTATATTAAATCAGGGAGCCGGACCGGGGAAGCAGGCGTCCGAGAGAAATCCCATATTTATGCCGGGAGCAGCGCGTCGATATTTGCCCGCCGAAAGACCGGTCGCGATGTACCATGTGCACTTACTGGAATATGTATCTTTTCACTCATGCCCAAAGTCACCGCTCCTACCGGCCCCGGCCGGCCCAAGGACCTGGCAAAACGCCAGGCCATTCTCGAAGCAGCCAAGGCGCTGTTTCTAACCCTTGGCTATGCCAACACCAGCATGGATGCGGTCGCGACAGCGGCAGGTGTGTCAAAACTCACGGTCTACAGTCACTTCACCGACAAGGAAACGCTGTTCTCCTCGGCGGTGGTCGCCACCTGCACGGCGCAGCTGCCCGAACTGATCTTCGAGCTGCCTGAAGGCGTGCCGCTGGAGCAGGTATTGGTGAAGATCGGCCGCGGCTTTCAGGCGCTGATCAGCAGCGACCTGTCGGTCAAGTTGCACCGCTTGATCATGGCCCTGGGTAATCAGGACCCAAAGCTCAGCCAGATCTTCTTCGAGGCCGGCCCGTTGCGGGTCCTGCACGAGATGGAGGCGCTGTTGCGCCAGGCGGATGCGCGCGGGTTGCTGTGCATCGAGCTGCCGGCCAACGCCGCCGAGCACTTCTTCTGCCTGCTCAAGGGCGCGGCCAACTTCCGCTTGTTGCTCGGCTATGCCCCGGCGCTGGATGCCGAGGCCGCCGAGGCCCATGTCCAGGAAGTGGTGGCGCTGTTCATGCGCGCCTACCGGCCTTAAGGCTTGAGGGCTTTTTTCGGGTAGATGTCGTAGCGGCTGGATTTGCCTTCCAGGCTGTGGCTGGGCTTGGGGCCGTCGATGATCGGCGCCTTGCGCGGGCGCTTGACCACCACCCGGTGGCTGGCCAGGGCCAGGGCGGCTTCGAGCAGTGCCGGCGCATCGAGGTCGTCACCGACCAGCGGGCGGAACACGCGCATTTCCTTTTTCACCAGGGCGCTCTTGTCGCGGTGCGGGAACATCGGGTCGAGGTAGATCACCTGCGGCGGCTCGCCTTGCCAGTTGCGCATGTGCTCGATGGCATTGCCGCTGAGCAGCTGCATACGCGCGACGATCGGGCCGACCTCGGCGTCGCTGCGGGCGCGGGCCAGGCCATCTGCGAGCAAGGCGGCGACCAGCGGCTGGCGCTCGATCAGGGTCATCTGGCAGCCCAGGCTTGCCAGCACGAAGGCGTCCTTGCCCAGCCCCGCCGTGGCGTCGAGCACCTGCGGGCGTACGCCCTGGGCGATACCCACGGCCTTGGCGATCATCTGCCCGCTACCGCCACCGAACACCCGCCGGTGGGCCGCCGCGCCTTCGACGAAATCCACCCGCACCGGCCCTGGCGCTTGCGGGCCCAGTTGCTGGATCTGCAGGCCATCGGCGCCGACCTGCACGGCAAAGCCTGCGTTGTCATCGCTCAGCGGCAGCTCCAGGCGCTGCGCCCACTCGGCAGCCAGGGCCTGATAATCGGCCGTCAATGCCTCGACCCGGATGCCGCCGTCCGCCAGTTGCTCCACCATCAATTCCTGTACTCAAAAAAATTAAATGATCGTCGGCCACGGCCGATATACGAAGTATTCGCTATTTTGCCAGACCAGAACGCTCTGCGACTGCCATGACCGACATTCTTCAGCTCAACTCAGGTTATATCTCGCCCGTCGGCGACTATGGCCGGCACAATACCCAGGCATTGGGTGGCGTCAGCCACCTGTGGCAGGATTTTTTTGCCCGCGCCCTGGCTGAGCAGCAAGGTGAAGACGGCGCGGCCGAGGCCGTGGCCGCCGAGCAGTTCGACAAGGTCACTGGCGAGCCGCTGGGCGGCAGCCAGGTGCTGGCGCAGATTCACAGCCAGCGTCTGTGCGATGTGCATGACACCGAACTGGCCCCGCCTGAGGCACTGTTCCTGCCCATCGCCGAGCTGGAGCCTGAACTGCTGGAAAAACTCGCCCCGCCGTTCAGCGCCGCCGAACTGATCGAGCAGCAACGCCAGCTGGATATCAGCAACACCTGGGTACGCCCGGTGGTCATGAGCCAGGGCCACCCGCTCCCGGAACCAGGCCCGGCGCCACAGGCCAAGCCGCTGTACCTGCCGATTGCCGAGTTCGAGATGGACCTGCTGGACAAGGCGCCCGAGCCTTTCGACGAAGCCACCATGGCCGTGCAGCAATCGCAGCTGGACTTCGACAATCGCTGGGCACGCCCGGTGGTGCTGAACAACGTACGCATCGCCGCCTGAGCCTCAGCGGCAGATTTGCCAGAAGCCCATGTCCAGATGAAAGTGATTGCGGTGCGCGGCGTTGTAGTCGGGCCCCAGCACCGTGTTGAAACTGTCGCAGGCACTGGCGTGCAGATCCTTTAGAAACTTCGCTTTGACACCCTCCCCCGGCCAGTCCTTGAGCAACTGGATGCGCTGCCCGTCGGCCAGGCGAAAGCCGGCGATGTCCAGGGCGTTGGCCGTGGCATGCTGGCTGAGGCGACCATTCTTGCGGTTGTACATGTTGCGACAGGCGAAGCTGCCCAGGTGATCGACCTGCACCACCGGCTGGGCAAAGGCGCGCTGCGCCGCCGGCTGCAGGGCATGGCGCTCGAACAGCGCGTAGGCCACCGCCAGCGGGCAACTGGCGAGAAAGCTGCTGCTCAGGCGCACCGACGAGCCCTCGACCCGCAGCACGTTTTCCAATGGGCAGGGCGCATTGGCCGGGCTGTCGGCCTGCTTGCGGTAACGCAAATTCGAAGTCGCCAGCGCCTGTTCGCACAGCTGCGGATCATCCTGCAGGCGGCCCAGCTTGTACGGTGTAAGCAGGTTCGGCGGCTCGCGCACATCGAGTGCCGCCCAGGGGTTCCAGGCATCCGGCAGGCGCCACCCCAGGCGCCAGGCAGCCACGGATACAGCAATCAATATCAGGCACAGCACGACGAGCAATCCTTTGCGCATGAGCGATCAGCGCCTGAACAACTGGTTGAGCTGGTCGAATGACAACGCCTGGTCGGCATAGTCAAAACGGCCTTGATCGTGAATCCGTTGCGCGGCGTTGAAGAACGCCCCATAGGCCGCCCGCGCCAGCGACGAACCGACGCTGATGCGCTTGACGCCCAGGGCCTGGACATCGCCAAAACTCAGCTGCACGCCGCTCAGGCCCATCAGCACGTTGACCGGTTTGGGCGCCACCGCCAGCACTACCCGACGGATCTCTTCAGCCGTACGCAGGCCCGGCGCATAGAGCACATCGGCACCGGCTTCGGCGAAGGCCTGCAGGCGGACAATGGTGTCGTCCAGGTCGATGCGTCCATGCAGCAGGTTTTCAGCACGGGCGCAGAGCATGAACGGGAAGTCCAGGCTGCGGGCAGCGGCGACGGCCGCCTCGACCCGCTCAACCGCGTGATGGAAGCTGTAGATCGGCTCGTCGGCGTTGCCGCTGGCATCCTCGATTGAGCCACCCACCAGACCGACGGCGGCGCCCTGCAGGATCGCCTCGGCGCAACCCTTGGGATCGTCGCTGAAACCGTTCTCCAGGTCGGCGGCCACCGGTAATGCCGTGGCATCGACAACAGAGCGCGCATTCGCCAAGGTTTCATCCAGGGTCATCGCCCCTTCGGCGTCCGGACGCCCCAGGGAGAACGCCAGGCCAGCGCTGGTGGTGGCCAGCGCCTCGAAGCCGAGGCTGGCCAGCAGCTTGGCGGAACCGGCATCCCAGGGGTTGGGGATGACGAAGGCGCCATCGCGCTCATGCAGGGCTTTGAAGGCTTCGGCACGCAGGGTTTGCACATCCATGATCACGACTCCCGGGCAGGCGGCAGGACGCGTTCAGAGCAGACCAAGTTGTTCGGCTTCTGGCGTCCGGTCCAGTTCAGGCAAGGCCGCAAGCCCCGGCAGGCGTTCCATCAGGCCCTGATGGAAACGCCGGGCCAGGGCGGCGGCCAGGCGGTTGTCGGCAGTATGCAGGAAAACATAGGGGCTGCGCCCCTCCTCGATCCAGGCCGCGACCTTGTCCAGCCAGGGCAGCAGGAACGGCTCGTTGGCGGCAAGCTCAGGGTGGCCGATGAAGCGGATCTGCGGGTGCTGGGTGAACGCGGTCGGGCGTGGCGGCACGCGCGGCTTTTTCGACTGGGCGTGGAGCACTTCGGGGCTGCGCGCGGTGCAACTGAACAAGGCCCGGGGATCAAGGCAGATACGTTCCACGCCTCGCTCGAGCAGCAAGCGGTTGAGCAAGCGCTCCTCATCGCCCTTGCTGAAGAACGCCGCGTTGCGCACCTCTACCGCAATCGGTACACCGACCTCGTCAAGGAAAGTCACCAGCTCGCCCAGCCGCGCCGGGCCGAAGGTTGCCGGCAGCTGCAGCCAGTACGGCGCAACGCGTGCACCGAGAGGCTTGAGCAATTCGATGAAGGACTGAGCGGCGGCCAGTTGACCGTGCAGGTCACCGCCGTGGCTGATATCGCCGGGGAACTTGGCAGTAAAACGAAAATGCGCGGGCATCACTTGCGCCCACCGCTCGATAGTCGCTGGTGCCGGGCGCGCATAAAAGGTGGTGTTGCCTTCTACGGCATTGAAAACCTGGCTGTAGAGGCCGAGAAAGTCGCCGGTTCTGGCGTCCGCCGGGTACAGGTACTCGCGCCAGGCGTTTTCACTCCAGGACGGACAACCGACAAAATAGGGAAGCGTGGACAGACTCATCCATCAAATGTACAGGTCCAGCCCCAGTACTTCCATCTCCCAGTCAACGAAACCGGCAGTGGTCAGGTAGCTGGCCAGGGCATGGGCGGTGCGCTTGTTGCGCGCCCGCGGGAAGATCATGTCCTGGGGCCGTGCCGGCAGGCCACCGGTGCGCGCCTGACCTTGGCTGGCGCTGGCTTGCGGCTGCACTTCGAACTCGCCCGGCAGATCCTCGTCTTCCACGTCATCGCTGCGCACCGGCGCTTTGCGCGGGGCACGCTTGATGGGGTAGGACTGCGAGGAAAAACCGTCGATACGCATGGCGATTACTCAAGAGCAATGATGGCAATTTAGCAGCATCGTTGATCCTTCGCTAATGCCCGATTGATAACTGGACCACAGTTCGGGCAAAAGGTTTTACTTGGCCTGAGAATAGTCGACGAGTTGCACTCAGCGCGCTTTCGGCGTGGCCACTTTGTCGCGCAGGTACACAGGCTGCGCAAGGTCCGCGGCAATGGCCTCGCCACGCTGCCAGGCGAAGGTCGCCAGGCTCAGCAGGTCCTGGGCATGGGGCAGCAGGCTGGCATCCTGAGCGTTGACCTTGACCGCCAGGCGCTCGGCATAGCCCCAGCCGGTGCCTGCACCGAACCAGTCGCCGCTGGCGCCCGCCGGCAGTGCGACCTGCTCTGGCGGCAACACCGCTTCATTGCCCTGCAGGCGCATTTCGCCGTCGACGTTCCGATAGCAGCCCCAGTACACCTCGTCCATGCGCGCATCGATTGCCGCCGCCACCTGCTGCACACCCTGCTCGCGCATGGCGCGCTGGGCCAGCACTGCCAGGTTGGACACCGGCAGCACCGGACGCTCCAGGGCAAAGGCCAGGCCCTGGACCACACCGATGGCAATACGCACGCCGGTAAAGGCGCCCGGGCCACGGCCAAAGGCGATGGCATCGACCTGCTGCAGGGTGACACCGGCGTCGGCCAGCAACTGCTGGATCATCGGCAGCAGCTTCTGCGCGTGCAGGCGTGGAATCACCTCATAGTGGCTGGAAACCTTGCCGTCATGCAGCAAGGCAACGGAGCAGGCTTCAGTGGCGGTATCGAGGGCCAGCAAGGTGGTCATCGGAGAATCCAGGGGCAAGAAAAAAGAGCGGCATTATAAACAACAACGGCCCGCAAGCGGGCCGTTGTCTGCACTACCGAGCGTCGATCAGCTCAGTGCGGCCAGGACCTTGGCGGTGATCGCATCTACCGAGCCCACGCCTTCGATATGGCTGTACTTCGGCTTGCCGCCATTGGCAGCCGAGAGCTTCTGGTAGAAGTCCACCAGTGGCTTGGTCTGGTCGTGGTAGACCGACAGGCGATGACGCACGGTTTCTTCGGTGTCGTCTTTACGCTGTACCAGCGGCTCGCCGGTTTCGTCGTCCTTGCCTTCAACCTTTGGCGGGTTGTAGACCACGTGGTAGACGCGGCCCGAACCTTCGTGCACACGGCGGCCAGCGATACGCTGAACGATTTCTTCGTCTTCGACGGCAATTTCGACCACGGCATCCAGCTCGACGCCGGCAGTCACCAAAGCTTCAGCCTGAGGAATGGTGCGCGGGAAACCGTCGAACAGGAAGCCATTTGCACAGTCAGCCTGGGCAATGCGGTCCTTGACCAGGTTGATGATCAGCTCGTCGGAGACCAGCTTGCCAGCGTCCATGATTGCCTTGGCTTCCAGGCCCAGCGCAGTGCCGGCCTTGACTGCGGCGCGCAGCATGTCGCCAGTGGAAATCTGTGGAATACCGAACTTCTCGGTGATGAACTTTGCCTGAGTACCTTTACCGGCCCCGGGAGCTCCCAGCAGAATTACGCGCATCTCGTGCTCCTCATTTTTTTGTAAGCAAATCAGTGGGTTTGCCACGCAGGGCCAATCCCGGAATTTGGGTGATGATCGTAATTTCGATCAAAAGGCTGCTCAAGATACACAGCGCCCGCAAGCCACACAAGCGGTCGAAAGTCGGAAAAACCCACGCACGGTGGCCACTTGAAGCACAGGTTGCGCCGGGCGCAACCTGTTGCTTTACAAGCATTCTGCCCTTCTTGGGTAGACGATCGGCAGGCCGGATTTTTAACTCAGCCAGTATTGCGCAAGCCTGCCGCGATGCCGGCCACGGTGACCAGCAAGGCCTGTTCCAACGGGCTATCCAGAGCGGCTTCACGCCCGCGCGAGCGCGCCAGCAGTTCAGCCTGCAATAGATGCAGCGGGTCCAGATAGGTGTTGCGCAGGCGGATGAATTCCAGGGTCTCGGGGCTGTGCGCCAGTAGCACCGGCTGCCCGGTCAACCCCAGCACCACCTGGCACGCCTGCGACAATAGGTCGCGCAAATGTGCACCCAAAGGTCGCAGTTCTGGTTGCACTAGACGTTCGTCGTAGGAGCGGGCGATGTCGGCGTCGGCCTTGGCCAGGACCATCTCCAGCATGTCGATGCGTGTGCGGAAAAACGGCCACTGCTCGCGCATCTCGGCCAGCAACGGCCCCTGGCCGCGAGCCAGAGCGTTGTTCAGTGCCGCTTCCCAGCCAAGCCAGGCCGGCAGCATCAGGCGGGTCTGGGTCCAGCCGAAAATCCACGGGATCGCCCGCAGGCTTTCGATGCCGCCGGCGCGACGCTTGGCCGGGCGGCTGCCCAGCGGCAGGCGGCCGAGTTCCTGTTCGGGGGTGGACTGACGGAAGTATTCGACGAACTCGGGGTTGTCGCGCACTACGCCGCGGTAGGCCTTGACGCCGTCGGCAGCCAACTGGTCCATCAGCGCGCGCCAGGCCGGTTGTGGCGGCGGCGGTGGCAGCAAGGTCGCTTCCAGCACCGCGGCCAGGTAGAGGTTGAGGTTCTGCTCGGCGATGTCCGGCAAGCCGAACTTGAAGCGGATCATCTCGCCCTGCTCGGTGGTACGGAAGCGCCCGGCTACCGAGCCCGGTGGCTGCGACAGGATCGCCGCGTGGGCCGGGCCGCCACCGCGGCCAACGGTGCCGCCACGGCCGTGGAACAGCAGCAGTTCGACCTGCTGTTCGCGGCAGATGCGCACCAGGGTTTCCTGGGCGCGGTACTGGGCCCAGGCCGCGGCCGTGGTGCCAGCATCCTTGGCCGAGTCGGAATAGCCGATCATCACTTCCTGCGGGCCGTGCAACCCGGCGCGGTAACCCGGCAGGCCGAGCAGGCGTTCCATCACCGGGCCGGCGTTGTCCAGGTCGGCGAGGGTTTCGAACAACGGCACCACGCGCATCGGCCGCAGCACGCCGGCTTCCTTGAGCAGCAACTGCACGGCCAGCACGTCGGAAGCAGCGCCGGCCATGGAGATCACATAAGAGCCCAGCGAGGCTGCTGGCGCTGCGGCAATCTCGCGGCACGTGGCGAGCACTTCGGCGGTGTCGGCCTGGGGCTTGAAGTAGCTTGGCAACAGCGGGCGACGGCTGTTGAGTTCCTGTTGCAGGAAGGCAACGCGCGCGTCTTCATCCCACTCGGCATAGCGGCCAAGGCCCAGGTATTCAGTGATTTCGCTCAGCGCCGAGGTGTGCCGGGCGGCGTCCTGACGCACATCAAGGCGCACCAGGAACAGGCCGAAGGTCACTGCCCGACGCAGGCAATCGAGCAGCGGGCCATCGGCAATCACGCCCATGCCACAGACATGCAGCGATTCGAAGCACAGCTGCAGGGGTTCGAACAGGTCGCGGTTGTCCTGTAGCACCTCGGGTGCAGGGGCCTGCGCGGTGGTCAGCGAGGCTTGGGCCCAGGCGCGAGTGACCCGCAAGCGCTCACGCAACTGCTTGAGCAAGGTGCGATAAGGTTCGGCCGACTCGCCTACCTTGGCCCTGAGCGATTCGCTGGCCTGCTGCATCGACAGCTCGGCGGCCAGGGCATCGATATCACGCAAGAACAGGTCAGCGGCCATCCAGCGCGCCAGCAACAGCACTTCACGGGTGACCGGCGCGGTGACATTGGGATTGCCATCACGGTCGCCGCCCATCCACGAGGCAAAGCGGATCGGCGCTGCCTCCAGTGGCAGGCGCAGGCCGGTGGCTTGGTGCAGGGCCTTGTCGACCTTGCGCAAATGGTGCGGGACCGCCTGCCACAGCGAATGCTCGATCACCGCAAAGCCCCATTTGGCTTCGTCCACCGGGGTCGGTCGGGTACGGCGGATTTCTTCGGTGTGCCAGGCTTCGGCGATCAGGCGCTGCAGGCGCTCGCGGATCTGCTCGCGCTCGGCGGGGATCAGGTCGCGGTGATCCTGGGCAGCCAGTTGCGCGGCAATCGCGTCGTACTTCTGGATCAAGGTGCGCCGGGCCACTTCAGTCGGGTGGGCGGTCAGCACCAGTTCGATGCTCAGCTTGCCCAATTGCCGGGCCAGGGCATCGTCGCTGTGGCCGGCGGCCTTGAGCCGCGCCAGCAACTCGGGCAGCACACGGGCTTCGAAAGGTTCGGGCTGGCCGGCGTCACGGCGGCGAATCAATTGATACTGCTCGGCGATGTTGGCCAGGTTGAGAAACTGGTTGAAGGCCCGGGCCACCGGCAGCAGCTCGTCTTCAGCCAGATCATTGAGGGTCGAGCTCAGTTGCTCGGCACCGCCACTGCGGTCGGCCTTGGCACTACGGCGAATGTCCTCGATGGTCTGCAAAAACGCTTCGCCGTGCTGCTCGCGCACGGTGTCGCCCAACAACTCGCCCAACAAATGAACATCTTCACGCAAGCGCACATCGATATCAGTCATCAGCCCTGTCTCCGGCATTCGGGAAAACCGCTCTGGGACCAGAGTGCCCCAGTACCGGCCGAGCTTCAAGGCAGAGTCCGGGCTGAACTACGCTCAACACAGGCACACAGGAGAACATCATGAAAATCCGTGATCTTGCCCAGCATTGGGAACAGCACGCCAAAGGCTCGCTGAGCCCCACCGGCCATGTCCTGCACCTGGACATGGAAGCGGCGGCGCGCCTGGCAGCCCTGGCCGAGATGTACCCCAAGCGCCGGCCCGAAGAACTGCTCGGCGAACTGCTGGGGGCAGCGCTTGAAGAGCTGGAAGCGAGCTTCCCGTATATCCAGGGCTCGCAGGTGATTGCCACCGATGAAGAGGGGGATCCGCTCTATGAGGACATCGGCCCGACCCCGCGTTTTCTTGCGTTGTCACGCCGCTACCTGCACGAAATGAGCAACGCCAAAGATGCCGGCAACCCTTGATTGACCCCGCCTTCACCCGCGTTCCGAGCGCCCGCGCAGGCGCTCGCGTACCGCAGGCATGCCTGGAAGTTCAACGAAAAACCCACTGACCGATCAGTCAGAAAAAACCGCGAACACGCGGTATTTTTTTCTGAACTATTCAAAAAACGCTTCGGTCACAGCCAATAGCCATCACGGCAAAACCCTCTCAGAACCGGGTGAGAGCAGTCCCCGAAGCTGACGGGTCGCGCCGATGGACTGTTACGGAATTCGTTGTTCATCAGGAGTGATCCAATGGAGTTGACCACCATGAAGACCCGCACCGCAAACACCTCATCCACCCATCTGCGCGGGCTCAAGCTGGCCGCGCTGGCACTGGGCAGCAGCCTGGTCCTGGTCGGCTGTGCCGGCAACCCACCCACCGAGCAGTACGCAGTGACGCAATCGGCGGTCAATTCCGCTGTCAGCGCCGGCGGTACCGAGTTCGCCGCCGTCGAAATGAAGGCCGCGCAGGACAAGCTGAAACAGGCGGAAATCGCCATGCACGACAAGCAGTACGACGACGCCAAGCGCCTGGCCGAACAGGCCGAGTGGGACGCCCGCGTCGCCGAGCGCAAGGCCCAGGCCGCCAAGGCCGAGAAAGCCGTACAGGATGCCCGCCAGGGCGTTCAGGACCTGCGTGAGGAAGGCATGCGCAGCGTCGAATGACGCCCGCCCGCCGACCCGTGCATTCGTAATCGATCAAAGGATGAACCATTATGCGTAAACACGTGATGATCCCAGCCCTTCTGGCCCTGAGCGTTGGCCTGGCCGCCTGCTCGACGCAGCCGAACGCCAACCTGGAATCGGCCCGGACCAACTTCTCTGCCCTGCAGAGCAACCCGCAGGCCGCCAAGGTCGCGGCCCTTGAAACCAAGGACGCCCAGGACTGGCTGAACAAGGCCGACAAGGCCTACATGGACAAGGAAGACCAGAAGAAGGTCGACCAGCTCGCCTACCTGACCAACCAACGGGTGGAAGTGGCCAAGCAGACCATTGCCCTGCGTACCGCCGAAGGCAACCTGAAAAACGCTGCCGCCCAGCGTGCCCAGGCCCGCCTTGATGCCCGCGATGCGCAGATCAAGAAGCTGCAGGACAGCCTCAACGCCAAACAGACCGACCGTGGCACCCTGGTGACCTTCGGTGACGTGCTGTTCGACTTTGACAAGGCCACCCTCAAGAGCAGCGCCTACCCGAACATCACCAAGCTGGCGCAGTTCCTCCAGGAGAACCCTGACCGCAAGGTGATCGTCGAGGGCTACACCGACAGCAAAGGCAGCGCCAACTACAACCAGACGCTGTCCGAGCGTCGCGCAGCTTCGGTGCGCGCGGCGCTGGTACGTGCCGGGGTAGATCCTGCGCGCATCGTCGCCCAGGGTTATGGCAAGGAATATCCGGTTGCCGAGAACAGCAGCAACTCGGGCCGTGCCCAGAACCGTCGGGTGGAAGTGACCATTTCCAACGACAACCAGCCGGTGGCACCGCGCTCGGTGAGCCAGCTGAATTGATGGTTGCTGAGCAGTAACAAGAATCCCGCCGAGTCTGGCGGGATTTTTGTTTGGCTTTAAGGCCCTATCGCGGGGCAAGCCCGCTCCCACAGGGCCCGGTGTCCACCCAACCTGTGGGAGCCGGCCTTGCCGGCGATTGGGCTGCAAAGCAGCCCCGGGGCTTACTGGATTTCTTGCGGGGTCTCCTGCCCCAGGCAGCGCACGGCCTGCTTCTTGTTGTTCACCAACACGCCAGTCAGGCCCTTCTGCGCGGTATCGAACATCACCAGCACGCCATCAACGCATTGCGCCACCTGGCTGGCCGGCTGCAGGGAGATCTTGTAGTCCTCGCCCGGTATGGTCTTGAGCATGGTGAAGTCGGACAGCAGCAAGGCATCCTCCGGCTTGGCGAAATGCAGGTAACCGTAGTACCACAGGGCCGCGACGGTACCGATGATGCTGCAGACACCGGTAATGATCAGCGGGATGGCGTTGCGTTCTTCACTCATTGCGACTTCTCGTCAGGGTAATTGGGGACTTCGGCCAGGCGCCGCAGCCCGTTGAAACGACTCGGGTCGTCCAGAAAGCGCAACATGACCTGGCGCCAGGTCTTGTCGGCAAAGGTCTGCACATGCCCGCCACGGGTTAGCTGCAACACCCTCGGTGGTGGCGCAGCCTGATACAACTGGATGCCGTTGGCCAGCGGCACGATGGGGTCGTCGATGCTGTGAAAGAACAGCTTGGGCGGCGTTTTGATCCGCGCAATCGAATGGATCGCACTGTCGCCATCAGGCACCAGCCACGACAACGGCACCTGCAACGGCCAGGTCATCCAGGAATTGCTCAAGGCAAACCGCCCGACCTGGCGATAGCTGGCCGGCACGCCATCGAAGACCATGGCCTTGAAGCGCTCGGCCTGGCGGGGATGCTCGGCCAGGTAATGGATGGCCATCGAGCCGCCCAGGCTCTGGCCGAGCAGGATCTGTGGCTTGCCCTGCACCTCGGGCGCCTTGTCCAGCCAGTCCAGCGCCGCGGCGATGTCCTGGTAGACCTCGGGCAGCTCCGGCTTGCCCTCGGACAGGCCATAGCCGCGGTAGTCGAGCAACAGCACCTGATAGCCCTGCTCCGGCAACCACCAGCTGCCGCCCAGGTGCCAGGCCAGGTTGCCGCCATTGCCATGCAGGTGCAGCACTGTGCCCTTGACCTCGACACCGGGCTTGGCCGGCAGCCACCAGCCGTGCAGGCGGGTGCCGTCGGCCGCGGTCAGGGTGACGTCACGGTATTGAAGCTTGGCTTTCTCGGGGGTGAACGGCTGGCCAGGCTCGGGATAGAACAACAGCGAACTGCAGCCGCCCAGACTCAGCAGCACCAGCAGCAGGCCCAGGGGCCTGCGCCATGCATCAGAGAATGTTCGAGTAATCGGCTTCAATCCGGTCCAGGCTCAGGTGGTTGAGGAAGTTGGAGAAACACATCCAGGCCGACAGCGCGTTGAGGTCGCGGAACTGCTCCGGCAGGTACTTGGGCGGTTCCACCAGGCCTTCGTCGACCAGTTGGCGCAGGGTGCGCATGTCTTCAAGGGTGGTCTTGCCGCAGAACAACAAGGGGATCTGTTCGAGCTTGCCCTTGCGCACGGCCAACTGAATATAGTTGTAAACCATGATAAAGCCCTTGAGGTAGGACAAGTCCTTGGTAAACGGCAGGCCGTTCGGGACCGATCCGCGGAACACCCGGCTGGCGTTGCCATAGCTTTCGGCCATCTCGAAGCCCTGGGCACGGAAGAACTCGTAGACCTGCATGAAGTCGGCGCCCTCCTCGACCATATGGATGGCCCGGGTACGGTTGGTCAGCTTGCGCAGGCGGCTGGGGTAGGAGGCGAAGGCGATCACCTCCATGAGGATCGCCAGGCCTTCCTGGGTCACGGTCGATGAGGGCGGGCCCTTGGCCAGGAAGGTGCAGATCGGCTGGTTGAGACCGTTCAGGGTGGTGCCAACGTGCACCAGGCCTTCGTGAACCTCCAGCGCACGCACGTCGCGGCTGTTGAACATGGCGTCGGCGCGGATCTTGATGTAGTCGGCGCCGGCAGCGGCGTCGGCGACGATACCGTCAGACTCGAATACGCGAATGGTGTCTTCAGCCTCGTTGAACACCTTGTTCAGGCGGCCCTGGAGCATCTCCACCGCCTGCTTGGCGGTGAGGTTCTTCGGCTCGTCCTTGAGGTCGCCACGGCCGTCGATGTTGTTCAGGTAGTCCGAGAGCATCAGGCCCAGGTCGGCCAGGGTCGGGTCACCGGCATGGAAGGCATCGGAGGCGGCGCCATACAGCTCCTGGGAGATCAGCCCGAAATCCTCTGTGCCGCGCGCCTCGAGCATGCGCACCACCATGCGGTATTCCTTGCACATGCGCCGCATGATCTGTCCGACCGGGTTGAACTGGCCGAGCTGGCGGGTGATGTCGCGTTCGATGTTCTGGAACTCGAGCTTGACCGCGGCGGAGTCGAACGACAGCGGCCGGCCCTGGTAATAGGCGCGGTCTACCGCTGGCGGCTCCTTGCCCTTGCTCTTGAGGAAACCCTGGCGGATGTTGTCGTCCCACTTCACCGCATCGAGCACGCGAATGGGCGTTTGCGCCAGGACAATGCGATCAGACAGGGCGCGTATCGTCTGCTGGTACTCGTCCACCCTACACTCCTTGAGTTGCAATCATTACTTGCCGGCCCGCTTGAAGCGCGCCACTTCGATGAACAGGTCGGAGTTGGCCGGGTCGTCCAGGTAAGCCAGGACGCGCTCGGCCGGGCTGTCGATAAGAATGCCTTCGCCGTTGTCTTCCGGCACCTCGATGGTCCGGCCGCTGAGTTCTTTCTTCTGCACAGCCTGGTTGACCTGCTCGACGTCGAGGTTGTAGATCACCAGTTCCTTGTCGTCGAGCACTTCAAAGCCGCCAATCAGGAAGTTGCCACCCAGGCGCTTGGGCACACCGGCCGAGAGGTACCAGCGGTTGCCGTGCTGGGACACAGTGAAGGCGTACTCGTCGCGCTTCTTGTCCTTGCCGATGGCCACCGCCTTGTAGGCGTTGCCACCGCTGCGGCTGATCTGCAGGGTCAGCGGTTCACCCCAGGCGTCCTTGCTGGTCCATTTTCCGAGCAGAGCCTTGGGCGCGGGCTTGTTGGCCGGGATCGGCTCATTGAAGGTGACCAGACAACCGCCAAGCAGCAAGAACGACAATGCCAACAGCAGGGTTCTGGCTTTCATCAACCTCTCCTTGAAATAGGTTCGCGCCTTACACCGACGCCAATACCAGATGCAGGTACCGGGTAAGGATAGCGAGCATCGGCGCTTCAGCCTGGGCCTGTTCGCCGTCGAGCAGGCCCTGATATTCCATCTGCTCGATAATCGCCGTCAACACCAGAGCATCCTGTTGCGGCTGACGCGAGCCTACCACTTGCAGCATCTGTACGGCGCCGCGCAGAAGAATCTGCTCGTGCAGCTTGACCAGTTCGGCCAGGCGCGGGCACAACAGCGCCTCCTGGCGGAAGGCCTGCTCGGCCATGAGAAAGTCGCGGCGGTTGTGCAACTGGCGCTGTACATAGTCAGTGGTCATCTTCGCCACTTCATCGGCCAGGCGCGCCCGCCACTGCGGGCTGCCATCGCCCTGGGAGAGCAACTGGCGCAGCAGCACCTCGGTGTTCTCCCAGAGTTTGGCCATGTAGGCCGCACTGCGTTCCACGTACTGGGCGAAGGTGTCGGTGAGCAGGTCTTCGATGTCCTTGAAGTAATAGGTGGTCGCCGACAGCGGCACCCCGGCCTCGGCCGCCACCGCACGGTGACGCACGCCGCGCACACCGTCACGCACGACAATGCGCATGGCCGCATCGAGGATCTGCTGACGGCGCTGCTCGCTGCCTTCACGGCTGGCCTTGCGGCCCTGGTACTGCACGCTTTCGGCCACCGCTGTAGCCACGCCGGCGGCGCCTTGTTGAGTCATAGCGGGAGTCACTGCTGGTCTACCCCAAACGTTGGATCCGATCGATGAATTTCTTGCAGGCATGAAAAAGCCGCCCCGGAAGGCGGCTTGTTCAGTTCGCTCAGGCCTGTGGGCGCATGTGCGGGAACAGGATCACATCGCGAATCGATGGTGAGTTGGTCAGCAGCATCACCAGGCGGTCGATGCCGATGCCTTCACCAGCGGTTGGCGGCATGCCGTATTCCAGGGCGCGGACGAAGTCGGCGTCGTAGTGCATGGCCTCGTCGTCACCAGCGTCCTTCTCGGCCACCTGGGCCATGAAGCGCTCGGCCTGGTCTTCGGCATCGTTGAGCTCGGAGTAGGCGTTGGCGATTTCGCGGCCACCGATGAACAGCTCGAAGCGGTCGGTGACGTTCGGGTTGTCGTCGTTGCGGCGGGCCAGCGGCGAGACCTCGAACGGGTACTGGGTGATGAAGTGCGGCTGCTCCAGCTTGTGCTCGACCAGTTCTTCGAAAATCATCACCTGCAGTTTGCCCAGGCCTTCGAAGCCCAGCACCTTGGCACCGGCTTTCTTGGCGATCTCGCGGGCCTTGTCGATGTCCTGCAGGTCGGCGGCGGTGAGTTCCGGGTTGTACTTGAGGATCGAGTCGAACACCGACAGGCGTACGAACGGCTCGCCGAAGTGGAACACCTTGTCGCCGTACGGCACGTCGGTGCTGCCCAGAACCAGCTGGGCCAGTTCGCGGAACAGCTCCTCGGTCAGGTCCATGTTGTCTTCGTAGTCAGCGTGGGCCTGGTAGAACTCGAGCATGGTGAACTCGGGGTTGTGCCGGGTCGATACGCCTTCGTTACGGAAGTTGCGGTTGATCTCGAAGACTTTCTCGAAACCACCCACCACCAGGCGCTTGAGGTACAGCTCCGGGGCGATACGCAGGAACATCTGCATGTCCAGGGCGTTGTGGTGGGTTTCGAACGGCTTGGCCGCGGCACCACCGGGAATGGTCTGCAGCATCGGCGTCTCGACTTCGAGGAAGTCGCGGGCCATCAGGAAGTTGCGGATGTGGGCGATGACCTGCGAGCGGACGCGGAAGGTGTGACGGGTTTCTTCGTTGACCATCAGGTCGACGTAGCGCTGGCGATAGCGCTGCTCGGTGTCGGTCAGGCCGTGGTGCTTGTCCGGCAGCGGGCGCAGCGACTTGGTCAGCAGGCGCACGCTGGTCATTTCGACGTACAGGTCGCCCTTGCCGGAACGCGCCAGGGTACCTTCGGCGGCGATGATGTCGCCCAGGTCCCAGGTCTTGACCGCGGCCAGGGTTTCTTCCGGCAGGGTCTTGCGATTGACGTAGACCTGGATGCGCCCGGTCATGTCCTGGATCACCATGAACGAGCCACGGTTGAGCATGATGCGCCCGGCAACCTTGACCGGAATCGCTGCAGCTTCCAGCTCTTCCTTGGTCTTGTCGACATACTGTTTCTGCAGGTCGTTGCAGTAGCTGTCACGGCGGAAGTCGTTGGGGAAGGCATTACCCTTGGCGCGCTCGGCAGCAAGTTTTTCCTTGCGCAGCGCGATCAGGTTGTTTTCTTCCTGTTGCAGGTCTTGCGGGTCGAGTTGTAAGTCGCTCATGTCGTCACATTTTCCATCACGGGTTCATTGTCCCTCGCCTTGGGCAAGGGATCGCGGGGCAAGCCCGCTCCTTCAGGGAGCAGGCCGGGGCCGCGCGGTTACAGCCCTTGCTTGAGGCTGGCTTCCAGGTATTCGTCGATATCGCCATCGAGCACCTTGTCGCAGTCGCTGCGCTCGATGTTGGTGCGCAGGTCCTTGATCCGCGAGGCGTCGAGCACATACGAACGGATCTGGTGACCCCAGCCGATGTCCGACTTGCTGTCTTCCAGGGCCTGGGAAGCGGCGTTGCGCTTCTGCATCTCCTGCTCGTACAACTTGGCCCGCAGCATTTTCATGGCGGTGTCCTTGTTGGCGTGCTGGGAACGTTCGTTCTGGCAGCTGACCACGGTGTTGCTCGGTACGTGGGTGATACGCACGGCCGAGTCGGTGGTGTTTACGTGCTGACCACCGGCGCCCGAGGAGCGGTAGGTGTCGATGCGCAGGTCGGCCGGGTTGATCTCGATCTCGACCTTGTCGTCGATCTCGGGCGAGACGAACACCGCCGAGAACGAGGTGTGGCGACGGGCGCCGGAGTCGAACGGGCTCTTGCGCACCAGGCGGTGCACGCCGATCTCGGTACGCAGCCAGCCAAAGGCGTACTCGCCCTTGATGTGCACGGTGGCACCCTTGATGCCGGCGACTTCACCCTCGGACAGCTCCATGATGGTGGCGTCGAAGCCACGCTTGGCGGCCCAGCGCAGGTACATGCGCAGCAGGATGTTGGCCCAGTCCTGGGCTTCGGTGCCGCCGGAACCGGCCTGGATGTCCAGGTAGGCGTTGTTCATGTCCATCTCGCCGCTGAACATGCGACGGAACTCGAGCTTGGCCAGGGATTCTTCCAGGCCCTGGAGCACTTCGACAACGTCGTTGACGGCAGCTTCGTCGTTCTCTTCGACGGCCATGTCGAGCAGCTCGCGGGAGTCGACCAGGCCGCCGGACAATTCGTCCAGGGTATCGACGATCTGCGCCAGCATGGCGCGCTCGCGGCCCAGTTCCTGGGCGTACTCGGGCTTGTTCCAGACGTTCGGGTCTTCGAGCTCGCGGTTGACTTCGATCAGGCGGTCATGCTTGTGATCGTAGTCAAAGATACCCCCGAATGGACTCGGAGCGCTCGGTCAGGTCCTTGATGGTGTTCAGGATCGGTTGGATTTCCATGGGCGGGCAGCTCTCGTGCGTATTCTGTAGAAAAGCCGGAGAGTATAGCTGAGTTACAGCTTCAAGCGGCAAGCTACAAGCGACAAGAGGCCGGAGAAATGCCGGGCGCTGCGGTTTTTCTTGCCGCTTGAAGCTTGCCGCTTGTGGCTGCTGTCAATCCACCCCAACCTGGTTGCGGCCATTGTTCTTGGCCAGGTACAGGCCCTTGTCCGCCGCCGAGATCAGCTGCCGGCAATGACTGCCGATGCCCGGGGTCAGGGTCGCCAGGCCGATGCTCACGGTCAGGACCGAATCGGGGTTGGGCATGGTGTGGGCGATGTTCATGGACGCTACGGTCTGGCGCAGTTTTTCTGCGACCAGGCGCGCGCCGCCGGGCGAGGTGTTGGGCAGCACCAGGGCGAATTCCTCGCCGCCGTAACGGGCCGGCAGATCGCTGGGGCGGGCGCAGGAAGCACGTATGGCCTCGGCCACCTTGCGCAGCGCTTCATCCCCGGCCAAATGGCCGAAAGTGTCGTTGAACGACTTGAAATAGTCGACATCGATCATCAGCAGCGACAACTGCGCCTGTTCACGCATGGCCCGGCGCCATTCCAGCTCCAGGTATTCGTCGAAATGGCGGCGGTTGGAAAGCCCGGTGAGGCCGTCGGAGTGCATCAAGCGCTGCAGCACCAGATTGGTGTCGAGCAGTTGCTGCTGGCTGACGCGCAGGGCCCGGTAGGCCTCGTCGCGTTGCAGCAAGGTCAGGTAGGAGCGCGAGTGGTAGCGGATGCGCGCCACCAGCTCGATGGTGTCCGGCAGTTTCACCAGGTAGTCGTTGGCTCCGGCGGCAAAGGCCGCGCTCTTGACCAGTGGGTCTTCCTTGGTCGACAGGACGATGATCGGGATGTCCTGGGTGGCCGGGTTGTTGCGGTACTCGCGCACCAGGGTCAGGCCGTCCAGGCCAGGCATGATCAGGTCCTGGAGGATTACCGTGGGCTTGATCTGCACCGCCTGGGCCACCGCCTGGTGCGGGTCGGCACAAAAGTGGAAGTCGATGTTCTCTTCGTGAGCCAGGCCACGCCGCACCGCTTCGCCGATCATTGCCTGATCGTCGACCAAGAGGACCATCGCCGAATTTTCATTCATGGTCGGAAAACCGTCGAGCGGTAAATCATTCATGCGCTGTCACCTGGTCACTGCCGGCCAGCCGGCGTGGCTCAATACATATCGTCATTTTGGAAAAATTTCCATCAATCGCGAGGCGATTCGCTCCAGCGGGCGAACCTCCACGGCGGCGTCTATCGCGGCGGCTGCCTTGGGCATGCCATACACCGCGCTGCTCTGCTGATCCTGGGCGATGGTCAAAAAGCCCTGTTGGCGCATCAGCTTCAAGCCCTGGGCGCCGTCGCGGCCCATGCCGGTGAGCAATACGCCGACCGCGTCGCCGCGCCAGTAGCGGGCCACGCTTTCAAAAAACACATCGATGGAGGGCCGGTAGATCTCGTTCACCGGCTCCGCGGTGTAGGCCAGGTTGCCGTTCTTGAGCAGGCGGATGTGGTGATTGGTCCCGGCCAGCAACACCTGCCCCGGCTGCGGCGGCTCGCCTTCGCTGGCCAGGCGCACCGCCAGCCCCGAGGCGCTGCTGAGCCACTCGGCCATGCCGGCGGCGAACACCTGGTCAACGTGCTGGACCAGCACAATGGCCGCCGGAAAGCTCGTTGGCAAGGCTTTGAGCAGCACCTCCAGCGCTGCCGGGCCACCGGCCGAGGAACCGATGGCAACCAGGCCCTGACGTTGGGCGGCCTCACGCACCGGTGCGGCCATGGCCCGGGTCGGGCTGCTACGCTGCTGGCCGATCAGCCAGCCGATATTGAGGATCTTGCGCAGCAGCGGCGCTGCCGCCTCACGCGGATCGCCAGCGCCCAGCGCCGGGGTGTCGACCACGTCGAGGGCGCCGTGGCCCATGGCCTCGAACACCCGGTGGACGTTCTGCTGCCGGTCGACCGTGACGATCACGATGGCACAAGGGGTTTCGGCCATGATCCGCCGGGTGGCCTCGATGCCATCCATGATCGGCATGATCAGGTCCATGAGAATCAGGTCCGGCAATTGCTCGGCGCACAGTTTGACCGCTTCGGCGCCATTGCTGGCGACCCAGATCACCTGATGGGCCGGTTCAAAGGCCAACGCCCGGCGCAAAGCCTCTACGGCCATGGGCATGTCGTTGACGATGGCGATTTTCATCCCTGCGCTCCCCCGATCAACTCGACGACAGCGTCGAGCAAGGCATCATCGTGAAAACTGGCCTTTGCCAAATAGTAGTCGGCCCCGGCGTCCAGTCCACGGCGACGATCTTCTTCGCGGTCTTTGTACGAGACCACCATCACCGGCAGCGATTGCAGGCGGCTGTCGCGGCGCAGCAGGGTGACCAGTTCGATACCGTCCATGCGCGGCATGTCGATATCGGTGATCAACAGGTCGAAATCCTCGCTGCGCAAGGCGTTCCAGCCGTCCATGCCGTCTACCGCGACGGCCACTTCATAGCCTTTATTGCTCAGTAGCTTGCGTTGCAGTTCGCGCACGGTCAGCGAGTCGTCGACCACCAGCACGCGCTTGCGCGCCGCCTCGCGCACACTGCGCTGACCGCGCTCGATGCGCTCCAGGCGGCCGGTGCTGAGGAGCTTTTCCACCGAGCGCAGCAGGTCTTCGACGTCAATGATCAGCACCACCGCACCGTCGTCGAGCAAGGCCCCGGCAGAAATATCCTGGACCTTGCCCAGGCGCGCATCCAGCGGCATCACCACCAGCACCCGCTCGCCGATCAGGCGTTCGACCGCCACGCCGTAGAGCATCTCGCGCTCGCGAATCACCACGACCTTGATGCTCTGCCCGTCCGCCTGACTTGGCGGGCGATTGAGCAGCTGGCTGGCCGAGACCAGGCCGATATGCCGGCCCTCGTGCCAGAAATGCTGGCGGCCTTCGATCTGCACGATGGCTTCGGCCGGCAGCTCCAGGGTGCGTTCGATATGCGCCAGGGGGAAAGCATAGGCTTCAGCGCCGACCTCGACCACCAGGCTGCGCACTACCGACAGGGTCAGCGGCACTTCGAGGTGGAAGCAACTGCCCTGGCCGCTGGTCTGGGTCAGCTCGATCGAGCCGCGCAGCTGGCGGACCATATGCTGCACCGCGTCCAGGCCGACACCGCGCCCCGACACTTCGGTCACCCGGTCGCGCAGGCTGAATCCGGGCAGGAAGAGGAAGGTCAGCAGCTCGGCTTCGCTCATCTGCTCCACAGTCTCGGCGGGCGACAGCTGGCGCTCGACAATGCTCTGGCGCAAGTGCGCCAGATCGACGCCGCCGCCATCGTCGCTGATCTCCAGCACCAGCAACCCGGCCTGATGCGAGGCACGCAGGCGGATCTGCCCTTCCATCGGCTTGCCGGCCAGCAGTCGTCGCTCCGGCAGTTCGATGCCGTGATCGACTGCATTGCGCAGCAGGTGGGTCAGCGGCGCTTCGAGTTTTTCCAGCACGTCGCGGTCGACCTGGGTCTTCTCGCCTTCGATTTCCAGGCGCACCTGCTTGCCCAGCGAGCGGCCAAGATCACGGACCATTCGGCTTTGCCCGGTCAGCACATCGGCGAACGGGCGCATCCGGCAGGCCAGCGCGGTGTCGTAGAGAAGCTGCGCACGCTGGCTGGCCTGCCAACCGAATTCATCCAGGTCAGACGCCTGCTGCAAAAGGATCTGCTGGGTTTCCCCCAGCAAACGCTGGGCCAGGGCCAAGGCGTCCTGGACTTCCGGGCTCTGGCCAGTGCTTTCGAGCTGATGCTTGAGGCCATCCAGGGCACGGATACTTTGCCCGTGCATGCGCTTGAGGCGCTGCAGGGTGGCCAGGTAGGGTTTGAGCCGCTGGGTTTCGACCAGCGATTTGCTCGACAGGTCGAGCAGGCTGTTCAGGCGCTCGGCAGTAACCCGCAGGACCCGCTCGCCGCCTTCGCCTGCGCGTTTGCCGCTGCGCACGGGCGCCGCTTCGACTTCAGGCTCAGGGTCGGCGGCTATGGGGTCAACCGGCAGCGGCTCGGGCAGCTGCATCGGCGGCGGCGCAAACGCAGGTGCCGGTACGGCGCTCGGGTCGAGCAGCGCAGCCATTTGCACCAGAAACCCCTCGACCGCGGCGTCGATGCTGACATCACCGGGCGTGGCGATGCGCATCAGCAGGTCAGTGCCCTGCAACAAGGCATCGATATGTTCCGGACGTAGCAGCAGCCGGCCTTCCTGAGCGCCGACCAGGCAGTCTTCCATCACATGGGCGACACTGACCCCGGCATCGACGCCGACAATCCGCGCCGCCCCCTTGAGTGAGTGAGCCGCACGCATGCAGGCTTCAAGCTGGTCGGCCTGGGTCGGGTTGCGCTCCAGCGCCAGCAGCCCGGCACTGAGCACCTGGGTCTGGGCTTCGGCCTCCAGGCTGAACAGCTCGAGCAACGAGGCGTCGCGCATTTGCTCTGGGGTCATGACAGGCTCCGGTTCACGGCAGACAGCACTTGGTCTTCATCCAGCACACGGACACTGCGCCCGCGCCATTGCAGCACCGCTGCGGTAAAACGGGTTTCGCCCTGCTCTGCCGTCAGGCGGCCGGGGTCCAGGCCATGGATACCATCCACTTCGTCGACCTGGACCACCACCGAGCCGCCCGCAGCGGCAATGATCAACATGCGCGGCATGACCCGCGCCGAGGTCGAGGCCGGCGCCTGGGATTCAAGGCCGAGCAGATCGCCCAGCGACAGGCACGGCACCAGCGCACCCCGTACATTGGCCACGCCATGCAGCACCCGCGAGCGCTGGTGCGGCAAGGAATGCACCTGCTGCAGCGGCGCGACTTCGACCAGGCAGCGGGTGGCCAGTGCCAACCACTCCTCGCCCAGGCGAAACAGCAACAACGAGCGGCCGCTGCTGGCTTGCTCAGGCGCCTCGCTCTGCTCGTGGGCTTCCTGGGACAGCGAGTAACGGTCCAGCAGGCGCGTCGCTGCTGCCGCATAGACCTCGCAATTGCGGCAGTGAATATGTTCGTCGAGCAGCTGGCAACTCTTGTCGCCATGCACACCGATACGGTTCCAGCAGTCGTCGATGCTGGCGGCGTCACTGGCGACCAGTTGCACGTCGTTTTCACCCATCATTGTTCAGACTCCCGGTCGGCGCGCCGTGCGGCCCGCTCCTGCAGGCGCCTGGCACCTGCGACATCACCTTGAGAAGCCAGCAACGCGGCCAGATGCACCAGCGCCTCCGGATGCTGGGGATCGAGGTACAACGCCTTGCGGTAGTGGCCCAGGGCATCGCTGCTGTCGCCAGCAGTGTCACTGAGCAGGCCCAGCCAGTAGAACACCTGGGCGCTGGGCGGGTACTGCTGCAAATAGCGGGCGCAGGCGGCCTGGGCCTGAGCGCTGCTGCCTGCATTGGCCAGTTGGGCGATCTGCGCCAGCAATTCGACTGCCGACTCCGGCTCGGCGGGCCTGGCAGGCGGCGGGGCAATCGGCTTGATCCTGCGCACCACGGCAGGCGCCGGACGCGGCACGCTGGCCGCCGACACCGGCACCGTCAACGGCAAAGGAATGGCTAACGGCTTGCTCGGCGGCGCCGGCTCCATTTCAGCCTGGCGTACATAGGCGAACGACTGAGCTATGCCTACCGGGCGCATACCCATGCGCGCCAGCAAGCTGCCTTCGGCCGGGCCGATAAACAGCACGCCCTGCTCATGGATCAGACTTTTGAGCACCTCGAACACCCTCTGCTGGGTGGGTACGTCGAAGTAAATCAGCAGGTTGCGGCAGAAAACGAAATCGTAGCTGCCTTCTCGCGCCTTGAGCGCCGGATCCAGCACGTTGCCCGCCTGCAGCTTGACCTGCTGGCGGACCCGCTCGTCGAGGCTGTGGCCGTCACCGGTCTCGCTGAAATGCCGCTCACGAAAGTCCAGGTGCGAACCGCGGAACGAGTTGCGGCCATACAGCGCCTGTTCGGCACGGCTGATGGAATTGGGGCTGATGTCCATGGCGTCGACGCGAAAGCTGTGGCCAGCAATGCCGCCGTCGAGCAGGGCCATGGCGATCGAGTACGGCTCCTCGCCGGTGGAGCACGGCAGGCTGAGGATGCGCAGTGGGCGCAAGCCGCCCAGTTCGCTCAGACGCTTGCGCGCCAGGGTCACCAGGGCGTTGAAGGACTCCGGGTAGCGGAAGAACCAGGTTTCCGGGACGATCACCGCTTCAATCAGCGCCTGCTGTTCCTGGTTCGAATGCTGCAGCCGCAGCCAGTAGTCATCCAGGTCCCGGGCTTCCAGGGTCGCACAGCGCAGGCGCAAGGCGCGCTCGACCATTGGCGCGCCGACCGAAGCCACGTCCAGGCCGATGCGATCCTGCAAAAAGCGAAAGAACCGCTGTTCGCCACTCATGCCAGCCCCTCGCCACTTGCCGCAAGCTCAGGCGGGAACAACAACTGGCGCACCTCGGCGCTGAGCAAGTCCTGCACCCCGATTCGCTGCAGCAAACCCTGGGCATCCTCACGTACCGGTCCCAGGTAAGGCGCCTGCTGGTTGTCCAGGCCATAGGGCTGGAACTCGGCGGGGTCGCAACGCAGGGTATCGGTGGCCTGTTCGAGGATCAGCCCCAGCAGCAATTGCGGGCGCAAGGGGTCGACGCGGTAGTGCACCAGCACCAGGCGCGTGCTGGTGCGCACCGGCGCCGGCAGGCCGAAACTCAAGGCGCCGACGTCGATCACCGGCACCAGCGCACCGCGATGGGCGAGCACCCCGGCGACCCATGCCGGGGTCTGGGCGATCGGTTTGAGCGGCAGGCGCGGCAGCACTTCGGCGACCTCATGGGCGTCCAGGGCAAAGCGCTGGTCGCCGATGCGGAACACCAGGTACAGGGTGCCGTGGGAGGCCGCATCCTGATTGCGGCGAGGCTGAAGGTCGTTCATCGGCAGGTCAGACTTTGAACCGCGACACGCCGCCACGCAGGCCGGTGGCCACCTGGCTCAGTTCGTCGATGGCAAAGCTGGCCTGACGCAGCGACTCGACGGTCTGGCTGCTGGCATCGCCCAGCTGCGCCAGGGCGTGGTTGATCTGTTCGGCACCGGTGGCCTGGGCCTGCATGCCTTCGTTGACCATCAGCACCCGCGGCGCCAGGGCCTGGACCTGATGAATGATCTGGGTCAGTTGCTCGCCAACCTGCTGCACCTCGAACATGCCGCGGCGCACTTCCTCGGAGAACTTGTCCATGCCCATGACCCCGGCCGACACCGCCGACTGGATCTCGCGAACCATCTGCTCGATGTCATAGGTAGCGACGGCGGTCTGGTCGGCCAGGCGCCGTACTTCGGTGGCGACCACGGCAAAACCACGGCCGTACTCACCGGCCTTTTCCGCCTCGATGGCGGCGTTGAGCGACAGCAGGTTGGTCTGGTCGGCGACCTTGACGATGGTCACCACCACCTGGTTGATGTTGCCGGCCTTCTCGTTGAGGATCGCCAGCTTGTTGTTGACCAGATCGGCCGCGCCCATCACCTGGTGCATGGTCTCTTCCATACGCGCCAGGCCCTGCTGGCCGGAGCCTGCGAGGATCGAGGCCTGGTCGGCGGCCGAGGTAACTTCGGTCATGGTCCGCACCAGGTCGCGGGAAGTCGCGGCGATTTCCCGCGAAGTTGCGCCAATTTCGGTGGTAGTGGCAGCGGTTTCGGTGGCGGTCGCCTGTTGTTGCTTGGAGGTGGCGGCGATTTCGGTCACCGAGGTGGTCACCTGCACCGACGAGCGCTGGGCCTGGGACACCAGGTTGGTCAGTTCGCCCATCATCTCGTTGAAGCCGCTTTCCACCGCGCCGAACTCGTCCTTGCGGTCCAGGTTCAGGCGCACGCTGAGGTCGCCGCCGCTGAGTTTGTCCAGGGCATGGACGATACGCTGCATCGGTGCGGTGATGGCACGCATCAGCACCAGCCCGCAGAGGGTCGCGGCTACAATGGCCAGCAGCAGCGAAACGATCATGCTGAACTTGGCCGTGGCCACGGCACTGACGATGGAGTCGGTGGCGCTCTCGGCGGAAAGACGATTGCGCTCGATCACCCCGTTCAGGTGCTTGCGGCCATTGACCCAGGCCGGGGTCAACAACTCGGCGAGCAGGCGCTGGGCTTCGGGGTAATCTTTCTTGCGATAGGCCCCCAGCACGGTATCCACTGCTTTGAGGTAATCGGCCTCAAGCTGGCCGAACTGGTCAAAGCTGGTCTGATCGTCCTTCTCGCGAATGGTCGACTGGTAGCTGGCCATGTGCTGCTTGAGGCGCTCTTCAAAGCCCTTGTACAGCTCCATGTCGGCCGAGGTGATCTCGCGATGGTCGCTCAGGCCCACCAGCTGCTGGGTCAGCACATAGCTGTCGACCCAGGCGCTGCGGATCATGGAGCTGTAGTAGACCCCGGGG
This sequence comes from Pseudomonas sp. JV241A, assembly GCF_900275665.1. NCBI lineage: Bacteria > Pseudomonadati > Pseudomonadota > Gammaproteobacteria > Pseudomonadales > Pseudomonadaceae > Pseudomonas > Pseudomonas sp. JV241A. The sequence goes on from NZ_OPYO01000029.1 coordinate 193,113, forward strand.
ATGCTATCGGTTCGCACCGCTTCTTCACCGGACTCTATGGCCACCAGTCGCGAATAGGCGGCGACCACCATCAGCGACATGATGGCGATAATCACGGCGAAGCTCGCCAGGATCCGTTGGCGCAAGGTCCAGTTTTTCACAGTCAGCCCTCAAGTGTTCTACGCGAGCAGGAAAAATGGGCAGAGTATAGCCCAGCGGCTGCGCGCTTTTGAGGCTGACTTAAAAGCTGGATCGGGCCAAACGGGCTAGATACTGGCCATTAGCCCGATTTCATTGACTGGCGGCAAGTTTCACCTGGTTTTCCAGCTCGCTCTTGAGTGCAGGATCGAGCTTGAGCTGGCGCGCCAGTTCATCCAGGTAGGCACGCTCCATGAAATGCTCCTCGTCCACCAGCATGACGCTGGCGATATACATCTCGGCGGCCATTTCCGGGGTGCTGGCGGCGCGGGCGACATCGGCCGGGTCCAGCGGTTTGTTCAGTTCGGCGTGCAGCCAGTGTTGCAACTCCTGGTCGCTGGACAGCTTGACGAACTCGCCTTCGATCAGCGCCCGCTCGCGCTCATCGACGTGGCCATCGGACTTGGCCGCCGCCACCAGCGCCTTGAGGATCGCCTGGCTGTGCTGCTCGACCTGGGCCGGCGGCAGGCGGTCAAGCGTTTGTGGCTCGCCCTGTACGGCAGCCCCCTGCTTGGCCTGCCAGTTGCCGTAGGCCTTGTAGGCGATGACCCCAAGGGCAGCCAGGCCACCATAGGTCAGGGCCTTGCCGCCGTACTTGCGGGCCTTCTTGTTACCCAGCAGCAACCCCATCGCACCTGCCGCCAGGGCACCGCCGCCAGCACCGGAGAGCAGGCTGCCAAGGCCACCGCCGCCCTTGCCGCCAAGCAGGTCGCCAAGACCGCCGGTTTTGCCGGCGGAGCCTTTGCCGGCCTGGTTCTGCAACAGGTCCTGGCCGGATTTGAGCAGTTGATCGAGCAAGCCACGGGTGTTCATTGGGCATCTCCATGGAGAGGAAAGAAAGCCGAAGAGTACTGCCCCAGGCTGAAGTGAAGCTGAATGCATTTGCTTCCAGATGTTGCCCAGAACCGGGCCACGCTGGACCCACGCAACAGCAACTACGCTTAAACCAGCTATACCTGCACTTTCACTGCCCCGACATAATTTGAACAAGAGGGAAAACCATGTTCGTGCACAAGACCGCCACGCTCTGCGCCCTGAGCACCGCCCTGCTGGCCAGCGCCAGCCTGCAGGCCGCCGAACCCTTGAAAGCCGTGGGCGCCGGCGAAGGCCAGCTGGATATCGTTGCCTGGCCGGGTTACATCGAGCGCGGTGAAAGCGACAAGGCCTACGACTGGGTGACCGGCTTCGAGAAGGAAACCGGTTGCAAGGTCAGCGTCAAGACCGCCGCCACCTCCGACGAGATGGTCAGCCTGATGACCAAGGGCGGTTACGACCTGGTCACCGCCTCCGGCGATGCCTCGCTGCGGCTGATCGCCGGCAAGCGCGTACAGCCGATCAACACTGCGCTGATTCCCAACTGGAAGAACCTCGACCCACGGCTCAAGGACGGTGCCTGGTACGTGGTCAACAAGCAGGTGTACGGCACGCCCTACCAGTGGGGCCCGAACGTGCTGCTGTACAACACCAACGTGTTCAAGCAGGCGCCCACCAGTTGGGGCGTGGTCTTCGAGCCCCAGGACCTGCCGGACGGCAAGCCGAACAAGGGCCGGGTCCAGGCCTACGACGGGCCGATCTACATCGCCGATGCCGCGCTGTACCTGAAATCGACCAAGCCCGAACTCGGCATTCAGAACCCCTATGAACTGAATGAAGCCCAGTACAAGGCGGTGCTCGACCTGCTGCGCCAGCAACAGCCGCTGATCCACCGCTACTGGCACGATGCCACGGTGCAGATGAGTGACGTCAAGAACGAAGGCGTGGTCGCCTCCAGCTCCTGGGGCTACATGGTCAATGGCCTGCAAGCCGACAAGCAGCCGGTGGCTTCGACCATCCCCAAGGAAGGCGCCACTGGCTGGGCCGACACCACCATGCTGCACAGCGAGGCCAAGCACCCCAACTGCGCCTACAAGTGGATGGACTGGTCGCTGCAGCCCAGGGTCCAGGGCGACGTGGCGGCCTGGTTCGGTTCGTTGCCGGCGGTACCGGCGGCCTGCACCGGCAGCGAATTGCTCGGCGCCGAAGGCTGCAAGACCAATGGTTTCGACCAGTTCGACAAGATCGCCTTCTGGAAAACCCCGCAGGCTGAAGGGGGCAAGTTCGTGCCGTATAGCCGCTGGACCCAGGACTATATTGCGATCATGGGGGGCCGCTAGGGCCCTATCGCGGGGCAAGCCCGCTCCCACCTCAAGACGCGGGCTTGCTCCCATTTGCTGGAGCTTCGCACCATGACCCTTGCAGTGCAGTTCACCAATGTCTCGCGGGCCTTTGGCGAGGTCAGGGCCGTTGACCAGGTGTCGATCGACATCCACGACGGCGAGTTCTTCTCGATGCTCGGCCCCTCGGGCTCGGGCAAGACCACCTGCCTGCGCCTGATCGCCGGCTTCGAGCAACCCAGTGCCGGTTCGATCCGCATTCACGGCGAAGAGGCTGCGGGCCTGCCGCCCTACCAGCGCGACGTCAACACAGTGTTCCAGGATTACGCCCTGTTCCCGCACATGAACGTGCGCGACAACGTCGCCTATGGCCTGAAGGTCAAGGGCGTGGCCAAGGCCGAGCGCTACACCCGCGCCGAAGAAGCCCTGGCCATGGTCGCACTGGGCGGATATGGCCAGCGCAAGCCGGTACAGCTCTCCGGCGGCCAGCGCCAGCGCGTGGCCCTGGCCCGGGCCCTGGTCAACCGCCCACGGGTGCTGCTGCTGGATGAACCACTGGGGGCGCTGGACCTGAAACTGCGCGAGCAGATGCAGGGCGAGCTGAAGAAGCTGCAACGCCAGCTGGGCATTACCTTCATCTTCGTTACCCACGACCAGACCGAGGCGCTGTCGATGTCGGACCGGGTCGCGGTGTTCAACCGGGGTCGCATCGAGCAGGTCGACACCCCGCGCAACCTGTACATGAAGCCGGCGACGACCTTTGTCGCCGAGTTCGTCGGTACCTCGAACGTGCTGCGCGGCGAACTGGCACAGCAGCTCAATGGCAGCCAGCTGCCCTTCTCGATTCGCCCGGAACATATCCGCCTTGGCGACCAGCCGGCCGCCAGCAACGAAATCCAGGTCAGCGGCCTGCTCCACGACATCCAGTACCAGGGCAGCGCCACCCGCTACGAGCTGCAGCTGGACAACGGCCAACTACTCAGTATCAGCCAGGCCAACAACCAGTGGCAGGAACACACCGTGCCCTGGCAGCCCGGCCAACGCCTGCAGGCGCGCTGGGCCCGCGAGGCGATGACCGCGCTGCAGGAAATCGTGCCCGACGAGGGCCGCTGAGATGAGCCTGACCGTGGAAAAAGCCGCGCCGGCCCCCATGCGGCGTTTCTCCAACCTGCTCTACCGGCGACCGAACCTGTACCTGGCGCTACTGTTGATACCGCCGCTGATCTGGTTCGGTGCAATCTACCTCGGCTCGTTGCTGAGTTTGCTGTGGCAGGGCTTCTACACCTTCGACGACTTCACCATGGCGGTCACCCCGGAGCTGACCCTGGCCAACTTCGCCGCGCTGTTCAACCCGTCGAACTTCGACATCATCCTGCGTACCCTGGGCATGGCCATCGCCGTGTCGATCGCCAGTGCCACCCTGGCCTTCCCGATCGCCTACTACATGGCGCGCTACACCAGCGGCAAGACCAAGGCGTTCTTCTATATCGCGGTGATGATGCCGATGTGGGCCAGCTACATCGTCAAGGCCTATGCCTGGACCTTGCTGCTGGCCAAGGGCGGCGTGGCCCAGTGGTTCGTCCAGCAACTGAACCTGGGGCCAGTGCTGCAGTTCATCCTCGGTATTCCGGGGGTGGGCGGCAGCACCCTGTCGACCTCGCACCTGGGGCGTTTTCTGGTGTTCGTGTACATCTGGCTGCCGTTCATGATCCTGCCGATCCAGGCCTCGCTGGAGCGCCTGCCGCCGTCATTGCTGCAAGCCTCGGCGGACCTTGGCGCCAGGCCGTGGCAGACCTTCACGCAGGTGATCCTGCCGCTCTCGGTACCGGGCATCGCCGCAGGCTCCATCTTCACCTTTTCGCTGACACTGGGCGACTTCATCGTCCCGCAACTGGTCGGCCCGCCCGGCTACTTCATCGGCAGCATGGTCTACGCCCAGCAGGGCGCCATCGGCAACATGCCCATGGCCGCCGCCTTTACCCTGGTGCCAATCGTGCTGATTGCCGTGTACCTGTCCATCGTCAAACGCCTGGGGGCCTTCGATGCACTCTGAACGCGCCTCGATCGGCCTGCGCCTGGCGGCCTGGGGCGGGCTGGTGTTCCTGCACTTCCCGATCCTGATCATCTTCCTCTATGCCTTCAACACCGAGGACGCCGCCTTCAGTTTTCCGCCCCAGGGCTTCACCCTGAAGTGGTTCAGCGTGGCCTTCTCGCGCCCGGATGTGCTGGAGTCGATCACGCTGTCGCTGCAGGTCGCCTGCCTGGCCACGCTGCTCGCCCTTGTGCTCGGCACCCTGGCCTCGGCGGCGCTGTACCGGCGCAGTTTTTTCGGCAAAGAGAGCATTTCGCTGATGCTGATACTGCCCATCGCCCTGCCCGGGATCATCACCGGCATCGCCCTGCTCTCGGCGTTCAAGACCCTAGGCATAGAGCCCGGGATTTTCACCATCGTCGTCGGCCACGCCACCTTCTGCGTGGTGATCGTCTACAACAACGTCATCGCCCGCCTGCGGCGTACCTCGCAGAGCCTGATCGAGGCGTCGATGGATCTCGGGGCCGACGGCTGGCAGACCTTTCGCTACATCGTTCTGCCCAACCTCGGCTCGGCTCTATTGGCCGGCGGCATGCTGGCCTTTGCCTTGTCGTTCGACGAAATCATCGTCACCACCTTCACCGCTGGCCACGAACGCACCCTGCCGATCTGGCTGCTCAACCAGTTGAGCCGGCCGCGCGATGTGCCGGTTACCAACGTGGTGGCCATGCTGGTGATGCTGGTGACCATGCTGCCGATCCTCGGCGCCTACTACCTGACCCGCGGCGGCGAAAGCGTTGCCGGCAGCGGCAAATAACTCCTGGAGGACTGGAACCATGCAAACCCGACTGTTGATCAACGGCCAACTGGTTGAAGGCGAAGGCGCAGGCTACGCAGTGCTCAACCCGGCGCTGGGCACTGTGCTGGTGGAGGTCAATGAAGCCAGCGAAGCCCAGGTCGACGCCGCCGTGCGCGCCGCCGACCGCGCCTTCGAGAGCTGGTCGCAGACCACGCCCAAGGACCGCTCGCGGTTGCTGCTCAAACTCGCGGACACTATCGAGGCCCACGGCGAGGAACTGGCGCGGCTGGAATCGGACAACTGCGGCAAGCCCTATGCCGCCGCGCTCAACGACGAGATCCCGGCCATCGCCGACGTGTTTCGTTTTTTCGCCGGTGCCACCCGCTGCCTGGGCGGCTCGGCCGCAGGTGAGTACCTGCCGGGACATACCTCGATGGTGCGCCGCGACCCGCTGGGCGTGGTCGCCTCGATCGCACCGTGGAACTACCCGCTGATGATGGTGGCCTGGAAGATTGCCCCGGCCCTGGCCGCCGGCAACACCGTGGTGCTCAAGCCGTCGGAGCAGACGCCGCTGACGGCCTTGCGCCTGGCGGAACTGGCCAGCGAAATATTCCCGGCCGGCGTGCTGAATATCCTCTTCGGCCGCGGCCCGAGTGTCGGCACGCCGCTGGTGAGCCACCCGAAAGTGCGCATGGTGTCGCTGACCGGCTCGATCGCAACCGGCGCCAACATCATCGCCAGCACCGCCGACAGCGTCAAACGCATGCACATGGAGCTGGGCGGCAAGGCACCGGTGATCATTTTCGATGATGCCGATATCGACGCCGCGGTCGACGGCATCCGCACCTTCGGCTTCTATAATGCCGGCCAGGACTGCACCGCCGCTTGCCGTATCTATGCCCAGAGCGGCATCTACGAGCAGTTCGTCGAAAAACTCGGCAAGGCCGTCGCCAGTATCAAGCATGGTCTGCAGAACGACCCGGACACCGAGCTCGGCCCACTGATCACCGCCCAGCACCGCGACCGGGTAGCGGCCATGGTCGAACGGGCGCTTGCCCAACCGCATATCCGCCTGATAACCGGTGGCAAGGCGGTGGCCGGTGACGGTTTCTTCTTTGAACCGACGGTGCTGGCCGATGCCCAGCAGGATGACGAGATCGTCCGCCGCGAAGTGTTCGGGCCGGTGGTCTCGGTGACCCGTTTCGACGACGAAGCTCAGGCCCTGGCCTGGGCCAACGATTCCGACTACGGCCTGGCGTCGTCGCTGTGGACCGCTGACGTCGGCCGTGCCCATCGCGTCTCGGCGCGCCTGCAGTACGGCTGTACCTGGGTCAACACGCACTTTATGCTGGTCAGCGAAATGCCCCATGGCGGTCAGAAACTGTCCGGCTATGGCAAGGATATGTCCATGTACGGGCTGGAGGACTACACCTGCGTCCGGCATGTGATGTTCAAACATTAAGGTAAGGACACCCATGGAAATCACCCGACGCGACTTCATCAACGGAGTCGCCATCGGCGTTGCAGCGGGCCTGACCCCGCTGCAACTGCTTCAGGCTGCCCCCGGCGGGCGCTACTACCCACCGGCCCTGACCGGTTTGCGCGGCAGTCATCCCGGCGCTTTCGACGTTGCGCACCAGATGGGCTGGGAGAAAAAAACCTTCGTCACCGACGCCCTGCCGATCAGCGAAGAGTATGACCTGGTGGTGGTCGGCGGCGGCATCAGCGGCCTGTCGGCAGCGTTCTTCTACCGCGAGAAACACCCGGCTGCGAAGATTCTGATCCTCGAGAACCACGACGACTTCGGCGGCCATGCCAAGCGCAACGAGTTCAGCGCCGGCGGGCGGATGATCCTCGGCTACGGCGGCAGCGAAGCCTTCCAGTCGCCCAATCACCTGTACAGCAAAGAGGTCAACGGCCTGCTGAAAAAGCTCGGGGTGGACATCAAGCGTTTCGAGACCGCCTTTGACCGCAGCTTCTATCCCGACCTGGGCCTGTCGCGCGCAGTGTTCTTCGACCAGGAGACCTTCGGCGAAGACAAGCTGGTCAGCGGCGACCCGACGCCGATGGTCGGCGATGACATCGCCCCTACGCAGCTCAACGCCCGTTCGATCGGCGATTTCATCAACGATTTCCCCCTGCCCGAAAGCGACCGCAAGGCCCTGATCGACCTGCACCAGGCCCCCAGGGATTACCTGGCCGGCAAGTCGCTGGAAGACAAGACCGCGTACCTCGAGCGCACCAGCTACCGTGATTTCCTGCTCAAGGACGTCGGCCTGTCGGCCAAGGCGGTCAAGTACTTTCAGGGCCGTACCAATGATTTCATGGCCCTGAGCATCGATACCGTGGCCGCTGCCGACGCCTACTATGTCGGCTTCCCCGGTTTTGCCGCGATGAACCTGGAGCCGGTCAGCGAGGAAGCCAAGGCGGAGATGGAAGAGCCCTACATCTACCACTTCCCCGACGGCAACGCGTCGCTGGCGCGCCTGCTGGTGCGCAGCCTGATACCGACGGTGGCGCCGGGCCAGAACATGGAGGACATCGTCCTCGCCAATTTCGACTACAGCCAGCTCGACCGCGCCGGGCAGCCGGTGCGCCTGCGTCTGAACAGCACGGCGGTCAGCGTGCGCAACGTCGACGGAGGCGTCAATGTCGGCTACAGCCGCGCCGGGCAACTGGCCCAGGTGCGCGGCAAGCACTGCATCCTGGCCTGCTACAACATGATGATCCCCTACCTGCTGCGCGACCTGTCGGCCGAACAGGCCCATGCCCTGAGCCAGAACGTCAAGTTTCCGCTGGTGTACACCAAGGTCATCGTGCGCAACTGGCAGGCGTTCCAGAAGCTTGGCGTGCACGAGATCTACGCCGCCACCCAACCCTACAGCCGGATCAAGCTCGACTACCCGGTGAGCCTCGGCGGCTACGAGCATCCACGCGACCCGGCGCAGCCCATCGGTCTGCACCTGGTCTACGTGCCGACCAGCCCCGACAGCGGCATGAACAGCCGCGACCAGGCCCGTGCCGGACGCGGGCGCCTGTATGGCACTTCATTCGAAGTGCTGGAAAGCCAGCTGCGCGAACAGTTGCAACGCATGCTTGGCCCCGGCGGCTTTGACCACGACAAGGACATCCTGGCGATCACCGTCAACCGCTGGCCCCACGGCTACGCCTGCTTCAGCAACACCCTCTACGACGATCCCGAGCAGACCGAAAAGTGGATAGCACTGGCGCGCCAACCCGTGGGCAAGGTCAGCATCGCCAACTCGGACGCGGCCTGGAGCGCCTATGCCCACGCGGCGATTGATGAGGCATGGCGGGCGGTGGGGGAGCTGGGCTGAATCCAGGAAACCTCCTTCATCCGCAAAGTCCTCGTCCTACGGTCGTCCCATTGCTGCATGGATGACGGTATCATAATCTGATACCATGAATAATCATCAGCGCGGCACGTTGAAGTCGGTCTTCAGCAAACCGATACCCAACAATCTGGAATGGGCTCGCATCGAATCGTTGCTGGTCGGTGCGGGGGCCCGGGTAATCGAAGGCAGAGGTTCACGCGTGCGCTTCGAACTCAATGGTGTGATCGCGACGTTCCATCGCCCTCATCCGGATAAAGATGCCAAGCCTTATCAGATCCGCGATGCGCGGTTGTTTCTGGAACAGGCCGGAGTGACCCCATGAATGTCATGCACTACAAAGGCTATGCCGCCCGTATTGAATACAGCGATGAAGATCAATTGTTGATTGGCCACGTCGCAGGTATACGCGATGTGATCGGTTTTCACGCGCAATCGGTCGCGCAACTGCGCATCGCCTTCGAAGAAGCCGTGGATGACTACCTCGATACTTGTGCGCGCTTGGGACGTGAGCCGCAGAAAGCTTATTCGGGGAAATTGAGCTTGCGCCTGGAGCCGACGCTGCATGCCAGCGTCGCGCAAAAGGCTGAGCTGGCAGACAAGAGCATCAATCAGTGGGTCAGTGATGTGTTGAGCCAGGCGGCACATGCCTGAGGCCCGCTCCCACAGAGGGTTTATGTACGCCGAACCTGTGGGAGCTGGCTTGCCTGCGATCGAGCGCGAAGCGCTCGCCATTCAGTCAATCGCGCAAATCAGACTCGTGTATCGGCTGGTCACGACTGGTAGCCCGTTGGTACTGCGCCGGCCACACTGCCTTGTTGCCCCCCAGGTCGTCGTCGGCGTGCAGCGGCCAGTAGGGGTCGCGCAGTAGCTCGCGGGCGAGGAAAATGATATCGGCCTGCGCCGTACGCAAGATGGTTTCAGCCTGCATCGGGTCGGTAATCATGCCGACCGTCCCGGTGGCGATCCCCGCCTCCTCCCGCACCTTGGCCGCAAACTGGGTTTGATAGCCCGGCCCTGTGGGGATCTCGGCTTTTACCGAGGTGCCGCCGGACGACACATCGATCAGGTCCACTCCCAACTTTCTCAAGCGCTTGGCCAACTCCACGGTCTCATCCGGATTCCAGCCATCTTCCACCCAATCGGTGGCCGACAGACGCACGAACACCGGCAGCTCAGCCGGCCAGACCTCACGCACCGCTTCGGTCACTTGCAGGGTCAGGCGGATACGGTTTTCGAAGCAGCTGCCGTACTGGTCACGGCGCTGGTTGCTCAAGGGCGAGAGGAACTGGTGCAGCAGGTAGCCATGGGCGGCATGCACTTCGGCCACCTTGAAGCCGGCCTCCAGGGCACGCCGGGCGGCAGCGACAAAGGCCTGGATGATGTCAGCGATCTGCGCTTCGGTCAGTTCGGCAGGTGCGGTGTGCTCCGGGTCGAAGGCAATCTTCGAGGGCCCCACCGGCACCCAGCCACCATCGTCCACCTTGACGCTGCCATGCTTGCCCAGCCAGGGCCGATGGGTGCTGGCCTTGCGCCCGGCATGGGCCAGCTGGATGCCTGGCACCGCGCCCTGGGCGGTGATGAAACGGGTGATGCGTTGCAGCGCCGGGATCTGCGCGTCGTCCCACAAGCCCAGGTCCTGCGCGGTAATGCGCCCATCGGCAGTCACGGCAGTGGCTTCGGTGAAAATCAGGCCGGCGCCACCCACCGCGCGGCTGCCCAGGTGCACCAGGTGCCAGTCATTGGCCAGGCCGTCGACACTGGAATACTGGCACATGGGTGACACGGCAATGCGGTTGGGCAGGATCAGCTGGCGCAGGGTGTACGGCTCAAGCAGCAGGCTCATGGGGCACCTCTCAAATCAAGTGGTAAGGCTCCAGATGGTTGACCGGCCGACTACAGAATCTTCCCCGCAGGTTCTTCGACCCATCATCCGAAGCCTAGACCACTTTGCCCCGTCAGTTCAGCGCGGCTCGATATGGGCGATCATCAGTTGCACGCTTTCCTGGCCGCGGAACTCGTTGACGTCGAGCTTGTAGGCCAACTCCACCCAGCGCACCGTCGGGTTGGGCCAGACCTCGCGGTCGATGCCAAAGGCGATGCCATCGAGCTTGAGCGAACCGCATTCGCTCTTGAGCACCACCTTCAGGTGCCGCTCACCGACGACGCGCTGCTCGACCAGCTGGAACACCCCGTGGAACAGCGGCTCGGGAAAGTGCTGGCCCCAGGGCCCGGCATGGCGCAGGGCGCGGGCCAGCTCCAGGTGAAATTCCTCGACCGCCAGGGTGCCGTCGGACAGCAGACGGCCGGTCAGGTCCTCTTCGTGCAACTGGCGCCGGGTTTCTTCGTCGAACGCCTGGGCAAAGGCCGGGAAATTGTCGGCGGGCAGCGATAGGCCGGCAGCCATGGCGTGACCACCAAACTTGCTGATCAACTGCGGGTGACGCGCCGCCACGGCATCCAGTGCATCGCGAATATGGAAGCCCGGCACCGAACGCGCCGAGCCCTTGAGCATGCCTTCGCCAGCATCGGCAAAGGCGATGGTCGGGCGGTGATAACGCTCTTTCAGGCGCGAGGCGAGGATGCCGATCACGCCCTGGTGCCAGTCCGGCTCGAACAGGCACAGGCCGAACGGCATCGACTCCAGCGCCAGGTCCTTGAGCTGGGCCAGGGCTTCGCGCTGCATGCCCTGCTCGATGGACTTGCGGTCCTGGTTCAGTTCGTCGAGCTGGCCGGCGATTTCCCGTGCCAGGTTGGCATCGTCACTGAGCAGGCACTCGATGCCCAGGCTCATGTCGTCCAGGCGTCCGGCGGCATTGAGCCGAGGGCCGAGGATAAAGCCAAGGTCGGTGGAGGTGATGCGCGCATGATCGCGCCGGGCCACTTCAAGGATGGCCTTGAGCCCCGGCCGGGCCCGCCCGGCACGGATGCGTTCCAGGCCCTGATGGACCAGGATACGATTGTTGGCATCCAGCGGCACCACGTCAGCCACGCTGCCCAGGGCCACCAGATCGAGCAGCTCGCCGATGTTCGGTTGCGGCGCGTTGTCGTAATGACCGAGGCTGCGCAAACGCGCTCGCAAGGCCATCAGCACATAGAAGATCACCCCGACCCCGGCCAGCGCCTTGCTGGGAAACTCGCAGCCCGGCTGGTTGGGATTGACGATGGCGTCTGCCGCCGGCAATTCATGGCCCGGCAGGTGGTGATCGGTCACCAGTACTTTCAAGCCCGCAGCCTTGGCGGCTGCCACGCCTTCGACGCTGGAGATGCCGTTGTCGACGGTGATCAGCAACTGCGGCTGGCGTTGCAAGGCCACCTCGACGATCTCCGGGGTCAGGCCATAGCCGTACTCGAAGCGGTTGGGCACCAGGTAATCGACATGGGCGGCACCGAGCAGACGCAGGCCGAGTACACCGACGGTACTGGCCGTGGCGCCGTCAGCGTCGAAGTCGCCGACGATGAGGATGCGCTGGCGTTCTGCCAGTGCCGCCACCAGCAGGTCGACCGCCGCCTCGATGCCCTTGAGCTGCTGGTAAGGCAGCAAGCGCGCCAGGCTTTTATCCAGCTCGGCTGCCGACTGCACGCCGCGGGCGGCATACAGGCGGGTCAGCAACGGTGGCAGGTCGCCAAGGAATGGCAGCGTGGACGGCAACGGGCGGGGATCGATACGCATGGGGCGATTGGGGCTTCTCGTGAATCAGGAATGTTCGACCGGAACGGGCGCGCGATCAGCGCTCGCCCATCAGCCATTGAAGCTGGACTTCGTGCTGGCCGCGATCGTCGGTGACGAACACCGTGCCTTCGCTGATCATCACGTCCCACTTGATCGCCCGCGGCATGTCCTTGGCCAGGGTTTCCAGAACCTCCTGGGGCACGGCGGCGATGTTCAGGTTTTTCAGGTTCTTGACCGCTGGCACCACCTTGGTTTCCCACACGCGCAGGCTGCCATAGGCCAGCAGGCTGGTGCGCTCGGTGCGGCGCGAGCACCAGGTCAGGCGATCGGCATCCGGCTGGCCAACTTCGATCCAGTGCAGGATGCGGTCGTCCAGGCTCTTTTCCCACACTGCTGCTTCGTCCACATCCGACAGACCGCGGCCAAAGGCCAGTTGCTCGTTGTACCACAGGGCGTAGGCCAGCAGGCGCACGGCCATGCGCTCCTCGGTTTCCGACGGGTGACGGGCGATGGTCTGCTTGACGCTTTCGTACACGCCGCGGTCAAGGTCGGTGAGGTTCAGTTCAAACTTGTAGGTGGTGGACGGCTGGGCCATGGACGGGCTTCTTGCGGCAAGGAAAGTCGCCCAGTCTAACCGATCCGCATGTTCCTTGCGCCGCGGCAGTATCTGGGCGCGCCCAGCTATGATAAAAACGGGGGCCCTGACCAGCTGCCACGGACGCCTCATGCCTACGCCCAGCAAACCCCTCGCCGGCCTCAAAGTCATCGAACTCGGCACCCTGATTGCCGGTCCGTTCGCTTCGCGCATCTGCGCCGAGTTTGGCGCCGAGGTGATCAAGGTCGAGTCGCCCGATGGCGGTGATCCGCTGCGCAAGTGGCGCAAGCTGTACGAAGGCACGTCACTTTGGTGGTTCGTCCAGGCCCGCAACAAGCAGTCGCTGACCCTCAACCTCAAGCACGCCGAAGGGCTGGATATCCTCAAGAAGCTGCTGGCCGAAGCCGACATCCTGATCGAGAACTTCCGCCCCGGGGTACTGGAAAAACTCGGCCTGGGCTGGGACGTGCTGCACGCCCTCAATCCGAAGCTGGTGATGGTGCGCCTGTCCGGCTTCGGCCAGACCGGGCCGATGAAAGACCAGCCGGGGTTCGGCGCCGTCGGCGAATCCATGGGCGGGCTGCGCTACATCACCGGTTTCGAGGACCGCCCGCCGGTGCGTACCGGCATCTCCATCGGTGACTCGATTGCAGCGTTGTGGGGCGTAATCGGCGCATTGATGGCCCTGCGCCATCGCGAGGTCAACGGCGGCCAGGGCCAGGTGGTGGACGTGGCCCTGTATGAAGCGATCTTCGCCATGATGGAAAGCATGGTGCCGGAGTTCGACGTGTTCGGTTTTATTCGCGAGCGTACCGGCAACATCATGCCCGGCATCACCCCCTCCTCCATTCACACCAGCGCCGATGGCAAGCATGTGCAGATTGGCGCCAATGGCGATGCGATCTTCAAGCGCTTCATGCAGGCCATCGGCCGCGATGACCTGGCCGACGATCCGGCCCTGGCCAGCAATGACGGCCGCGACCTGCGCCGCGATGAACTGTACGGGGTGATCGACCGCTGGGCCCGGACCCTGCCGCTGGATGCGCTGATGCAGGTGCTCAATGACGCCCAGGTACCGGCCAGCCGCATCTACAGCGCCGAGGACATGTTCAGCGATCCGCAGTTCCTTGCCCGCGAGATGTTCCTCCAGGCCAAACTGCCCGACGGCAAGCCGTTCAAGATGCCGGGTATCGTGCCCAAACTCTCGGACACACCGGGCTCCAGCGAATGGGTTGGTCCGGAACTGGGCGCGCACACTGATCAGCTACTGGCCAGGTTGGGTTACGACGCGGCGGCGATTGCCCGGCTACGCGCGCAAGGAGCGGTCTGAACGACACATTGCTTGAATTCCGTGGCAACGGTGGAGACCCGAACATGACCTATCACTGGCAAGCGAGCGTGCGTCGTGGATTGCCGTTGTTGTTGGGTCTGCTGCTGAGCTTTGGCCTACCGGCCTCGGCCTGGGCCAAGGAGCGTTTGTTCTGGCTATTGCGCGATTTGCCGCCGCTGACCATTTATGAAGGCACGGGCAAAGGCCAGGGGGTGATCGACCAGTTGCTGCCGCTGCTGATCGAACAGATGCCCGAGTACGATCACAGCATTGTCCGGGTCAATCGGGCCCGGGGCATCCAGATGCTTCAGGAATCGACCTTCACCTGCGACCCTACGTTGCTGTGGACGCCCGAACGAGCGCGCTACGTGCACTTCTCGATACCCAGCCTTGGGGTGTTGAGCAGTGGCCTGGTGGTGCGGCGCAAAGACCAGCGCCTGCTCGAACCCTATCTCCAGAACAATCAGGTCGACCTGCACGCGATGCTCGGCAACACGTCGCTGAAGCTCGGAGTAGTCGCCCAGCGCAGCTACAGCGCAGCCGTTGATGAACTGCTCAAGACCCTGCCCGACACTACCCTCAGCCGTCATTACGGCAATGATGCGGTGACCAGCCTGTTGCAGATGCAGCAGCATGACCGCCTGCAACTGGTGCTTGGCTACTGGCCGGAGGTGCGCTACCTGTTACAGCAACAGGGCTGGCCGACGGATGACTATGCCTTCTACCCGATCCAGGGTGTCGAGCAGTACCAGTTGCTGCGGGTCGGCTGCTCCGACACGCCCCTCGGGCGCGAAGCCATCAGCCATATCAACAAGCTGTTGCTGCCCCTGCGCGACGACACCTTGCCCGACCTGTACGCCCAGTGGCTGGCCCCGGAAATGCGCGAGCAGTACCTGCACGACAGCCTGCGTCTGTTTGGCGAGCACCCCTGAGCCCTGATCCGCAGGCAAAAAGAAACCCCGAGCGGTGGGGAGGCCGCCCGGGGCTAAACAGAAGCCCATAGGGGCTTCGCACGACAGCTTCACGACATCGGAGCAAAATCCCGATCAGCTGTCCTTATAAGGTCTGATTGCCCCCACCGGCAAAGGTTCCATCACACCCCGGCGCTGATCGAGCGGCCTTGCTGCAGGTGACGCTGGGCAGCGATCACACAGGGCTGCAGGCGACCTTCGACGATCAGCAGGTCGCGCTGCAGACCATCGACCAGGTCGACCAGCAGGCGCTGGTCTGAACTGGTCAACAGATTTTGGACACCGGTTTAGGTTCATGCCGCAACCTTGAGCTTTTTCTCCATGGCTACCGGGGTTTCATAGCCGTTGTAGCTGTGGAGACGCTTAAGGTTGTAACGCATCAGATAAGCCTGGATGTCTAACTGTGCTTGCGCTTCGGTTTCGTAACCTTCTGCTGGCATCCACTCAGACTTCAATGCACCGAAGAAGCGCTCCATGACGGCGTTATCCCAGCACTGGCCTCGGTGACTCATGCTCTGTTCCAGACCGTACTCCTCAAGAGCAGCCCTGAATTTATGGCTGGTGTACTGACAACCCTGATCCGAGTGGAACATCACTCCAGCCGGTCTACCTCTAGATTCGACCGCCATTCGTAGCGCCTCGCAGGCAAGCCGGGCATCGGCGATCATTGAGAAAGCCCAGCCCACCACTCGGCGAGCATACAAGTCGATCACAGCCGCCAAGTACAGCCAACGCTTGCCTACCTGGATGTAGGTGACATCGCCGCACCACACCTGGTTGACCGTCGAGACGTTGAAGTTTCGCTTGAGCTGGTTACTCGCGATCAATGCTTCTGTGCCCGATGATCGGTAACGATGCGGCCTGCGTTGCTTGCATTGCAGACCGGCTTCCTTCATCAGCATACGTACCTTGTATCGCCCGGCTTTATGGCCAGCACGACGCAATTCCCGAACCAGCGTTCGCGACCCAGCAGAGCTACGAGAGGCCTTGAAAAGGCTGGCCATCGTTGAACGCAGATCCTCTCTGACCGGATCCTTTCGTCCCTGGCGTTTTCGCCATGCGTAGAAACTACTGCGCCGAACTCCAAGGACGCGACAGCAGTCGAAAACACCAAATTGCTCACTCAGTTCGTTGATCAGCGAGAACGATCCTTGGAGTCCCGAAGCAGGAGAGCACTGGCCTTTTTTAGGATTTCGATATCCCGGTCCTTTTGCCGGACTAGCGCTTCCAGCTCCTGGATTCGCTGCTGCTCTGGAGTGATGGCCTTCGCGCCGACCGGTGTTTGACCTTCTCGTTCCTGGCGCAGTTGCTCGACCCAGCGACGAAGCGCGGTCCGCCCTAGACCAAGGCTCTCGCAGACATCAGGGACTGACTCACCATCGTCCAGCACCATCTCGGCAGCTTTGATTTTGAATTCGTTCGAGTAAGATTTTCGCACTGATTTTGCCTCCAATTGGGCGCCATAATAGCGC